>DAEV01000026.1:309-8816 GCA_002509495.1 Methanolinea sp. UBA473 | reverse complement strand
TCGTTGAACCGGAGCCAGAACTGCTGGTAGTCCAGGGCCTGGGCGATATCCTTGCAGTCCTGTTCGGTATAGGTATCCGAAACAAGCGCGAGGAAGAGGGCCCTCTCCGGCGCCTCGCTCCTGTCGCCGACTCCTGCCACCGCAGGAAGGTGCCGGATCAGCTTTTCTGCGGCCGGGTTGATCAGGCGGGCGATCTCGGTCCCCAGCATTCCCGCAGTGATCCCGAAGTCGCCGCCGACGTGATAGGGATTGACGTGCCCGGCGAGATACTGGTCCACGATCGCATCGGGGTGGTGGTGGTCGATGACGATGATGGACAGCCCGTACACCTGAGCGACCTTAAGGGAGGGGAGATCCTCCTCGGTCGACCCATTGTCGGTGAGGAGGATCAGCGGCATCTTCTGGCCGAACCTCGCGTGGTCTTTCAACGCAAAGTCAAGGTCCCTCGTGATGTCCTCTATCTCGTAGAACGGGGCCTTTGAGGGGGCCCGCTTGAAGAGGAAATAATCCGAATCGAAGTCGCCCCCGGACTCCCTGATCAGGGAGGTGACCGCCTGCTCGATGGCAACCCCCGAACAGATGCCATCGGCGTCTGCATGGTGGCGAAGGAGGATCGGCTGCGCAGTGAAAACTGCCTTCCGGACGATCCGGGCGATCTTCCTCATCTCCGGGCGCAACCGTTCCAGCACCTCGCTCCTGACCAGCAGCGGGATCTCGGCAGGTTCCGAACGGAGTTCCAGGGCCTTCTCGATCCGATCCCGGACCCCTTCCGCCTCCTCTCCGGCGAGGATTGCCAGGCTGTCCACCTCGATCTGCAACTGGTTCTGCCGTTTCATCACCTCTCCCACGATCCGTACCAGGTCGCCGAGTTCCGCCTCAGGGTAGGCACGGACTCCTGCTTCTACGAATGCGGCCGCATTCTCGGTCCCGGATTCGTCCACGAGGGTAAAGATGGTGGGACCGCTGGTCTGCTTGATCTGTGCGATCTCCCCCTCGATCCTGACCGTCCTGCCCACCTTGCTCCCGAGCTCGGAGAGCCGGACGGCCGAGGATTTCTTCTCCACCATCACCACGGTATAGACCGGGTAGGTGACCTCTTCGAGATCGATATTGCCGTTGTTCCTGATGTTGTTCACCTGCACAAGGATGTTTTCGCGCTCCTTGTGCGCGGTGCGTGCATTGCTCTTGTGGACGAGCCCCTTCACCCTGTCGTTCAATTGTACGAATGTGCCGAAGTTCGCGAATCCCTGCACACGGCCGATATAGATCTTCCCCACCTCGACATCTCCAAGGTCGCAGGAGGGGGACATGCGGTATACGACGATATCATCTTCTGACATTATTCCACCGATTCTCTTGTATTCTCATCATCTTGGCCCGGATTCATGCCCGATTCTATATAGAATTAGGGGTATGGACTTTATTTACCTAATGGTAATCGTCCCCCCGGATATCAGGGTGATCGCGATCTATCCCGCCCGTTCACGCATCCCGGAACGGGATCTCGAGGACGTCGAGGTCCGAAGGTGCGAGGACCCTGCCCGGGAAGGCAGCGGTTGCATCCCGGATGTGGCCGGCGGTCGTGGTGTACCGTGAACTGATATGGACGAGGGCGAGGAGCCGGGCATTCAGTGCGAGAGCGGCCTCCCCGGCCTCTCCTGCCGTCGTATGGTATACCTCCCTGGCACGGTCCAGGGACTGGTTGTCGTACGTGGCGTCGTGGATCAGCAGGTCGGGATCGCCGGCAATCCCCGCGATGCGGGAGTGGACGGGCCGGGTATCCCCCGTATACACGATCTTCCTCCCGGGACGTTCCGGGCCCATCACATCTCCCGGGGAGACATTTACTCCGGTACCGTCGCGTACGATGCAGATCGACTCTCCCCGCTGCAGCTTCCCGAAAAGGGGTCCTGGGGGGACCCCGAGGTCGATCGCCTGCTGCCGGTTGAACCTTCCGGGACGCGGGTCCTCCTCGAGGATATAGCCGATGCTCGCAAGGCCGTGGATCGTCTCGAATGCCCGGACGGAAAACCCGTCGAACCGGATCGTGGATCCGTGGCGGAGGTCCACGGACTGGATCGGGAACTTCACGTTGTACCGCGACATCCCCCGGATCGCCGAGACAGCCTCGTGGACCCACTCCGGCCCATAGATGGTGAGGGGATCCGTCCGGCCCATGAACGACAGGGTCTGGGCGAGCCCGACAATCCCCAGGAAGTGGTCCGCGTGCCAGTGGGTGATGAAGATGGCGTCCACCAGAAAGCCGGTCCGGGCCCGCATCATCTGCTGCTGTGCCCCCTCCCCGCAATCGAAGAGGAGGGTGGTATGCCCCCGCCTGACCATGATGCAGGGGGGATTGCGGAGAGGCGTGGGAAGCGCCCCGGCAGTTCCAAGGAAATAGACGTGAAGGGTCTCTCCGCTTATGACAACCACCCCTGCACAACGCGAAGGCTTCTTTCTCCCTCTTCGATTGACCTGCCCTCGACCACCAGGACCCCCGAGTAGCTCTTGGCAATCTCGGGGCCGGCCAGGGACCAGTCGATCGTCCCCTCCCCTACGGCGAGATGTTCGTCCGATTCCCCGTGGTTGTCATGGACATGGAGGTGGCTCGCGCGGGGAAGGAGGGGGAGGAACTCCTTCACCATGCCCACGGTATTGGCATGGCCGAGGTCGACGGTGATGCCGATCCCCTCGATCCCGTCGACCATGCCCAGAAGTTCCCCCGGAGACCTGCACAGGAACTCCCGGAGGGAGATCATGTTCTCGAGGCAGGCTGTTACGCCGAATTCCGCTGCCTGCCTCCCGATCTCCACCAGCGCATCTTTCTGCTGCATCCAGGCACGGTCCGGCATCATCTTGCCGACGGGAGAGAGGTATCCCGGGTGGAGGGTAACCCTGTCCGTCCAGACGCTCGCCTTCTCGATGCAGGTGGTGACCTGCCGGATGGACTCCCTCCATATGGGATAATTGAGGGTGGCCAGGTTCAGGTCCCCATACGGCGCATGGACCGTGATCGAAAGGCCGGTGGACGAGATTGCTTCGTCGATCCGGAGGACGTTCTCCGGGACATCGAGCCTGTAGTTGCCGTCCGCCACGATCTCCCATCCAGGGTACCCTGCGCCCTCGATCCCGTAAATCCAGGCGATGTCCTCCCAGACCTTGGACGAGGAGGAGAAGAACGGGCGGATCTTCATGGGTCCTCCGTGATCTCCCTGAGCACAGCCCGAACCTCCTGTTCGAACTCTTCCAGGGTCCCGGCGTTTTCGAGGGTGTAATCCGCATGGGCGAGCGCCCTGGACAGGCCCCACCGGATCTCGCGCCTGTCCCGCTCGACCAGCTCCCCTGGATCGGAGAAGTCGTCGCTCCTCCCCCTCCGGGAGAGACGTTCCCTGCGCACCTCGAACGGTGCATCCACACCTATCAGGAAAAACCGGGGGAAATGGACCCGGAAGAGGTCGACCTCGGCATCCCCCCGGATCCCGTCCACCAGCACAACCGGTGCGGACTGGCCCTCTATCCGTGGGATGCACCTGCGGGCGATGGCGTCCATTCCCTCCTTTGCACGGAGTGCCTCCGCCGTCTCGCCGAGGTTCCTGTCCGTCTCCGGGAGACCTGCCTCCCTCACCGCCTCGCGGATCACATCCCCCATCACCACGATGGGGATCCCCGATAATCCTGCGATCCGGGAGAACTCCCCTTTACCGCTGGCAGGTAACCCGACGACCCCGATCACTTTCATATACCACTTCCCCTGCATCCCTCGTGCGTATCTTGATCGTCCGTCCTATCCTGACGAGCGAGGCGGCAATCCTGGCAAGCTCCCCGTAGGTGAGGGGGGGCCTCTCCCCCTTCACCTCGGCATCCGTCAGGTAGGACCTCCCGTTCACCTCTTTTGACAGGGACCAGTCCTTCCAGAACCGTTTCCGGACCCCCTGCTGGAGGACGATGGTCCCCCTCGGGAGGTCCCGTTCGATCTCCCGGATCTCTTTTTCGTTCCCCCAGAACACGGTGAGCACCACTTCGAACTCTTTTAACTGTCCCGATTGCCAGGCTTCGTCGCAAATAGCAATGGAACGCCGCACCTGGGAGGTATAATCCTCTGCACAGGCTTCGGAATATCCCTCCCATCGCTTGCTGTATCCCTCCCACCGGGTCTTGTAGTCGAGCGCGATCCTGTCGACCAGCCCCCCTCTTATCAGGCGGGAGAGGACCTCGGGGAAGTACCCGTTGGTCTGGATCCCCACTGCAAGTCCCCGCCCTTTCGCCTCCGCAGCGAGAGCACAGAGGGCATCGGACTGCAGGGTGGGTTCCCCTCCGGAGAAGACGACCCCCGAGATGAGCGGGCGTGCCGTGTCGATCATTCCGGCGATCTCCGCTGGTTCGCGGGGGTCGCTGCCGGACTGGATGGCGGCATTGTGGCAATACGAACACCGGAGCGGGCATCCCCGAAAGAAGACCGTGCAGACCGCCCGCCCGGGCCAGTCTATCGTGCTCAGATCCACGAATCCACCGAAATTGACCGTCACAGGATCACCGTGCGTATACTATTGTCGTGGAAGTTTCTTGAATGTATGGAACCTGTTGGATCGGGAGAATAGTTCCCCGATCCGGCATGAAAAAATGCCCGGCCACAGAGCGATCCGGGCAGATTTCCCGGTCGCTTGCGGGACCTCTCATTTCCCGCAGAGGTCCCGAATTGTGGGAAAATCCCTCTCTCGTAAAAGTGAGGTTTTGAAGTGACAGGCACGGGAAGATTGTCCGGTCCTTCCCCGCACCGGTTCCTCCTGCCCCTCCTGCCGGCAGGAGCTGTTCGATCCGTCGGCTCCAGGCGGCCGGCTCACCGGCCGCAGTAGAGTTCGACTGATTTCTCAATGCACTCCGTTGCCTCTCTGCCTCTCCCTATCGACTTCAGGCTCATCCCCTTGTTGAACCATGCATCCGCATGGTAGGGATCGATCCTGAGCGCCTGGTCGTAGTAAGCGATCGCTTCTTCGTGGTGCCCGAGGCAGTCGGTGCAATCCCCCAGCATTGCAAATGCCCCGGAATGACTCGGATCGATACTGATTACCTTCTTTAAGTATTCGACCGCCGTCCGGTGGTCCCCCGACATTGCCTTCTCCTGCGCCTGCCTGACCAGGTAGTTTGTCTTCTCAGAGACGCCGTTTTGTGAAAAGATCTGCATGATTTCTACCTCCCCGGGTCACAACGTTCGCATCCAGCTCTTCTGTGACCAGGGGGGAGTCTTTCCCCGGTTTTAATAAGGATTTGCACAATATGAATGCCATACTGGTCTGCAATGAGAAATGCTGCCGGGTCTGCCATGCAAATGGCTATATAGTACGTGCCTTAAAATTAAATATATAATATAATTAAATACATATTAGAATTATTTCTACAGAACTTATTTTAATGAATCCTTCCTAAACGGGTGACATCCCGCGGGGTCCTGCCGCAGTTTTCCAGGGACAGATGGGGGGTCCGGCTCGGATAAGGAGAATGGCATCCCCGTCCAAGGGATCCGGGGACCCGGCCGGAAGAACCCCTTCTACGGCTTATCCAAACACTTAACCTTACGATGACCAATTCTCCTCCATGAGCGTGCTCGATCAGGAGAGGGTTGACAAAATCAAGCAACTATTGAAGTGGAATCCCCGTGGGATGACCATCTCGGACCTCTCTTCCCACATCGACATGAACCGGAACCTCGTGTCCAAATATCTCGACATGCTCCTCATCTCCGGACAGGTGGAGATGTCCATGATCGGGCCCGCGAAAGTGTACTTCCTCTCCCATCGCGTCCCTATCTCCGCACTGCTCGAATTTTCCTCTGAACTGGTCATCGTCCTCGACAGCGGGCAGAGGATCCTGAAGGTCAACGAGCCTGTACTCGCACTCCTCGGTCAGACCCGGGATGCAATCGTCGGCACAGATATGGGAGAAACGCGGGATCCCTTCCTCTCTGTCCTTGCGGGATACCTGCCTTCGCAGGGATCCGGTGAGATCGCTTATCCGGTCGTCGAGTTCTGCTGTCTCATGAAGGAAGGGAACCGTCATTTCCGGATGAAACAGATCCCGACTGCATTCGAGGACGGGGGGCAGGGCATCACCCTGATTGTCGAGGATATCACCGCTTCGGTCTCCTACCAGGAGAACCTGAGGATGAGCGAGGCGCGTTACCGGGGGATCGTCGAGGACCAGACGGAGTTCATCGTCCGGTTCCTCCCGGACGGCAATGCGACGTTCGTGAACGATGCATATGCCCGGTACCTCGGGTCACCCGTGCAGGATCTGGTCGGACAATCCTTCCTCCCCTACATCGTAAGGGACGATACGCATGTCAGGGACCAGGCCATCTCTTCGCTCTCCCGGGACGTTCCGCTGGCCACGTTTGAATGCCGTATCCGCCACCCCTGCGGCCATGACCGCTGGAATACCTGGACGATCCGTGCCATCTTCGACGATTCCGGGACCCTCTCCGAGTACCAGGGGGTGGGCAGGGACAATACCGGGAAACGGGAGGCTGCCGCGAAGATCAACAGGTATATCCGGAGCATGGAGTTCCTTGCGCAGACCAGCATGGCCTTCCGGGACATGGGGGAAGAGGACGATATCTTCGAATTCGTGGCAAGCCGGGTCTACTCGCTCGCCCCGGGATTCCTGGTCTGGGTCGGCTTCCTTGATGAGTCAACGAGGACCCTTGTCCTCAAGGGTGTCGTCGGCAATCCTATCGCCCTTGTCACCATGGAGAATTTCATCGGGATGAGGGTAATGGACATGACGTTCCCCATCAACGTGGCGGAAACCGCGGAACTGATCCGGCACAGGAAACTCGTGAAAGCCCCTGCCCTCTTCGAGCTCCTCCACATGCAGGTTCCCGAGGAGATCTGCAGGAGGATCGAGAAGGAGGCGGGGGGCATCGACTCCTACCTGATGGGGCTCGTCTCCAAGGGGAGGATTGTCGGGGATGTCGGGATCAGCATGCCGAGCGGTTCCGAACTTCAGAACAGGGATCTCATCGAGGCGTTCATCCGGCAGGCGGCGATCGCAATCGACAGGAAGATCGCGGATGACGAACTGAGGCGAAGCCTGGCACGGGAACGGGAACAGGTCCGGAACCTCGAGTTCCTCTCCCGGACCGCGATGGACTTCATCGATATGGATGGCTCTGCCGATATTTACCAGTATATCGCGGACCAGCTCCTCGAACTAATCCCTGAGAGCATTGTCGGGGTCAACTCATTCGACCAGGAGAGCCGCGAGATTATTCTCAGGGTTGTTGCCGGGGACAGGGAGCTGATCAAACAGTTCTGGAGCATCATCGGAGCCGATCCCGTCGGGATGAGGTTTCCTATTGAAGAGGAGCCCCTGGCGGAGCTCGAATTATCCAAACAGACAATGTTCGAAGCTCCCCCTCTCTACAATATCTTTTTCCGGCAGTTCCCGGAAGAGTGTTGCATCCGGGCGACGGAGTCGCTCAAGCTGGGAAAGGCGTACGCCATCGGCATCTCCTACAGGGGAGATATCCTCGGAGACGTCCTGATCCAGCTGACGCGTCCTGGCGGGATTGCGAACCGGGAGATCGTGGAGGCATTCGTCCACCAGGCCTCGGTGGCTCTCCTCCGGCGTTTCAAACGATAGCGCCCCGGGGATCGCGGGTAGGTCCCGGACAACCCGCCGAGTGGCCGTTCGGAGCACCTCCTGATTCCGGATACCGAGGCGGGGGGAGGGATCATTCCGTACGATGAGAAGCCCGGGTGGATCCCGACACTTCGTCCGCTCCCCTGCACTACCTGCCGGACGATACTGCCCCCGCCCATCATCGCACGTTGATCGGTGGACGGGCCGGAATGGGGCGGGGTTTTGTCAAATAAAGTTGATAAAACCCAAATCAACTTTACTTGCGAAGATAACAACCTGGATTTAGTCCCCGATTGGGAAACCGAGCCTTTATCTTGTCTTTCTCCCCATGGGTATCCATGAGTCTCATCGAAGATGCACGGGCCGGCACCATCACCCCCGAGATGTGCGAAGTCGCCCGGCAGGAGGGAGTCACCGAGGAATACGTGCGCCGCGGAGTTGCAGGCGGGCATATCGTAATCCCCATCTCACCTTACCGTGACGTGAAAATCTGCGGGATCGGGCGCGGACTGCGCACCAAGGTGAATGCCTCGATCGGAACCTCCTCCGACATCGTGGACATAGGGATGGAGGTGGAGAAAGCCCGCCAGGCCGAACTCGCCGGGGCGGATACGCTGATGGAACTGTCCACGGGCGGCGATTTCATGGAGATCCGCCGGAAGGTGATCGAGGCCACATCCCTGTCGGTGGGCAGCGTCCCCCTCTACCAGGCGTTCATCGAGGCCGNNTCGGGACCAACTTCATGGCCATCCATACCGGGATCAACTGGGAGACGGTAAAACGGCTCCGGAACCAGGGGCGTCACGGGGGACTCGTCTCCCGGGGCGGTGCGTTCATGACGGCATGGATGCTGCACAACGAGAAGGAGA
>DAEV01000026.1:0-261 GCA_002509495.1 Methanolinea sp. UBA473 | reverse complement strand
AGGAGCTCATCATCAATGCGGAGCTCGCGGACAAGGCCTCCGCCGAGGGAGTCCAGGTGATCGTGGAGGGGCCCGGCCACATCCCGATCGACGAAATCCAGGCGAACGTGATCCTCCAGAAGCGGGTGACCAACGACAAACCGTTCTACATGCTGGGGCCCCTCGTCACCGATATCGCACCCGGGTATGACGACCGCGTGGCAGCCATCGGGGCGGCCATCTCCTCCTCCTGCGGTGCGGACTTCATCTGCTACGTCACCC
>DAEV01000117.1:20740-36790 GCA_002509495.1 Methanolinea sp. UBA473 | reverse complement strand
TGACCATCGCCACCCTGATGGAGAACACATTTCTGGCGGCACGGCTCCAGACATGCCTCGATGCCTGATCACCGGACTAGAGATTGGAGAAGGGGCGCCTGTCCGCCTGATGGGCGTGATCAACTGCAGCCCCGAATCCTTCTTCCTCGGGTCCTTCACACCGGCCGAGGCAGTGTATGCCAGGGCCTGTGCGATGACGGAGGAGGGAGCGGAGATTATCGACCTGGGTGCCCGCAGCACTGCCCCTGGCGCCCCCCCGCTCTCCACCACGGACGAGGCTGCCCGGATGGACCGGGCTCTTTCGGAACTGGATGGTTCCGGATTCCGCGTATCTGTCGACACCGCACATGCCTCAGTATTCGAGACCTGCCTCCGTCACGATATTGCGGCGGTAAACGACATCTCCGGCCTTTCCAACCCGGAATACGCACGGCTGGTTGCGGATTCGGGACTGCCCGCATTCCTGATGGCCTCCTGCCGGTCACCGGGGGATGCCCTGACTCTTCATGATACACACCGGAATCTCTTGCGGGTGGTCTCAAGGTGCCAGGCGGCAGGAATTCCGGAATACATCCTCGATCCGGGAATAGGCCTGTGGCAAACGGGACGAACCCCTGCACTTGACTGGGAGATCTGCCGGAATTTCCAGGACTTCAGGAGGTATGGCCGGCCACTCCTTGCCGCTATTTCGCGGAAGACCTTCCTTGGGAATGTGGTCGAGAAGCCTCCGGAAGGCCGTTTTTCTGCATCGCTCGCCCTCTCTGCCCTCCTGGTGGAACGGGGTGCAGACGTGGTGCGCACCCATGACGTTGCCGGAACCCTGGATGCCGTCAGGGTTGCCGAAGCTCTCCGGGAGGGGGAATGAACTCCTCATTTACCACATTCGGTGTGAGAACCCCGCTCATTGCCGAAGCGGACGACCTTGCGGGTATCCTGATCGAATCCGCAAACCGCTCGGATGCAGGAGGTTTTTTGGAAGACGACATCCTCGTCCTGGCGGAAACTGCGCTGGCGACTGCCGAGGGGAATGTAATCAGGCTTGACTCCGTGATTCCCAATGAGGAGTCGGAGGATCTGGCCCTTAAGTACGGAATGGACCCCCGGGTGGTGGAGGCGATCCGCCGGGAGAGCGATGCTATCGTGGGCGGCATCCCGGGATTTCTCCTATGCATGAAACACGGGACTCTCCTCCCCAACGCAGGGATCGATGCTTCGAACGCACCTCCCGGGTGCGTCGTGCCCCTCCCCAGCGATCCTGACGGTAGCGCTCTGTTCCTGAAAAAGGAGATCTTACACCGCTGCAACGTGAGGATCGGGGTTATCATCGCGGACAGCCGCACCCATGCCATGCGGGTGGGATGCAGCGGGGTGGCCATCGGCTGCGCAGGGATTCCCTCGGTGCTGGACGCACGGGGACGAAGCGACCTGTATGGAAGGAAGCTGGAAGTCACGCGCCAGGCCCTTGTGGATAATCTGGCCTCTGCCGCAGAGGTGGTGATGGGAGAGGCGGACGAATGCACTCCGGCCGCGATCATCCGGGGGCTCGGGATCCCTGTGGGGGATCAACAGGGGATCGAGGTCATCGACGCGAAAGACTGCCTCTTCATGGGGCTTCTCAGGAAGGACTGAGTGACGTCCCGCAAAATCACTGATCAGGCTTCACGCCTTTCGTTTACACCCTCTGGACACTATTCCAATCCGATGAGTATAAAAAAATTTGAACTCAAAGAATGGTTTATAGATTAATATGGCAATTTTTGAGTTGTTAGGATGAATTTCTGCACCGGCAGCGTCCATATGTCTCCTGCCCTCCGGGTCATCGCCATTCAGTGCGATCTTCCGGATTTCCGGAGAATTCATCTTACAATGGAGCGTTGAATATGAAAATACTAAGATTTTCCGCATTGTTTTTAATCGCGGTATGCATCATCACACTTACTGCAGCCGCGAGTGGAGAGGAGAACCCGGACACGGGTATTCTCATCGGCATGCCCAATCCTTCCGCTGTATGGGCTGAACAGAGGGGATACCAGTTCGTAATCCATACCAATCCTGACGGCAGCGAGTATGGAGTCTGCATCCTGCCCGATGGATCGGAATACGACGCCTGGACTCTCTACCGGCAGTCGTTGATCGTCAGCGAGGAAGAATCCCTGATCGGGATGCCCGACCCTTCCGCTGTATGGGCTGAACAGAGGGGATACCAGTTCGTAATCCATACCAATCCTGACGGCAGCCAGTCCGGCACCTGTATCCTGCCCGATGGATCGGAATACGATTCATGGAGATTATTCCGTGAGTACTCCGGCGTCGCAACGATCCAGCCATCGGTGTCGACAGGATCGACATTCTCAAAAGAACCAGGCGTCCGGTCTCTGATCAGTGCCCGGTTGTCGGGCCTGTTCCGATAATTTCCTGGAACTCGGGATGGATCCAGTAGTAAAGATACCATGGGTCCAGTCCCACCTCAACTTCCTTGCACCCAACAGTATTTTCGGCCGCAATTCAGCCCTCCGGAACGCGGATAGTGAAGATTGATATGCATTTACCAGGATACTAACGATACTTACGGATTGATTCCATGGAACGAAATACAATATTCTGGATTGGAATTCTCGCCACGATATTCCTTCTCTGCTGCGGGTGTACGGGCAGGGAACAGACCTCGTCCCCTGGCCAGGATCAGCAGGCAATGGGAAATCCTGCTGCGATCTATTGCAATTCGCTGGGATACAAGAGCGAGATCCGGACAGACCAAAATGGATCCCAGTATGGAGTATGTTGCATGCCGAACGGGACGGAGATCGATGAGTAGGAACTTTATCGTTCGGCCCATCCGGGGACCAGCAAAGGGTAACGCAGATTAAGGACCAATGGGATCAATTCTGTCGCGCCGATTGTGTGGTGATGAATGAGCGAGCCGGTGATCATCCTCGAGCCCGGAGAGAAGAGAGCCCAGCAAATCGCCAGAGCACTATCGAGCAGGACTGCGGGAAAGATCCTCGATTTACTCTCGGATGGTCCCCGGCCGCTCTCCTACATTGCAGAACAACTCGAAATCCCCCTCCCCCAGGTAAAATATCACGTGGATAATCTCCTTGATGTCGGAATCCTTGAGGTCACCGAAGAGAAGTACAGCGTGAAGGGACGCCGTGTGAAAATTTATGGATTAAAGCACCAGGTTCTGGTGGTCGCTCCCAAAATGGTGAATCTCAAGGCGATGCTTCTCAAGTATTCCTCGGTATTCGGGCTGTTCCTGCTGGCTACCCTTGCCATTGCGGCAATCAGGGGCTACTTTCTGTCCCTTTCCCCCCCGCTATTACTGGGCGGAGGCAGCCTCGAACCGGCTCCTGTACCGGAGCCCGTGTTCGCTCCTCTGGAGAGCATCGCTTCAGAACCTGCCATCATTCTCTTATTTTTTGCCGGCGGGTGCCTGGTCCTGTTCGCAGGATTGATCGCCGAGATTTACCTGACCAGGGGGAAGAGTGGATGACGGCCCGGCCATTCAGGAGCGTATCACCTCACCTTCCGGTATCGGACCGTCCAGGGGAAATGCCGGACCGCAGTCCCGATCCATTCCACGCAATCGGTGAATCGACGGGCTGTCCGGTTACTACTCATCGCCGTTTTTCTCCCTTTTCACCCCAACCCTGCCCTTCTCGATAGAAAGGGAAAAACCAAGCTCTTCCAGATACCGGACGGAAAACCCCGTCCCATGGATGAGCAGTTCCACCAGGTCCTCTTTCTCATCGACATCGGTGTGGATCCGGAATGAATCGACAACCTGGCACGAAAGCCCCCGCTCCCTTGCGATCTTTGTATGTTTCAGGAAACTGGCTCCATAATAGTCTACCCGGAAGGAAGAAGCCTTCGACAGGTAGATTGCATTCGTCCCTCCCCCTCTTCCAGGGACGATTGCCATCTTTTTCCGGGTGGAAATGAGCCTCTTTACCGCATCGGAATCGACCAGGGGAAGATCGGCCATGATGATCAGGAGCGGATCGTCCCATTCTTCCAGGAACCTGTTCAAGCCCTCGTTCAACCCTGCTTCCCTGACCTCTACATCGATTCCGGGAAGACTGTAGGGGTGGGTGGAAAGGATCATCGGCCTGCACCCCGCCTCGCTTACCGCTGCCACAACGTCCCTGATCATCAGATCGGCAAGGTTCTCCCGTTCCTTTTCGGAAAGAACGCAAGAGAGACGTGTTTTGGGGTTCCTGGGCCGGAATGGGATCAGCGCAGTGACGGGCATCGTACCTTTCCGGTTCATCCCTGAACCAAAAAAAACCATCGTCACGAACCTGCAGGATCCCTCCGGGGAGATTATTAGGGATCAGCGCCACTCTTTCACTATTGAATGCAACCCCGGGCGATTACCTACTCAAGGAACGTCTTTCTGCCGCTCACCACGGTATGCCATAACCGCTGCGGTTACTGCTGTTTCCGCACTCCCGTGCAGGAGGGTTGCATCCTCGAACCCGCATGGGCCGGGGAGACACTCGTTCGTGGAGCGGCATACGGCTGTACAGAAGCCCTGTTCACGTTCGGCGAGCGCCCGGGTCTCGAACCAGGCTTCGGGGAATACCTTGAGCGCCTGGGGTACCAGGACATCCTGGATTACTGCGAGGATCTCTGCATCAGGAGCATCGAAGCGGGACTTCTCCCCCATACGAATGCAGGGATTCTCACCTGCCGGGAGATGGCCCGCCTCAGGGAAGTGAATGCAAGCATGGGTCTCATGCTCGAGACCACTGCCCGCGTGGAGGCGCACCGCAATTCACCGGGGAAGGATCCGGAAGTCCGCATCCGGATGATCGAGGAGGCAGGAATGCTTCACATCCCCTTCACAACAGGCCTTCTCCTCGGGATCGGGGAGTCAATGGAGGACAGGGAAGAGTCTCTCCAGGTGATCCGGGACCTTCACCGGAGATACGGCCATATCCAGGAGGTGATCATCCAGAATTTCTGCCCCAAACCGGGAACACCGATGGCCGGCGCGGCCACGGTAAGTTCCGAAGAGATCTGCCTCACTATCCGGATGGCAAAAGACCTCCTCCCTCCCGACATCGCCATCCAGATCCCTCCCAACCTTGCGGACGCCTCCGAGCTCATCGAATGCGGTGTCGATGATCTTGGCGGAATATCGCCGCTTACCATCGATTTTGTGAACCCTGAACATGCCTGGCCGCAGATCGGGGAACTGAAGGGACTGGTCGGGGAACACCCGCTCAAAGAGCGGCTCTGCATCTACCCGGAGTTTATCAGCAAGGGATGGTACCCTTCCCGATTGGAACCCCTTATTAGGCGACTGCAACAAAATGTACAGGATAGGAGCGATTACTAGTGCGTCAGGGTGAACTCTTGTATACGGGAAAAGCCAAGTCGGTCTACCGCACCGATGAGGAAGGGGTGCTCATGGTCGAGTTCCGGGACGACATCACCGCGTTTGACGGAGGGAAGAAGGATGTCCTTACAAAGAAAGGGAGCTTCAATGCAGGTGTTTCTGCCTTTCTCTTCCGCCGCCTTCAGGAGGAAGGAGTGCTAACCCATTTCCTCGGGATGGTGGATGAATCTAAAATGCTTGTCCATGCCCTTGAGATGGTCCCCATCGAGGTGATCGTGAGGAACGTGGCAGCCGGATCCATGGTCCGCAAATATCCCATTGCAGAAGGCACTCCGCTCGATCCGCCTGTCATCGTGATGGATTACAAGGACGACACCCGGCACGACCCCATGCTCAACGACGAGTTGATCATCGCCCTACGGCTCCTTTCACCCGGGGAACTCAACCGCGTGAAAGAGGATGCCCTTAAAGTCAATCGATTTCTGAGCAGATTCTTCGACTCGCTTGGGATTACCCTGGTGGACTTCAAGATGGAGTTCGGAAAACTCAATGGGGAGATCGTACTTGGTGATGAGATCAGCATGGATTCCATGAGGCTCTGGGATAAAAACACCGGGGAATCGCTCGATAAGGACGTATACCGTTTCTCCAAGGGGGACGTGATCTCCGCGTACCGACGGGTTGCGGAGAAGATCCTGGCCTCGGGAGAACAGCAGGAAATCAGGGGTTCAACTGGCATAATGACGAAAAACCCTGAAGGTGTGAAGGATATCATGAGTGAGGATAAACTCGAAGAAGAGATCCTTGACTGGGTCCGTGACTATGCCCGGGAGAAAGGATGGAGATTGAATCCTGAAGAAAAGAAGCTCTCCGTGGTGATTCGCGGGCTCGCACGGAACCAGAAGAAATTCGGGCACCGGTACTGCCCCTGCCGGCTCCGATCGGGGGACACAGAGAAGGACAAGTCAATTATCTGCCCCTGTATCTTTCATGAGGAAGAAGTCCGCGACCAGGGATCCTGCCACTGCAATCTCTACTACCAGAAGTAGAAATCCTCTCATTATAAAGACTGGAATACAGGAGACATGAGATTTAATCCTCCCCGTCCAGCCTGGATGTCAGGATCTGCCACAGGGTATACAGACCAATTGTAATCGCGATCAGGTATGCAGCGACCGCGAAATACGTGACCAGATCCGGGAGTTCGAATTCCGACGAACGGAGGATAAGGGATGATCCGAGAACAACCGCTGCGATCACGAGTCCCATCAGGATCTTACTGGCAGCTTTGTCCAGGGAGATCTGCAGCCTCCGGATATCGGTATCCACGATATCGATCCTGATCGTCCCGGACGAGAACTGTTTTAACATCATGTTGATATTGCGGGGAAGGTCGAGGAACCCGTCCATCGTTTCGAGGAGGGATCCCCCGGCCCTGTGCCGTATCTGGTCAAGTACGGACTCGCTCCTGGAAAACTTCTTCAGGAACTCCTCTGTCCGGCTCTGGAAATCAAAGCCGGGGTCGAGTGTGATCCCGACGTCCATTACCATGAGGATGACCTTGAGCATGAGCATCAGGTTCTGGGGAACGCGGATCCGATATTCCCGGAGAATGGAGGTAAACGCAGTGGTCATGCCGGAGAAGTTATATTCCCCTATCGCAGTCCCTTCCGATTCCATCAGGGCAATGAAGATCTCGTCCCTGAGGGCCTCCCTGGAATCCTCAGGGATCCTCACCCCGAGCCCCTCCAGGGCTTTGAGTATCATCCCTGCATCCAGGGTGACCATGGCCTGGAGGAGCTGGACGAACCAGAAACGTCGTTCCGGGCGGATGATCCCGATGATCCCGAAATCGAGGAAGACGAGGTCCCCCTCTTTTGTAACCAGCAGGTTTCCGGGATGCGGGTCCCCATGGAAGAACCCGTTCTCAAAGATCTGGGTCATATAGGCATGGAAACCCCGCTCTGCGATCTTTTTAGGGCTGACTCCGAAGCTCCGGATTGCCTCGGTGTGATCCACCCGCACCCCATCGATGTATTCCATTACGAGGATGTGCCGGCTGCTGTATTCCCAGTAGATACGGGGTACCCTGACCCCCTCGATCCCGCGCATCTGCTGTCGGAGACGATCTGCGTTCTTCCCGTCCCTGATAAAATCCAGTTCCTTCCGCACCTGGTTCGCAAAGTCTTTGATCATCCCTCGCGGGTTGTAAACCTTCCATTCAGGGAATGCCCGCTCGGCCCTCGTCGCCAGGGAAAAAAGGATGGAGATATCCGTCTCGATAATCTCCTCGATCCCGGGGCTCTGCACCTTGAGGGCTACCAATGTGCCATCTTTTAACCGGGCCCTGTGCACCTGGGCAATCGAAGCCGATGCCAGTGGTTCTTCCTCGATCTCGGCAAAGACTTCCATAAATCCGGGGCATCCCTCCTGGATCACCGCCCTGATCTGCTCGAATGGAAGGGGATTCGTATGGTCCTGGAGCACTTTGAGTTCTTCGATCAGGCCGGGGCGGAGAATATCCTGCCTGGTGCTCATGATCTGCCCCAGCTTCACGTAGGTCGGTCCCAGTTCTTCAATTGCCAGCCGCATACGTTTGTACTCGGTGGTCACTTCCTCCAGGGGGCAGGAACGGCATTGCCGGATACGATACAGACGTGGAAAGAGCCTCTGCACGAAGATGCCGAAGCCATGTTTTATGAGGACATCCCCGATCTGCCAGTATCGCCGAAACCTCGAAACCATGGAAAAATCCCTTCGATCCGGTGTGTTCAGTTACCTGTGGGTCAAATAAGCCATAATACCTTCCGCACCGGCCGAATCGATCCTGGCGAACCCAACCCGCTCAAACTGGACCACGTTTCCAAGTTCGTTTTCCACGGACTCTTCACACCTGCCCGTCACGTCGCCTTCAGGGGTCTTCAGAGTACAGGGGACACTACCTTTCTCAGGCAGCCACTGGATGATCGGGGCTTTTTTTGCACGAATATCGGCAAGGGACTCACCCGCAAATGATGCCGTGGGAGGTAGGTTATCGCCCTCATGGATCTCAATGTTAAAAAGGTCTTTTAACCTTTTAAGGCCGGGTGTTGCTTCAACGCCAGGAATGTAGGTGGCAGATGATGTGTAGTCCAGGATACGATTCCCGCTCGCTTCATCGCCCGGATGTAAGGAGGGGCGGGCCTCTCGTGTGTCCGGTCCGCCTTCGATCCGGATTTCCACCGGATCGGGGACGAAAAAGTATCGGTTGGCAGTCTTATCCACGATATTCCGGTTCTTTGCGAACAGGTTCTCCCAGGAGAAGGTGATGTCCGTCTCGCCGATGCCGATCTCGAGGACCGCCTGCCGGACAGCCTCGGGACGAATCCCGCGGCGTGCCATCGCCCGGAGTGTCCCGAGCCTGATATCGTCCCATCCATGGTACTCCCCCGCGTGGATGCCCGCCCTCATCTGGGACGTGGAGAGCACGACTCCTTCGATGCCCATCCTGCCGTAATGCCGGTAGACCGGGACTTTCCACCCGAAGTATTCATAGATGAAATTCTGCCGCCGGGTATTTGCGATATGATCCTTCCCGCGGATCACGTGGGTGATGCCGAGAAGGTGATCGTCGACGGCGACGGTAAAATTCATAAGGGGATACACGTGGGCTTCGCGGCGGGGGTGCGGGGGGGAATAAAGGATGCGGAACGCGGGAAAGTCACGCATCGCGGGGTCCGGGTGGGAGAGGTCGGTCTTGACGCGGACCGAGGCTTCCCCCTCTGCATATCCCCCGGAGAGCATCCGGTCGAATGCTAAAAGATTCCCCTCAATTGTCTGCTCCCTGCAGGGGCATGCTTTTTTTACCAGTTTCATCGCCTTGAAGCGTTCGTTCTCACAGGTGCAGACATACGCCCCGCCCCGTTCGATCAACTCCTTTCCGACCTGGTAATACAGGTCGAACCGGTCGCTCTGGTAGACGATCTCATCCGGTTCGATCCCCAGCCACCGGATATCTTCCTGTACCATGCGGTATGCCGCGGGATCCACCCGTTTGGGATCGGTATCCTCGATCCGGAGAATGTAGCGACCACCGTATTTTTTCACGTACGCATCGTTCAGAACTGCGGCCCGGGCATGGCCGAGATGCAGGGGACCGCTGGGATTTGGGGCAAACCGCATCACGACTCCGGCCTCGGCCTTCTCCATGGGAGGCAGTTCATGGGTCTGCACCCGCGGCCTTGAGAGATCCTCCACGAGTTCGGGCGCCAGGGACTGCAGTCGCGCAGCCCGTTCTCCGGGGGACATGGCATCCACCTTCGCGATCACTTCCTTTACAAGGACCGTTGCTTCACGGGCACGGGTTTTGAATTCCGGGTACTTTCCCATGACCATTCCGATGACCGCGCCGGCCTTGGGAACGCTCTGGTGTTTCACCGCATTCTGAAGGGCAAACAGGAAGAGGGCCGATTTTAGCGGATCCTCCATGTCAGAAGCTCCGGGTGATGAAGTGCCTTCCCATCTCCTGCAACAGGTCCCGCTCTACCGAGGGGGGCAGGATCGAGATCCGGTTTACCCCGGTCTCCACAAGGTCTCTTGCCACCGCTTTGACCTCGCCAATCACCCCGAGATCCTCGAGGCGCGAAATGATCTTGTCGATCTCACCTGAAGAGAGGTTTCCCCTGAACTGGCCAAGATCGAACCCTGCTTCCTTTGCCTTGATGGAAATAAGGGTCTTCTTGCCTTCCCGGATATCGGATGCACGGTCCTTGCCGCTTACATCGGACTCGGCAAGGAGATCGATGAGGTCGTCCTGGACCTGGAACGCCATTCCAATCCCCTGTCCATATTGGTAAAGGGCCTGGGTGTATCCCGCGTTTCCACCAGCAAGAATGCTTCCGATCCCCGCAGAAGCTGCATAAAGGGCCCCCGTTTTCTTCTCCACCATCTTTATGTAATCGCCCTCGGTCACATCGTCCTGGTGCTCGAACGACATGTCCAGGTGCTGCCCCTCGCAGATCTCCACGCAGGTCCGTGCCAGCATCGAGACAGCCCGTATCCTGGCATTGTCGGGAGCGTCTGCCAGGCTGATGAACTCGAACGCGGTTGCGAACAGGACGTCTCCGGCAAGGATAGCCGTCGGCTCATCCCACATTGTATGGACAGTGGGCACACCCCGGCGCACCTGGTCCCCGTCCATGATGTCATCATGGATAAGGGTGAAACTGTGGGTTAATTCAAGCGCCAGCGCTGCCGGCATCACGTCCATCGAACTACCCTTGTTCACGGCATCTGCTGCGAGCAGGAGCATCGCCGGCCGGAGCCTCTTTCCACCCGCAGTGAGCAGGTGGGCGCTGGCTCTTGAGAGATCGTCACAGGGAGACCCAAAGTAACGATCGATCAGTTTATCCACCTGTTCCGCGGTCTCCTCCAGGTACCCTTTCAGTTCCATGGTCCACTCCACTTGTTTTTCTCCTTTTTTTCGAACTCCGTTCTGCGGGATATCAGGTAATTTTCAACCTCTGGCCATTGGTGAGGATATGCACGTCGTTATGAAGGGTATACCCGCAATCTTTGGCAAACTCAGCGTACGCCGAAGTCATCCTGATGTGCCCGTGAGCCGGAATGATATGTTGGGGATTCAACAAGTGGATGAACTCGTAGTGATCCTCCCGGTACGCGTGGCCGGTTACGTGAAGATCCGGGAACACCCTTGCCCCTGCCATATTCAGGTGAGCCTCGATCATGTATCGTTGCCCAAAATTCATCGGGTTCGGGATGACTTTCGCAGAAAAGATTACCTTGTCCCCCTTCTCGATCTTGTAGGGGGTGTCCCCGAGCGCGATCCTCGTAAGGATGGAGCCGGGTTCTCCCTGATGACCGGTAATGATGGGGATGAACTTTTCTCTCCCGGCCTTCATCATCCTGCGAAGGGTCCGGTCTACTGTCCTTCGGTTCCCGAACATGCTCATGGTTTCGGGGAATGCCACCAGTTTCATCTGTTCCGCGGTGGAACTATATCGCTCCATCGACCTCCCGAGCAGGATAGGTTTCCTCCCGATCTCGTGGGCGCACTCCGCAATGGTCTTCACCCTTGCGATGTGCGACGAGAAGGTGCTGACCATGATAGCGGACTTGTCGTCCTCGTAGCTGGTGATGGTATCCCTGACAATATCCCGCGCGATCCTTTCGCTTGGGGCTCTTCCCCGGTTTTCGATGTACGTGCTCTCTACGATCAGCGCAAGAACACCCTCCTTCCCAATCTGCCTCAGGCGGGCGAAATCCGGGGGGTCGCCGATGACAGGGGTCCGGTCCAGCTTGAAATCGCAGGCGTATACAATGGCTCCTTTCGGGGTGTGCAGCACTACAGTGGCAGTATCGATGATACTGTGCTGCATGCGAACGAACTCAAGGGTCAGGTTCTGGGAGAGAGTATACTTCTGCCCGCACTTGAGCGCAAAGAGCTTGTTGTTCACTCCGAATTTCTGCTCGCCTGCGATCTGTTGCCGGATGAGCTCAGTGGCATAGGGTGTGCTGATGATCGGCGCGTTGTACCGGTGGGCAAGTTTGGGAATGGCACCTATATGGTCCAGGTGCCCGTGAGAGCATACAATGGCCTTCACACTGCCCTCCACCGTGTTCATCATCGTGTCGTCCGGGATGGCCTTCATCTGAATGAGGTCAAGGGAGTGCATATTCTCCACTTCAGCCTCTTCATGGATCATCACCTGATCCAACCGGAGTCCCATATCAAAAATTACGATCTCTTTTCCGCAGCGGACGGCGGTCATATTCCTCCCGACCTCTTCATATCCGCCAACGGGGATTATCTCGATATCCATTATTTTCCTCCTAAAATACTTTCCAGCATCTGCCGGGTTCTCCCGGTAATATACGTCCGGGTCCGCTTCAGATCCGCAATTGTCCCGGATCCGGACAGGAACATAGCAACTTTAAGCTCCTCCTGGTACGTCCGAATGACACCAAAGAGGGCTTCCTCGCTTTCCAGGGCTGGTTTGAGAAGGGGCAACGCGAGACCGCACAGGTCTGCACCAAGTACGATTGCCTTGGCCATATCCAGCCCGCTTCGCAGACCGCCCGTGGCAATGACCGGGCCTCCCGTGCCGGCAACTTCGCAGAGGCTTACCGCGGTGGGGATTCCCCACTCCTCGAACCGGCTTCCAAGGGATGCCAGGCCCTGATTGCCATGAAGGGCAGATCCCCTGGCTCTGTGACCCTCCACCGCTGCCCAGGAGGTCCCTCCCCATCCACCGACATCGATTGCGCGGACTCCTGCTCCCCAACAGGCCCTGGCAGTCTCTGATGAGATCCCACTGCCCGTCTCCTTGAGGATCACCGGATGCCGGGACTCATTGCAAAGTTGAACAAGTGCGGCGTAACAACCCGTGGCATCGTGATCACCTTCAGGCTGGATCGCTTCCTGAAGGAAATTCAGGTGGATTGCAACGGCATCGGCATGAATCATCGATACCGCACGATCGACCCACTCCCGTCCATGATCCCTGAGCTGTACGATCCCCAGATTTGCGACCAGGAATGCATTGGGGGCTTCATCCCTTACTACGGAGAAACTCTCCTCAAGAGAAGGATCTTCGAGAGCGGCACGCTGGGATCCCACGCACATGCCCACTCCAAACTCTTCCGCTGCCCTGGCCAGCCTCCTGTTCACCTCGAGGGTCTCGGGGTGCCCGCCGGTCATTGCGGCAATAAAGAGCGGGGAAGAGAGCCGGCGTCCCAGGAACCGGGTGGAGAGGTCGATTGTGGCAAGGTTGCATTCTGGAAGGGCGGAATGCACCAGCCGCACATCTTCAAATCCCGAAAAACCCCTCTCAATCTCCTCTTCCGTGCAGATCCTCAGGTGGTCCAGTTTTCTCCCCGAAGTGAACCGCTTCTTATCCATGGATGGCACTCCCCCGGATCAGGGTACCTCCGTGGGCATTCCCGTCCAGGAACTCCGGAAGGCGGGAGATATGGAAAATCTCAGAAGAAATCCCCTTTTCCGCCATCTCGAGGAGTTCACGGATCTTTCCTTCCATTCCTCCGGTTACGTCGGTGTGCTGCGACCTGCCCGTCGGAATGCTGCCTGCAGTCCCGGGAGTGATGCACTCCACAACCCGGCCAGCTGGATCGAGTACCCCCGGCACATCGGTGGCCAGCCCCACCCGGGTGAATCCGGATTTTTCTGCAAGATACCGCACGATCTGATCCCCGGACACAATACAGGCCCCCTGTACCGCATCCATCACTACATCCCCATGCAGAACCGGGATCACGCCAATGTCCATCAGGATCCGGAGGGACCGGATCTCCATCGACTCCAGCCTCCCCGCCCGGGCAAAGGATCCGGCCAGAGGATGGATGCCGATTGCCTCCACTCCCGCCTCTCGCAAAGCCCGCACCATCATCTGGTTCAACGTGCACACCGCCTGGTGGGTCAGGAAGATCCCTTTGCGGTTTCCCCTGTCAGCCCCACGCGTCAGGCCGTAGGCGGCAGCCTCGGGATGACCGAAGGATCCGGCGCCGTGGACGATCAGGAGATCCTTATCAGCCCTTTTAGAGATCTCCTCCGCAATCGAAGAGATCGCGGCATGGTCTGCCACTCCAGGCCTTGCCTTTTCCGTGATCACGCTTCCGCCCAGTTTCAGGAGCACCCGATCAGACATCCTTTTCCTTCCGCACGCCCTCGGTATCCAGGGTGGTGATAAATGCCTTTGCATCACAGGCCTCGATCGCCCCTGCCACCCTGCTTTTCAAGTGCTTCGGGCAGACGGCCACCATGCACCCCCCTCCCCCTGCACCGGTAAGCTTGGCTCCGTAGGCACCCGCACCCCTCGCGGCAAGGACCAGCCTGGACAGGGCAGGATGACCCACCCCCAACGCTTCAAGGAGGGCGTGATTCATGTTCATCAACGTTCCAAGGCTGTTCGCATCCGTCAGGTTGCGGATTGCACAAATGGAGATCGCACCGATCGCGTCGAGGATGGGATCGCAGACCTGGGGGTTCTTCTTCTTTAATTCTGCGACTTTTTCAACCATACGAATCGTACTGTGCGAGACAAGGGTATTGCCCACCACCAGAGGGAGGGTATACGGCGCAAGCCTGCGTCGCTGGTTTCCCTTGATGAATACTATTCCCCCGAACGTAGAGACCGTGGTGTCCGTAGGGCTTGCCCTCCCTTTCTGCACTTTCTTCTCGATGGCATATGCCATATTCGCGATCTCCTCACGGCTATAGTTCTTCCCGAACTCGTCATTGATCGCAGAGAGCGTGGCAACCGTCACCGCAGCTGAGGATCCGAGGCCCGAAGAGCTGGGAAGCTGAGAATTCACGTACACACTTCCTTTGGCCGCCATCTCATCGAAGCAGCTATCGATGTAGGGGGATTTTGCATGGTGGGCTGTCTTACTCTTCCTGACCGTCACAAAGACTCTGGGTTTGATGGCCATGGCGACCCCGGGTTTGCCATATACCACGGCATGTTCTCCGAAGAGAAACACCTTCCCGGGGGCGCTCCAGGTCGCCAACCTAGATCACCGCGATCGCCGCGTACCCCACTACGTCAGGGTCACCGGTCACCTCGCCGCTCGTTGCGTATCGCAGCAACTTCCCTTCCTTCGCTCCGAGCTCCCTGCACACGAGACAGACGGCAGCCACGGGACCATACCCGCAGGCACTTACCCGGCGGGAGACAATCCTCCGGTAGAACTCATCCACGTCCAGATTCGCCAGGGCCTCGATCGCAAAGAGATCATTCTTCCTCGCCACTTCTTCGGGGACATAGTGAGAAAAATCGCTTGATGCGACCAACCGGATATCGGACCGGCCGCTATTTCTGATCGCTTCGATGAGGCTCCGTGCAAGGGCTGCCGCACTGGCAGGATCCTGATCGCCCATGAGAATGGGAACGATCATGGCACGGGGAAACCGGTACTTGATGAACGGGATCTGTACTTCAAGGGAATTCTCAGACTCCTGGTGCGATACTTCATCCACGGGAAGGCCCAGGCTATCCCCGAATTCGCGATCATTCTCTACGATTCCCAGGGGGGTCTCCCAGGGGAGGAGCGAGATACAGGTGCGGTACCCGTGGTGGCTTGGGCCGATGACGACAAAGGTCCCGGCAAAGGAGTCGGGGATTCCCGAATAAGCCAGGGCCGATACCTCGCCCGAGTAGGGGTACCCGGCATGCGGAGAGACTATCCCGAGGGCATCCACCCCGGGGTTCTTCTTCGAGAAGAACTTTTCAAGCAGTTGCTCGAGATGGTCTGGATCCCTCGGGTAGAACATGCCGGCAACCGCGCTGGCGCGTGTCTTCATCGGATCTACCCTCTCGCGGCACACCTATATTAGAGTTCGGTCTCGAAATCCTCTGGGGTAAGGGATGTGGCGATTCCCCGGGACCGGAGCATTTCCCGGGTGAGCAGGTAGTAGATCATGGAAAGCGCTTTTCTGCCCTTGTTATTGGTGGGGATGACCAGATCTACGAAACTGGTCATATTATTCGTGTCGCAGAGCGCAACAATGGGAATCCCGCTCTGGACCGCTTCCTTGACCGCCTGTGAATCCCCGATGGGATCCGTAACTACCAGGACCTCGGGTTCGATGTATCCGTTCAGATTCTGATTGGTAAGCATCCCGGGGATGAATCGCCCTGTCGCCGACATTCCCCCGATCGTTTCCGCGAACTTCTTGGCCGGGTACTGGC
>DAEV01000117.1:0-20693 GCA_002509495.1 Methanolinea sp. UBA473 | reverse complement strand
ACGCGGTAGATGAACTTCTTCATGTCTTTGCTCTTCTGCTGTGTGCCGATGTGCACGCCTGCGGCAAGATACTCCTCTACCGGGATCAGCGGCTCTTTCAGCTCGATTTCCATCTCGTTCTCGGTCATGCTATCTCTTCCTCGATTCTGATCAGTTCATTCAGTTTCGCAGTCCTCTCCCCGCCAACTACCCCGGTCTTCAGAAAGACGCATCCGAAGGCAGTGGCCAGGTGAGCTATCGTGTGATCGGTGGTTTCCCCTGATCGGTGGCTCATTACGGTATCCATCCCATGCGTATGGGCCAGGTGGATGGCCTCGAACGTATCGGTAAGAGTGCCTACCTGGTTGGGCTTGATGAGGGCACAGTTTGCCGATCCATATTCCAGGCCCTGGGCTATTCGGGATGCGTTGGTGACAAACAGGTCATCGCCGCAGACCAGGCTGCGGTCTCCCACCTGTTCGGTGAGATCGGCAAATCCGGAGAAATCCTCCTCGTGGAAGGGATCTTCCACATACACGATCTCGAACCGGTCAACGAGTTCGGCCATATAGGCAACCTGGTCTTCCGTGCTCCGGACAATTCCCCGGTACTGGTAGTTTTTTTCTTCCTGGTTCCAGAGCTGGCTTGCAGCAACATCGATCCCCATACGCATGGGAATGGAGGTCTCATCCATGACTGCTCCAAGCGCCTGCTGGACGATCTCGAATGCTTCAACATCCTGGATCTGGGGTGCCCAGGCCCCCTCATCCCCCTTACCGCAGGATCTCCCCTGGGACTTCAGCAATTCCCGTACCTTTTTATGAACCGCTGCATTCGCAAATACAGCCTCCGTAGGCCCGGAAGCCCCCGTGGCGACCACGAGGAACTCCTGGATCTCGGTGGAGTTCTCAGCGTGAGCGCCTCCTCCGATTACATTTCCCAGGGGGAGCGGCATTTCAGGGACGAAGATTCCTCCAAGGTAAGAGTAGAGCTCAATACCCAGGGAGGAGGCGGCAGCCTTTGCATTTGCAAGGGAAAGGGCAACCGCAACATTGGCTCCCAGTTTGGAGAGGTCCGGTGTCCCGTCTGTTTCACGAAGGATCGTATCAAATCCTGCCTGGTCGCGGGAATCAAATCCCATAAGGGACGGGATCAGCTGCTGGCGCGCATGCTCCACCGCTGCCCGGGGTTCGAGTACCTTTGCTTCATATATCCCGGTGCTGGCGCCGCTTGGCGCTGCTGCCCGGCCGAACCCCGAATCAGTGTAGATATCCGCCTCTACCGTAGGATTGCCCCTGCTGTCCAGTATGGTACGCAATTGGATTGTGCGGATGACCGTCATGGATGACTACTTCCTCTTTACGGTGATGGGAATAACCTGATGCTGGAATTCCTCGATGGCAATCTCCAGCGGGTCTATTTTTGCGGTGTTGACGAGAAGGGGAGCCCCCATGGAGATCTGGAGCGCCCTGGCTCCGATGATCCTTGCTCGTTCATACCGAGTATACGTCTCTTTCATATACCCTCAAAATGTACGCGTGAATACTAAATGGGGTCGCTGAGATTCGAACNNCAGCATCCCGAACGCCATAGGATGGTCCAGGCTACCCCACGACCCCTCACTGATACGGATTAAGATCATCAATTATCTCCTTGTGGGTAAGCAACATCCTGCGGCAGCAGTAACGCTTCATGCCGAGGTCGTCGAGGACCACTTTCGGGTCCTCGCCAGCATCCCTGCGACGCTTGAATTCCTCATACGCAGTGGAGATTACTTTCCCACAGGTGAAACATCGGACTGGTATCATACCGGAATGATCTCCCAATTAATTACGATAACTCAACGATAAGACTTTTGGAACTTCTTCCTTGCGCCCCGTCCATGGGGTTTCTTCGATTCCTTCTGCCGCGAATCATTCACGAGAAGACTGCGGTCATAGGAGAGGAATATGTTCTTGAGCTGGGGATCGTTGTGCCAGCGCAGAATTCCTCTGGCAAGCGCAGTTCTCACTGCCTCGGCCTGGCCCATCATACCCCCGCCCCGCACATCGATGGAGACATCGATCCCCTCGATGGCCTTCGGGGCCAGGAGGATAGGTTCCGAGATCTTCAGGCGGACAATCTCATTCGGGAACACGTCCAGAGGCACCGAGTTGATCCTCACGATTCCTTTTCCGGTCCGGAGAGTTGCCCGTGCAATTGCAGTCTTTCTCTTACCGCTGGTATTGACAATTTTTACCATGCCCTCATCTCCTAGAACTTTGCCCCGAGGAATATGCTCACGGCACCCACGGTGACATACTGGGGGTTATTCAACCGGTTCCTGTGCGCCTCTTCGATGGTGATCATCTCCCGACCATCGAGTTCGTTCGGGATTCCCACGTAGACCTTCACCCGCTTGAACGCTTCCATTCCGGATGGCCTCTTGTAGGGGAGCATTCCGCGGATCGTCCTTCTGACGATATGGTCCGGCCGGCGGGGGAAGAACGGGCCGCCCTCCCTTGACCCACGGCTGCGCTTGTGCCCGTAGTTGGAAAGCACCCGTGCCCGGCTCCCTGAAATGATGGCCTTTTCGGCATTCACAATGGCGATACTCTCACCATTGAGGGCCTTCTTGGCTACAATGCTTGCGAGTCTCCCAAGAAGCAGCCCGTCTCCGTTGATGACTGTTGTCATGTATCTTACCTCAGTATCCGGATTCGGCTTCCACTGGGATTGTCCTTCATCAGCTCCTCGATGGTCAGGCATTCCCCTTTGGCTTCCCGAATTTTAGCCTCGGCTGACCCGCTGAACTGTAAGGCCGCCACTTTCACCGACATCTCCAGCATCCCGCTCCCAAGCACCTTGCCCGGGACCAGGATAGTCTCCCCGTTCGTAGCATACCGGTTGATCTTGCTCAGATTGACCTCGGCATAGCTTCTGCTCGGCGCCTCAAGCCTGATGGCAATGTCCCGCCACAGATTCACTTCATTCTGGCGGGATGTATCCTTCAAGAGGGATATCAGGCTCAGCACACGGGGGTTTGTCTTATTCGTCCTTGTCCTCTTCATCTCCGGTCACTCCCGATAGTTCACCGATCTTCTCACAAAGCTCGTCTGACTCCGATTTCAAGTATTCCAGGGCCTTTTCGATCACTTCACGCACTGTCAGGGATCCGTCCCCCTCCACTACGAAAATGAATCTGGACCCATCGGATTTCACCCTGATCGCCGATTCCTCTCCGATTCCTGTATTGAGACAGGCCCGTTCACAGAGGCGGCATAGAGAACACTCCTCGAGCCGCCCTTCGATGACCGTTACATGGCCGCCTGTCGTGATGAGGATACCCCTTGGGCACTCATCCACGCATTGACCGCAGGCATCGCACCGGTCACTAACCTCGATTTCGGGGTAGTTCTTATACCCGCAGGCTGTCGTGGGCTGCCATTTTGAGTGTACCTTCCCGGTGGACATCACTGCCCTGGCCTCCAGAACCACCTTCTGGTCCTTGGTAAGCTTTGCGATCGGGATGTTGTCAAGAGCAGGAACTGCTCTTGGGTCCTGGGGAATGAGATCCCTGGAATACACCATGCCCGGTCCTTCCACCGAGAGAGTATAGGTCACGCTGCAACGGTCACAACCGGACCCTTCGCATGTGCACTTCTCCCTCTGCACATAACAGCCTGGTTCCGTCCGGATGGGGATAAGTCCCAGTCTGTGAGCCAGCATTTCGTCGAAGAGTGCACTGGTGTTGTCGTAAATACGGACGCCTTCGATCGCAAGAGAGGGGACCTCTCCCATCATAGCCCGCCGGAACGCATTTGCAAAGGATGTGCTGGCTCCCTCCAGCCTGAACCTGGCGGCAGAGTCATCGATGCACGAGAAGACGATCTCCATCACACTCTCCTTCCCCGTCTGCCGCCCTTGGCACGAATGGAGTCGTGGGGTACGGGGGTTACATCCTCGATCCGCCCGATCCGCATGCCCGCCCGGGCCAATGCCCGGATCGCCGCCTGCGCTCCCGGGCCCGGGCTGCGCTGCTTGCCGCGGCCGGGTGCCCGCACCTTTACATGAACTCCCACTATTCCCTTCTCCATGGCAGTCTGGGCAACGTTGATCGCCATCTGCATGGCAGCATAAGGCGAGCTTTCGTTCCGGTCCTGCTTGACCACCATTCCACCGCTGCTCTTGCAGACAGTTTCTGCTCCGGAGAGATCGGTAACCGTGATGATCGTGTTGTTGAAGGACGCAAAAATATGGGCGATTCCCCACTTTTCCTTGTCGCTTGCCACGTTACCTCACCACCTTGCTGATCCGGGCCCGTTCAGCGTGCCCGGAATCCGCCATGGAAGACTTCCCGTAATACGAGATCTGGGTCTCCTCTGCCGTAAGGACACGGTAACCGGGGATCGTCATTCGCTTCCCGTTCACGGCAATATGCCCGTGGGTTATGATCTGGCGGGCCTGTTTGGGAGACCTTGCCAGCCCCTGGCGGTAGACCAGCGTCTGAAGCCGGCGCTCGAGCTGGTTCTGGACCTTCAGGGAAAGTACATTATCGATATCCGCATCAGGACCCAGCAGCCCAAGGCGCTGCATATGCCCGATCAACTCGCCCTTCTTGGCATCAAAGACTGCCCTGTCCGTACCGGTGGACTTGAGGGCAAGGAGGTCTCTGGCGGCTTTCCGGTAGCGGCGCAGGTGGCTGGCCGCCTTCCATACTTCCCGCTTGTTCCGGAGGCCGTATTCGATCATAAGCCTGTTCTCGTCCTCAATGCGGGTCTTCTCAAACGGCCGCTTTGGGGTCTGGTATTGCTTGTGGTTCTTGCCCGGGTATCCCATGCATTCACGCCCGTCTACTCTTTCTTCCTCTTCACGCCTACCGTGGCGCCGGTACGTCCCGTGGACTTGGTACGCTGGCCTCTCACTTTCTGCCCGGTCTCATGCCGGATCCCCTTATAACTGCGAATCTTCCGCATGAGATTGACGTCCTCGTCCTGGGTGGTGATTACATCAGTCCCGAACAGATGCCGCGATTCACCGGTGTAGAGATCCTTGGGACGGTTTACCATCCAGAAGGGTACTTTCTGGGAATAGGCCTCCACCACGTTCCGAAGTCGTTCCACGTCTTCGTCCTTGAGCCGTCCCATCAGTTCACCCTCGTTCACATCCGCCTGTTTGGCAATGATCGAGGCGGTATGCCGTCCGACTCCCTTGATCCCTGTCAGGGCGGTGAGGACGCGTTTCGTCCCGTCAAGGTCCGTATTGCTGACCCGTACGAAATACTTGATATCTTCTTCCTGTGCCATCCAATCCCTCCCGAATTTTTGAGATTTCCGAGCGCTGAGGGAGGGATTTGAACCNNCTCGCATCTTTCGATACTCGCAGCAATTCGTAAAAATTGCCGCTCCATGAATGGTGCTGTATTATTTGAGCAGCAGATTATAAAAATCTTCTTAAGATCCAGAGGCTCCGCCAGAAAAGAATCCGGCGAATTCCAGCATCAGGCCTTATGGAATGGATGTGCATCCTGATCATGGGGAACCCTCCGAACCTATTAATCCGGACGTGCGGGACTCCAGCCTTCATTCATCCCGTTCCCTGGCGGGATACTGTACTCTTTTTCCTCCCCGCTCTTACTCTGCGTGCTCCGCAACCCACCAGCGCGGATACGACGATGGGAAGCGCGATGGTTGCATCCACATGCACCTGTACCTGCAGGGTCATTGCGGATTCCTTTCCCCAGCTGATGGCCTCTTCGAACGTGCACCCTGACAGGCCCCCCCAGTGGGGTGCGTCGGTGGTATACTGGATCGCATAATCGTGGCCTCCAAGGTCTTTCTCGTGGATTGAGCCGATTACCTGAGTCTGCTGAATGAAATTCTTGGGAACCCCGCCCCCGACATACACGACGCCGGTCTTCTCGGCCTCCTCGACAAGGGTGGTGACTTCATCCGTATCTGCGATCTGGTCGATGTCGATCTCCACGCCTCTTCTCCTTGCAATGAGAGCTCCGATACCGATGGATGAATCACAGAGTGCCGGGACAAACACCGGAATGCCTTGCTTTACACAGGTTGAGAGGAAGGATTCGCGTCCAGGAACCTCCTTCACGAGCCATTCCCCGAACGATGTTAAAAATTCCCGGGAAGAACCCCGGAACGGTGCCATGTTCTCGGCAAAATTTGCGAATCCCCGGTCAACCCAGCGGAAATCCTGTTCGAACGCAAACACATCATAGATCCGATCGATTCCCTTCTCGTACAGGTCCGTATCGCTGACATAATGGTGCCCCAGGTAATGGCAGACACCCAGGTGCTCGCACACGTCGTGGAAGATATTCGCTCCTGTGGAGACTACAACGTCAATGTAACGGCGCCGGGCCATCTCGATCAGGATCTTTTGCATACCTGCAGGGAGCATAGCACCCGAAAGACCCAGAAAAATGGTGCATCCGGGATCCTCCAGCATCTTCTTCCAGATCTCGACGGACTCCCCGAGTTTCCGTCCCTGGAAACCGGTCTGCGCCATCCCCTGGAGAAGATCCGACACATTCGCAGTGGGTGACACCGGTCTCGTGGTCCGCATCTCCGGTCGCTGGGCTTTCGTGACGGGATCACCAAGAATACGGTCAATTTCCCGCTGTTGCCCCGTACTCTTCCTCTTTTTTTCTGCCATTGCTCATATGTGGGCAGGCATGTGATAAGAAGTGTGTGCTATTCTCCGGAAAACACCTTCCGACTGGAAGAAAAATTGAGAGAAAGAATAGGTTAAAGGGCTTTGACGAGGGATGCCCTGGTGACCAGTCCTGAAAGAGCCCCCCTGCAGGTGATCGGAATAGAGCTGATATTCTTGGAAAGCATCATTTCTACCACCTCATCCACGCTGGAGGTGTCCTCCATAGAGAGGACCGGTGAGCTCATAATGTCCTTGACCAGCAGGTTGCGGATGCGGTGATCCTGGTGGCGGTCCTGTACCATCTCCCTGAATTTGCACATCGCAACCGCCACATCGGTCTCGGAAACGATACCGACCATCCTGTCATGTTCCGTGGCCACGAACCGGAGGATGTGGTCATCGATCATCCTTCTCCTGAGGTGAACAACGCGCTCCTCGATATCGATCGTGCAGGCAGGTTCCATGAGATCCGTAAGCGGGCCGGACGGCCGGAGCACCTTGAGGAGATCCCCTGCGGTCACCTGTCCGATCAGCCTGTGATCAGAGTCATATACCACCACAAGTTTGTATGTCTGAAGCAGGGTGACGAGGACGTCCAGGTCCTGATCCGGGTATACTGTGGTAAACTCCTCCTCGACGGAATTTGCGACGTGGATGGATGTCGGCGAGATGGATGAGTTCTTTTTTGTTCCCAGTTTCTCAGCCACACTCTGCCGGGATACCGTACCTACCACGGCGTTATGGTTCACCACGATCAGGGGATCGATCCCCTCGTCCAGCATCTTGTCAAGCGCCTCTGTGATCGGTGCGGATTTTGAGATGGTGACCGGCCTGGACATCACATCTTTTATGAGTAAATCCTCGCTCATTCTGCCACTTCCCTTATAATATCATCTCGTTTCAGTATTCCTTTAATTTCATTGTCCAGTTCTACGACAATGCTGTTGACACGGTGCTCCCGCATCAGCGCCACCGCTTCGGAAAGCGGCGCGTCGGGGGTGATCGTAATCACCGGGCGGGACATGAGGTCTTCCGCAACTGCAGATGCTTCATAGACGTAGCGAAGCCGTTTCCTGCCCCCCGCCTCATCCTTCCGGAGCATCGTCACGTCTTTTACCGGCCCCGCATTCTTCTCCGTATCATAGAGGTAGAATGCAAGGTTGCTCTCGGTGATGATGCCGGCAAGCGTGCCATCATTATTGGCAACGATAACCTTATCATTCCTTTCCTTCATCAGGTCAATCACATGGCCCAGGGAATGGTAACGGCTCACCGTGATCGCATCCTCCATCACCTCGTCCACGCGGCGTGACAATCTCTTTACCATGGACGAGTGCAACAGGTCCGATTTTGTCACGATCCCTTTCACCGCGGTTCCGTCCATCACCGGGAGGCTGCTGATATCCCAGTTGATCATGAGGGAAGCGATCTCCCCTACCCCGGTCTCATACCGGACCGTCAGGGGATCACGTGTCATGAGGATGCTCACAGGTATGTGATCGATCGGTCTCCTCCTCCAGATGGGCTCGCTCTGCCTGAGCCGGTATCCGATATCCTTCTTGGTGATGATTCCCACCAGGCACTCTGCTTCTATCACAGGAAGCCGGGAAATCCTGTGTTTGAGCATCAGGTTTCTTGCATGGGCTACATTCTCCCCGGGGGATACAATGTATACCGGGGACGACATGATATCTGCCGCCTTCATCGAGTATCACTTCCTTGACAGCGCTTTTACCAGGTCAAATTCCGTCACGAGACCGATGAGCCGGGCGCTCTCGATCACCGGAAGGGCCCCCACGTTCCTGTCCACCATCTCCCTGGCAGCCTGGTTGACACTCTTCTCGGGGGTGATCGTGAAGAGATTCCCCGACACGAGGTTCCTTACCGGGAGACTCATCACTTCGTCCACATCCCCCGTCACAAGCTGGTCGAAGACCTTCTTGCTGCCCAGGTATTTCATGATGTCCGTAGTGGTGATGATCCCGTAAAGAACGTCGTCGCTGACGACCGGGAGCCTCCGGAACCGGTGCTGGGTCATATCCCGGGTTACACGACCAATAGGGCAGTCCGGTTCGGTCACCCGGAGCGAACGGCTCATGATCTCCTCGACCTTAAAGGAAACCCTCTCATTGGCGAGCACCGTCATCACATCCCTTTCGGTAACAATTCCTTCCAGGACTCCCTCCGGGTCCACAATCGGGATACCCCCCGTCATCTTTTCCTGTATTACATGGATGGCCTCGTTGATCGTGGCAGTATTCGGAAGCGTGACCACCTGCTGTGTCATGATGGAGTGGATGCTCTCGTTGACCGCAGCGAGGAGGTTGCCGTCATGCTTCACCTGCACGAGGTTGAATTTATCCCCGCCCCCCAGGAAGTTGATCACGTCCCCGGATGTCACGATCCCTCGGAGTCTCCTGGTTCCCGCATCCACCACAGGAAGTCGCCGGAATCCGCACCGGGTCATTGTTTCGACCGCGTCGATGATACTCATGGTCTGTGGGACCGAGATCACCTCCCTTGTTGCAATCGCCATCACTTCGCCTTTCTGCGCTGTGATCCGGGATTTGAATTCAACGGGACCGCGATCCAACTTACCGGGCATTTTCAGGAGTTTATCCCCCTGCTTGAAGTTCCGTTCGCTGTGAGGCATGGACTATCCTACCAATCGTAATATTCCTGTCTTGTCCACCTGGCATCGGGCCAGGTTCTGAATGGTCGTGACCTTTTGGCATTTTCATTCGCTTGTGGAACTGGCCGAATGCAGACGATCGTGGAGGGCAAATTTGGAGATGGCTTTGCCGCCTCCGTTCTCCTGTCTGTTCGTGTCACAAGCAGGATTTATGAGTTCGTTCAGAATTTGCGCAGACTTCATTATTTCAAAGATTTCAGCACGTCGTGCCGATCAATGATCCCTACGAGGACTCCGTCCTCGAGCACCGGCAGGCGACTGATATCGTGCTTCACCAGGGTTTCGGCCGCTTTTTGGAGATCCTCTTCCGGAACCGTGGAAAACACGGGGGTGGTCATCACGCTCTCCACGGGTGTACCTGCAGTCCCCCCCTCTATCGATGTGCGCCACCTCCCATCTTTCAGGAGATCCCTCCGGGATATGATCCCAACCAGCTTTCGCTTTTTTTCCACCGGAAATGCGGTAAATCCACTGTCGACGATCAGGTTGTAGACTTTCTGGACCGGATCCTCGGGCGAGCACTTCACAACCTTTACCGACATGTTGTCCCCTACCCTGCCTTGCAACCGATGACGGGTGATGAACACGGGGAAGAGATCGGAAAGGAGCACACCCCCGAGGAGCATGTTCTGGTTGCCCACAACAGGTACACTGTCCGTAGCATTCGACCGTATGGTCCTCATGACATCCTCAAGCGTCTGGTTGGTTTTCACGGACAGGGTCTCCTTTGTAAACCCCTCAATAGTGATATTCGATTTTGTGGAGGTCACGTTGAGGACCCCGGTGATGTCCAGATACCCGACAAGGTGACCTTTTGCATCGTGAACATACACCTCGCGGTAGACATCATCACGCAGGATCTTCCGGGCCCGGGTCGCCATCTCGTCGATCTTCAGGGCCGGGACCTCCACCATGAAGTCCTGGGCCACCTTCATTGGAGAAGTTCCTCCTCACGGCACGAGGGGCAGAGCATCACATTGTCGATCCTTCGCAATTCGTCCGACATCTGTCCGCACCTGTTGCAGAGCCCTACTTCCACTTCTTCAAGCCGATTGATCTCGACAAGGTCATTCATCAGCTCATTGATCTCTGTGGAAACCGTGAGGATATCCCGAACTGTTACAATCCCGATAACCTTGTTGTTCTCGTCCACCACAGGGAGTCTCCGGACCCGGTGCTTGATCATCATGTACGCTGCATCCCGCACCGTCTTCTCTACCGGGATTGTGATCAGCGGTTTACTCATGACCTCGTTCACCTGGACCGAACTGGGCTTCTGGTCCTTGGCCACCACTTTGCAGTTGATATCCTCTTCAGTGACGATACCGATGGGGAGATTGTCCTTACCAAGGACAATGCAGCTCCCCACCTCATCCCGGCACATGAGTATGGCCGCACGGGCAACCGTTCCTTCATACTGGATGGTGGTCGGGTTGCGCCGCATGACCTCTCGGAGTGGGACCCGGGTATCAAAGCGGATGGTATCAGAAGAATTTTTCAACGATTCACCCCCATGGAGTGTGCACGCAAAGGCTATACCTTCAACTACCATTACGGCAAGCCTTTGATATAAAGGATTGGGCTATATAATATCTTTTCTGCAGGCAAAGAAGGAAGAAACAGGGATAATAAACCTAATAAAGGCGCGATCCAATAGGGTATATTGGATTAAATGGAAGACACATCCCCTCAAGGGTGCCTTCCCAAGGGAAGTGGCAGGGCGGCCACCCGAGGTGAACCATGAATATTCTGGTCCAGACACGAAATCGGCTTTCAAAGTTTTTACTCGCATTCTTCAAGAAAAAGCGATCCCGCATCGGCATTTATGGCCCTCCCAATGCAGGAAAGACTACGCTGGCAAATCGGATCGCAAGCGACTGGACCGGAGAGACGGTAGGCCAGGTGAGCGAGGTTCCCCACGAGACCAGGAGAGCATCCAGAAAGACCGACATCACTCTCACCGGAGCGAATGGAAGCAGCATCACGATCGATATCGTGGATACGCCGGGCGTCACCACCAAGATCGATTACAAGGACTTCCTCGAATACGGGATCACCAAGGAGGATGCGATTACCAGGGCCCGGGAAGCCACCGAGGGAGTGGCAGAGGCAATGCACTGGCTCCGCGAGGACATCGACGGGGTCATCTACATGCTGGATTCCACAGAGGATCCCTTCCTTCAGGTCAACATCATGATGATTGGAATCATCGAGAGTCGGAAACTCCCCGTCCTCATCGTGGCCAATAAGATCGATCTGCCGGATGCTGCTCCCCAGCGAATCCGCAACGCGTTCCCCCAGCACCCGGTAATTCAAATCTCCTGCAAGGAAGGGAAGAACGTGGAGGATCTTTATGAGAAAATGGTGGATCACTTTGGATAGGTGTGCATGATGCAGGGCGTTCAGATTGACCTGATCTCGGCAGATAAGCTGGCGAAACTTACCTCCATGGAGAAGATCCATCTTATCCTGGATCATGTGCGGCAGGGCAACATCGTGATCCTTGAGAAAGGTCTTGCTCCGGAAGAGCAGAGCACCCTGATCGAGATGACGATGCACGAAATCCTTCCTGACGGGTTCAATGGCATAGAGATCGAGACCTATTCTTCACGGGATGAGAGTCCGGGATTCCTCCAGAAACTGCTGGGCAGGACATCCCCGGAATCAAGGCTTACCGTGATCGGTCCCGCCAACCAGTTGCGTATGATCAGGAAAGAGAAGGATATCATTTCCGCCTGGGTTTCGACGCGGTGAGTGAATGCCCCATAAATGTGCCAATTGTGGAAGGGAATACCGCAATGGTGCGAAGGAGCTTCTGGCAGGTTGTGCCGAGTGCGGGGGGAAAAAATTCTACTTCGTGCCCTATGTCCGCCGGCATGAGAAGAAGAAAGAGCCTGAACCTGAGAAAGAGGTGCCTGCAGTGGTGCCTCCGAGAGTGGAAGCGGAGGAATCCCCGCAGACCGATGCAGGTGTCGACAAGCTCGAGAGCGTCAGGATTGTCTCGCCCGGGACTTATGAGCTCAATATCTCCAAGATGGCAAATTCCGACGAACGGGTGGTCGGGATCGGACGGGGGGATGGAAGCTATATTGTCGATCTTCTCTCCATGGTGAAACCTAAATCAGGTAAAAAACACAAAAAATCGAAGTAAGTAAAGGTTTAGTTGATATTATCCACGCTATACCCCTTGTTGATCAGCAGTTCCTTGACTCTCTCTTTATGATTTCCCTGCAGTTCAATGGATGTACCCTTTACGGTTCCCCCGCAGGCAAGTTTTCCCTTCATAAATTTTGAGAGTTCTTCCAGATCAATATCGGTGGGATTCAATCCGTCGATTACGGTGACTTCCTTGCCATACCGCCTCCGGTCGACCCTGACACTGATCCTCTGTTGTTCCTTTGCAACTTCCTCGCATATACACAATTCTTTCGGTAAACCACACGTCGGACAAATACCGCCATTCATTACAAGTACCTTCAGGTTCTGCTTATATATTTGTTGGCATATCAAAAACCGGTATTCCGGCCTGATATCGGTCCATTCTTACCTCTCACCGTGCAGCTTCCACATCCATGCTGTCGACCCTGCAGGTCTCGCATCCGCGGGAAAGGATCTGATCGGCCCTGCTGTGATACCGGTATACTGTGATCCCCTTGCAGTGTAAGGACCTGGCAAGCGAGAAGATCCTGCAGATATCCCCGGGAGTAGCGTTCTTTGGAAGATTTACCGTTTTGGATACGGCATTGTCCACATGCTCCTGGAATACCGCCTGCATGCGCACATGAAACTCCGGATCGATCTCTGCCGCGGTCCGCAGAAGGTCTTTCTTGTCATCGCCGATGCGAAGATCCTGGACGCTCCCGGTTCTCCTGACAGTATCCATCATGCTGCCTCCCCCCGCGATCTTTCCGATGTGCTCCTCAAGGGCGGGGTGAATGAACCGGACCTTCTTTCCGTTGATCATACGGTCGAATGCGAGGGAGAAGACAGGTTCTATCCCACTGCTGGTGCCTGCGATAAGATGGATCGATCCGGTTGGCGCGATAGTGGTCACCGTTGCATTGCGCATAGGGCCGGAATACACGCTCTTATCCACTGCGGGAAACGATCCCTTCTCTTCTCCGAGTTCGCTCGATGCTGCATGGGACTCGGTCTGGATAAAGTTCATGATTGAACCTGCAAGGTCCAGCGCTTCACGGGACTGGTAGGGAATCCCCATCAGGATGAGCATATCTGCAAAGCCCATTACCCCAAGCCCTATCTTGCGTGTGGCAAGTGTGCTCTCCCGGATTTCCGGAAAAGGGAAACGGTTCACGTCGATGACCGCATCCAGAAATTCCACTGCGAGGCGGACAACCGATCCGAGGATCCCGTAGTCCATCTCGTTCCCGCAAATGCACCGGCATAAGTTGATACTCCCCAGGTTGCAACTCTCGAAGGGAAGGAGCGGTTGCTCCCCGCAGGGATTCGTGGCCTCGATGGGCCCAAGACCTGGTACAGAGCTGGTTTCGTTGATCCGATCGAGGAAGAGAACACCGGGATCCCCGCATTTCCAGGCCGAGGCAGCCAGGGTCTCCCATAGGATTGAAGGATCCACCGTCTTCCAGATTCTGCCATCACGCGGATTGACCAGATCATAGGGTCTCCCTCCTTCAAGATGCCGGAAGAACGATGAGTCGAATCCTACCGAGAGGTTGAAGTTTGTAAGACCCCCGCCCTCCTTTGACCGGATGAACTGCAGTATGTCCGGGTGGGAACTCGACAGCACCCCCATGTTGGCTCCTCGGCGTTTTCCCCCCTGCCGCAGGGCATTGGTTGCTTCGTCAAAGACCCGGAGGAAAGGGAGCGGTCCGCTGGCAATCCCGGCAGTTCCGGCCACCTGGTCTCCCTGGGGGCGGAGGTGGGAGAAGGAGAATCCGGTGCCGCCACCGCTCTTGTGGATTCGTGCCATGTACCCGAGTGTGGTGAAGATCCGATCGATCGAATCCTCCACAGGGAGAACGAAACATGCAGAGAGCTGCCCTCCGGCAGTCCCTGCATTCATCAGGGTGGGAGAATTGGGAAGGAACCGGAGATCCTCCATGATCGAGAGGAATTCACGGCATTTTGTCGTATTCACTGCCCTGGCCACCCTCCGGATCATTCCGCCCGGGGTCTCTCCCGGGAGGAGATATCGGCTGGAAAGGAGGATCCTGGCAGCATCGCTGACCTCCATAAGAAAGTGAGAAGAACGCTCCTTTATTTAAAACCTGATACCACCTCAATACCATGTCCCTGATGGTCCTGGGCACCGCCTCCCATGTCGGGAAGAGTATCATGGTTGCAGCGCTCTGCCGGGCGCTCGTAAACCGCGGGGTGCGGGTGGCCCCGTTCAAGTCCCAGAACATGAGCCTGAATTCCTACGTGACCCGGGACGGGAGTGAGATCGGAATAGCGCAGGCCATGCAGGCGTTCGCTGCCAGACTGGAACCCACGGCGGAGATGAATCCGATTCTTCTAAAACCGAAGGGCGACCAGGTCTCGCAGGTAATGCTCCTGGGCCGCCCCTACAAGGACGTCCCGGCGAATGAATACTATAAGGAAACGGATTTTTTGCTCCAGAAGGCCCTCGAATCGGCCCGGATCCTGCAGAAAGAATATGGGCACCTGGTAATTGAGGGGGCCGGCGGCGCTGCCGAGATGAATCTTTACGCGAGGGATATCGCAAATATCCTCCTGGCGCGATCCCTCCGGTTCCCGATTATCCTTGTGGCAGATATCGAACGAGGCGGCGTATTTGCCCAGGTATACGGGACCCTCCAGCTTCTGCCACCAGATATCCGGGTCCTCGTTGCCGGCGTAGTCGTCAATAAATTCCGCGGCGATATGAAAATTTTTGAAGAGGGGATCAGAATCCTCGAGGAGATCTCAGGGGTCCCTGTGCTGGGGGTGCTGCCCTACCTGGATCTCCCACTCCCAAGCGAAGACTCTCTCTCGCTCGGGGATAAAAAAGCCGGAACGCACCCCGTGCGGATTGCCGTCATCAGGCTTCGGCACATCTCGAACTTTACCGATTTCGAGCGTCTGGAAGATCACGCATGCGTGGAGTATGTTCCGCCTGGGACGCCCCTTTCCGGATACGATTGCATCATCCTGCCAGGTACCAAAAACACGATTGCAGACCTCCTCACTGTCCAGGAAACGGGATGCGCCACGGAATTATTCCGTGCCAGGGAGAACGGGATTCCCATTATCGGTATCTGTGGAGGGTACCAGATGCTTGGCCGGGAGATCGTGGATTCGGGCGTGGAGTCCCGGGAAGGTACTTACATGGGGCTGGGCCTGCTCGATGTTGTTACGCGATTCGATGCCTACGAGAAGAAGACCGAACAAAAAGAGAGGACGGCAAATCCGATCGGGCCTATTCTCTCCCGGACGGGGGCTGTGAAGGGCTACGAGATCCATATGGGAATTACGGAAAGGCGGAATGCAGAAGAAGCGTTTGCGGGTGAAGGGGCTGTTACTTCCGACGGACTGGTGATCGGAACCTATCTCCACGGCCTCTTCGAAAATCAAGGTGCAGTCAATGCCCTTCTCTCCTACGTTTATTCCCGGAAGGGGCTCCTCTTTGCCCCGGTTACATCCTGTACGGATCCCTATGATGCGCTGGCGGATGCACTTGAGAACCATCTCCGGATGGATCTCATCCTTCCCTTCTTCCAGGATGCCGACGAATAGCGCCCTGCCCGGCCGATCGAACCTCAGGGATATTTTTCATGGATGAAGATCCAACGATGGATCAATAAGGGGTTTGAGGCGAAGCAGTTCCCATGGCAATGCGCGTGTCCATCACCATCGATCCGGATACTATGGATCTCATCGACAAATTTGCCATAGAACATGGAATCGATCGAAACAGGGCGATACTCGAATGCATCGAATCTGGATACGCCCAACTCACAGGAGAGAGTGCCGTTACGCTGAACCAGCAGCGTGCCTATGAAGAATACCATGCCCTGACCCTGTCCATGGATGAGGTAAGGACCTCCCTGACAAATCTCATCGAGGAAATCCGGCTGATGCACCATACGGTGGAGCAGGAATGGAAAGGGATTTGTACTGTCCCCTACCAGAGCAGGAGATGGTGGGAGTTCTGGAAAAATCCTTGAACTACCCGATAATGTTCATCATACTACGATATCCTTCCCCGGTTCGATCCGCACATTTCACCGCTTCCACGGATTTCAGGTCTACCTCTTCGGTGGCGCGGTGCCGCATGCAGTATGCCAGCGCGGGAGATTTCACAAACCTTCCCCCGACCTTGAAGTAACGGGAGAACACGCAGAACCTGCAATGCTCGATCGTCTCCTCTTTCTCCGGGAGGCAGGGGACTTTTCCTCCTTTCACCGGGAGCACCCGGTATTCATCTTCGGACATCGCAGTATCCTCCCGAAAGGTACCTCTTTTTTTCGTATTTCTTTTCTTCTGGTAAAGGGCAGTGCAGGACAAGCGAGAGGAACAGAATGGATGATGAGGCCCCTGAAAGATCGCTCCCAGATTGTCCCGCTCTATCCACCCACGTCCACCGTTACAGGGCTCGCGAGGATCTTCGAAAGCCCGTCTTCCAGGCGGCTCATGAGGTCCGGAAGGGCGTTTTCGGCATCATGAGCCCTTGATTTGAGATCTGCAAGCATCGTTTCGTCTTCGGTCATCTGATTCTTGAGGAGCGCGATCTCTTCCCTGAGCGCTACCTTTCTCCGGGTCATTGGATGCTCCCGGATCTTGTGCTCGCATCGCTGGATCAGTGCCACCGTTTCTATCCGCCTTGCGTGGAGATCCGAAAGGATCGCCGGGATCCTGTCCGGGCTCACAAAGAGCCGTTTTTCTTCCTGGTTCTTCAGCTGGATCTCTCCGGACCCTACGAGGCTTATGATGCTGGGGAGGACGGGGGTAAGCCGGGATGCCAGATCTGTTACGTCCGGTATCTCTCCCCCCGTAAGGAACTCCGTTGCAAGGTGAATCTGCTTTGCAAGGCCCCCCGCCTCTTCCCGATGCGTGATCTTCTCGGCCTTGCGGAAGATATGGGCCAGTGCTGAGGTAACCGCCCCTGTTTCCCGGTCGTCCTCCATTTTACGCTCTTTCAAGAGACCAAGATCTTTTTCCAGTTCTGCAAGGGTCGTGATCTCGTCGAGTGAGCCTGTCGGTTCACGAAGCTCGCGTTCCCGTTCCGCAAAGGTCCGCCCTGCCTCCGTAAGGCGCGCCTCGAGCGGCGGGATAGCGCGTTCCGCGCCGGCTTTGATCTCGGATTGCACCCTGATGCGCTGATGGATGTCCCGCAGGGATGCAATCTGCTCCCTCCGGGTCCGGTGGGCTGACACCAGAGGTGTGAGATGGTTCATCTCATTCCCCGTTTGGTCGATAAGGATACGGATCGCCTTCATCTCCTCGGGGAATACATTCCGGAGGTACCTGCCGGGCCCCGCAAGGCCTTTCACGCATCCTTTGAGCGACTCTGTAAACGCTTTGTAAAATTCCTCCGGATCGGCAGGCAGGGCGTGTGCAAGCGAGGTTGTGATAGCCTTCTCGAACTGCGGGAGGGAGTTTTTCGTGATCTTCTCGAGTTTGGGGTGGATCTTTTCGGAATGTTCTGCCCGGGCAAGCTCCTTCACCTGGTCCAGAAGTTGCTCCCGCACTGCCAGGATCCTCTCAATGTGCGGCCTGCCATGGACTTCAAGGTCCCGGAGGGAATCCACCGTGAGGGTATCCAGCGAGGAGGGAATCTCATCGAAGGATACGGTACGGCCGGCTGGAGATTCATTTTTACCGAACGCATCTTTTATCCAGCGTAGCATGGAAATCAGACCGTCTCCTGGGCATCGCCGTCCTTCCTGGCAATCTGCCTGAGGCGCTGGACACCATCGATCTCCCGGATCACACGGACGACTGCCGGGGGAACCAGGGATTCCCAGGATTCTCCCTCAAGCATCCTTCGCCGGATCTCCGTTCCGCTATGCGAGTCCCGTTCGTACATAGCCGGTGATTCAACCTTGACTCCCTCTTCGGCAAAGAGCCTGACCACCAGGGGATTGCTGGTATAAATCAGATCGAAGGGAGGAGCCATTGCTCTTACATGGGCGACCCACAGGGCATTGCGCCTTATATCTTCAATGGGAATGACGTAAAAGGGGCATCCGAGTTCTTTTAAGGAGCCGGTGATCATCAGGATCCGCTCCCCGGCAGTGAAGGGATTGGACTGCTCGTGGGAGATCTCCGCGCTCCCTACGCCGATCACGATCTCGTCTGCATTCTTCGCAATCCTCTCAAGGACGTACTGGTGACCGTTGTGATAGGGCTGAAACCGCCCTATGTAGAATGCTCTCGTCATTGTTCTGCCACCATGTTTGCTATCCTGGCCGCAAAGGCCCCCGCGATGAATCCCGCATCGATATTCACTACTGCAATCACGGAGCAGGACTGGAGCATGCTTGCCAGAGCGGCCTCACCTTTTCCCATGTATCCATACCCTGTACTCACCGGAACACCGATTACCGGACGGTCCACGAGCCCTGCCACCACCGCAGGGAGTGTGCCTTCCCTTCCTGCCGCAACGATGAAGACATGGGCGTCCAGGCAGTCCCGGAGAGCCGGGAAGAGCCGGTGGATCCCGGCAGCTCCCACATCGTACGCGGTTCGGACCTGGCAACCCATCTCCCCGGCGATGACCCGGGCCTCTTCGGCAACCGGGATATCGGAGGTCCCTGCAGTGATAATGGCAACCACGCCGTTGCCCGGAGGAGTGCGGGATCCGGATGTCAGCACTGCCATCCGGGCCTTCTCGTGGTATATGTGGCTATACCCCTCCTTCTCTCCGAGCGATTTCAATGCCTCGTATTGTTCCGGTGAGAGCCTGGAAATGATGGATTTTCCGGATAACTCAACACCTTTTTTTGCAATACCGGCCAGCTGGACTGCATCCTTGCCCTCTGCGAGCACGACCTCGGGAATACCGCACCGCACCGCCCTTCCCAGGTCAAGCCGGGCGAGTTCCCCCACAGCCTCGATGCGGAGGCCTTCGATCTCCCTGACTGCATCGTCCAGGGTAATTGTGCCATCCCTGTAGCCGGCAAGAACAGATCTCAGCAGGTGATTCGGTTGCATAATGTGATAATAAAGATATGGGCCTGTGGTTAATAATAGATGCAATCACATGAGTTACCTTGTCTACGTTGCTGCCTTCGGCGCCCTGGCGGTTTTTTTCCTGTGGTTCCGTGATGCCAGGATATTCCTGCGCACAGGCCTCCCCGGCTTCCGCAAAGGGGCATATCAGGGAGTATTGTACGGAGCTCTTGCCATTCTCGGCATCGCATTTGCGATCTGGTCCACGGAACGTTTCCCCACCGAGATCCTGGGCCTCGGGGTGATCCTGGGGGCACTCTATCTGCAGGGAAGGGTTTCCCGGGAGAAGATCTGGAAGACGGAATCCTGGTGGGAACGCCTGACGGGGGACGTTCCCCGGAAACCCGGAAAATAGGAGGAACACCGGAGAATCATACCATGCTACAGAAACCACGAGGGACAAGAGATTTCCTTCCGGAAGAGATGGAACAGCGCAGGGCAGTCGAAGGGGTCATGCGCGAGACCGCAACGACCTGGGGATATCGGGAGGTCTGCACCCCGGAGTTCGAGGAGCAGGAACTCTTCACACTCCGTTCCGGCGAAGGGATTATCGGAGAGATGTATGCATTCGAGGATAAAAGCGGGCGAAAACTGGCGCTTCGGCCCGAACTGACTGCCCCGGTTCTCCGTCTCTACGTGAACGAAGGAAAAATCCTCCCCAAACCACTCAGGTGGTATTATTTCGCCGACTGTTTCCGGTACGAACGCCCACAGAAAGGGAGATACCGCCAGTTCTGGCAGTTTGGGGTCGAGCTGATCGGGGCTGACTCCCCTCTCGCAGATGCCGAGGTGATCATGGTGGCGGAGGATGCCCTCCGACGGTCCGGGATACACTTCTCCCTGCATGTCGGTCATCTGGGCTTCATGAGGGCGCTCCTTTCAGGACTTGCTGCCGGCGACCAGAAGCGCATAAGGATGTTCCTGGACAAGAAAGACCATAAGGGGCTCGAAGAATACCTCGTGTCTCTTGGGAAGGAGGATCTCGCAGGCCCGCTTGCGAACCTGGTCCAGTGTCGCAACCTCGAGGAGGCCTTCGGTATTGCAGGAGAAATTCCGGATAAGCCGAGAATTATGGAGACATTTTCCATCCTCGACGAAGCAGGGATCGAATACCTGCTGGATGCGGGCATCGCCCGGGGTCTTGACTACTACACCGGAATGGTCTTTGAAGCTTTTGCCGAGAACCTGGGCGCAGAGAACCAGGTGATGGGTG
>DAEV01000054.1 GCA_002509495.1 Methanolinea sp. UBA473 | reverse complement strand
TCTTCCTTGGCAACCTGCCGGAGCACTTCGACGAGTTTGGGAAGGTCCTTCATGTTCTTGGCCTCCACCGCCACGGTCATCACCGGTTCGCTGTAGTGCTTGAGCGACTCGAACGGGGTCATCTCCTGGAGGGTGGTTACGGTAGACCCGACGACCGCATCCTTAAGCCCGGTCACCGCCGCGATGTTGCCTGCCGTGATCTCCTCGACCTCAACTCTGGTGGGTCCCATAAAGATCCCCACCTGCTGAAGCCTGTTGACCTTCATCGCCGTGCCCATCACATACAGCTCTGTTCCCCGTTTCAGGCGACCTGCGAAGAGTCTTCCCGTTGCAACCTCCCCCGCATGGGGATCGAAGGAGATATCGGTCACCATCAGGGCGGCCGGTCCGTTGGGATCGCACTGCATCATGGCTTTGCCCTCGGGGGTCCCGGCATCCCCGTGCCAGATGACCTTGATACGCCGCTTCTGGGACTCGAGCGGATTTGGCAGGTGCTTCACCACCATGTCAAGGACTACCTCGCAGAGAGGGCTTCTCTTGGCCAGGGCCTTCATATCCCCTGTTCTGCAGTTGTTGTAGACCTCTTTAAACGAGACTCCGCTCTTCTTCATAAAGGGGACCGAGACTGCCCAGTTGTAGAGAGCCGAGCCGAACGCCACTGTTCCGAGCGATGCATCCAGCTTCCACCCGTCATTGTACGCCTGCTCGTTCATGCCCTTGATGAGCTTGTTCACCTTGTCGATGACCTTGCCAAGGCGGATCTGCATCTCCATCTCGTCCACCTTGAGCTCGTTGATCAACCGGTCCACCTTGTTGATGAAGAGGACGGGCCGGACCCCCTCCTTGAGAGCCTGCCGGAGCACGGTCTCGGTCTGCGGCATGGTTCCTTCCACAGCATCCACCAGCACTACAGCCCCGTCCACTGCGCGCATCGCCCGGGTGACATCTCCCCCGAAGTCCACGTGTCCGGGGGTGTCGATCATGTTGATGAGGAACTCGTTGCCTTCGTACTCGTGGACCATGGACACGTTGCTCGCGTCGATGGTGATGCCTCGTGCCTGCTCCTCCTCATCGGAGTCCATGAAGAGCTGTTTGCCGGCCAGTTCCTCGCTGATGATGCCTGCACCGGCAAGAAGGTTGTCGGACAGGGTGGTCTTGCCGTGGTCGATATGGGCAACGATACCAATATTCCGGATGTGTGCCGGATCGCTCATCAATTGAGTGACTCTTTCGATTGATTTTTTGCCTCGGGCCATTTTGCACCAAAAAAGCGAAATTTGGTTGATTATCGAGCAGACTTCGCAATACGCTCGCGTTCTTCCTTTTTATTCACAGAGTAAGTCTTCTGATCTCCCTTGGATGCGGCGATCAGTTCGTCCGCCAGGCAGGCAGCGACGGGCTTCTTGCTCTTGTGAGCAGCCTTGTACACTGCCTCTGACAGGAAGTAAAGGGACGTGTTGACCCTCCGGATCGGGGCGGTGTCCACGGACTTCGGCACATTGATACCCCCGTACTTCAGCCGGACAGTCTCTTCCCGGGGTCCCGTGTTGGCNNATGGCTTCCACAAGGACCTGGACCGGATTCTTCTTGGTCTTTTTATGAACAATGTCAAAGGCATCGCGCACGATACGGATGGCAAGCTGCTTGTTCCCGGTATTCATCTCCGATTTCATCAACCGGTTGATCAGCCTCTCGACCACGAGCATGTTCGCCTTGTTGAATTCCTGCCGGGTATATTTACCGGTGGAATGAGGGACGATCACAGGGCTCAGGGAGACGTACCTGACGAGACTCGGATCGGTGATCTGGACCTCTCCAAGATCCCATTTGTTGAAGAGGAGTCGTGTGGGGGTTTCTGCTGGTTCTGTCATATCCTCACCTGCGCGGTTTCTCCTTGCGGCCGATGACCATCTCGTGAAGACAGACGTTGTTCACCTTGGTCACCACGTAGCGGACTCCGGGGATATCGCCCATCGAACGACCCAGACGGCCGCCGATCCCCTCGATCTCGACCTCGTCGTGTTCGTCGATGAAATTGATCGCTCCGTCCCCCACCGCAAACGCAGTTACCTGACGTCCGTTCTTGATCAGCTGTACCCTCACACACTTCCGAATCGCCGAGTTAGGCTGTTTGGCCTCGACCCCGATCTTCTCCAGCACGATACCGCGTGCCTGGGGAGCTCCCTCCAGCGGGTCGGACTTGAGGTTGACGCCGCCCTGGCTCCGCACGAACTTGGGGTCGCTCCAGCGGAACTTCCTGGAGTCGCGAATCAGTTTTCTGGCTGCAAATTTACCATTACCCATGAAATACCCTCATTTGAGTTGATGTTGATGAGCGTGGACACGATCGTTGATGGTATATATAAATGCGCGGACGCGATTTATACATTATGGAAGAGTCCACGAGTGCCTTTATAGATAGCACTCATGGGCTAATAATATTATATCCCGCCCTGGCGTACCTTCTATATGAATACCCGGATCTACAAGGAAGTCCAGTTCGACGCAAGTCACCGCCTCCTTCATTACCAGGGGAAATGTGCATGCCTTCACGGCCACCGGTGGAAGGTGGAAGTCTGGATGGAGGGCCGGGTGGATGGTAAAACAGGGATCCTCGTGGACTACAACACAATCCGATCGGTTGTCGAGCGGTTCGACCACCAGATCATCCTGAACGAGGAGGACCCCATCGTCCCCTGCATAGAGAAGTTTCACCCTGTCGTCGTGACACCGGGCGAACCCACCTCCGAACTGCTCGCCACACTCCTGGTGGATATGATCCAGGAAGAATGTAAAAAACAGGGGTATCAGGCAAAAGTCGTCTCTCTCCGGGTATGGGAATCCCCCGGCTGTTACGCAGAAGTGGTGCATGAGGACTTGTGAGATCTTCCGGAGTATCCAGGGGGAGGGAAGGAGCCAGGGCAGGCCCTGCACTTTCCTCCGGCTCACCGGATGTAACCTCCGTTGCAGGTGGTGCGACACTCTCTACGCCCTGGAGGGGGGCACCGAGAAGAGCGAAGAGGAGATCGAGCGGGAGATCGCTTCCTTCGGTGGACGCCTCCTCTGCATTACCGGAGGGGAGCCGCTCCTTCAGGAAGAGGCGCTCCTGCGGCTCGTGGCGAGTCTCGCAGGGAACGGATATTCCATTGAGATCGAGACCAATGGGACAATCGATTTTTCCGCGTTCCAGCCCTACGCATCGATCACCATGGACGTGAAATGCCCCTCGTCCGGAGAGAAGAGCGATGTATCTCTCCTCGACCATATCACCCCTGCAGACAGCGTCAAGTTCGTGGTCCAGGACAGGAACGATTGCGAATACGCGGCAGGGGTCCTCAAACGCTACCCTGTCAGGGGGGAGATCTTCTTCTCTCCCGTCTATGGGACCGATCCCCGAATTGCCGCATCGTTCCTCCTCGACTGCGATCTCCCGGCCAGAATCCAGCTGCAACTCCACAAGATCCTGGGGGTCCGCTGATGCGGGCGGTTTGTCTCCTGTCGGGAGGGATGGACTCCACAACCGTTGCATACATTGCCAGGGAGAGGGGGTACGAACTACTCGCACTCCACTTTAACTATGGACAGAGGACAGAAAGAAAGGAACTGCAGTGCGCAAGAACCATCGCGGCTCACGTCGGTGTCCTGGAACTGGTCGAAGTCGACCTCCGCTACCTGTCCAGGTTCGGAGGGAGCAGTCTCACCGATCAATCTCTGCCCGTTGACAAATACGAGGACTCGCGGGAAGAGATCCCCAATACCTACGTTCCGTTCCGGAATGGAAACCTCCTCTCCATTGCCACCAGTTTTGCGGAAGCGAGGGGGGCGGAGGCGATCTTCATCGGAGTGCAGTCCCTTGACTACAGCGGATACCCGGACTGCAGGCCACGCTTCATCGAGGCATTCCAAAGAGTGATCGACCTCGGGACGCGGGAACGGACCCGGATCCGCCTTATGACACCATTTCTCAATATGACGAAGACAGAGATCCTCCGGGAGGGAATCCGCATGGGAGTCCCCTATGAAAATACCTGGTCCTGCTATCAGAACGAAGATGCGGCCTGCGGAGTTTGCGGTGCCTGCCATTTCCGGAGGAGCGCGTTCTCGTCGCTTGGACGAAACGATCCGATACCTTACGTGGAGTTGCCATGACCGAACTGTACAGGGGCCGACGCCTCTCTGTCGAGAGCCGGATCTTTCCTCTCCCGACAGGTAAGTCTGTAGAGAAGATAGTGGTCCATCCAGGGGATGCCGTTGCCATGCTGCCGATCACAGCGGATGGAACCTGTTACCTGATCCGGCAGTACCGGTTTGCCGTGGGAGGGTATATTCTCGAAGCTCCTGCAGGGACGCTGAATCCGGGAGAGGATCCGCTCGATGCCGCGCACCGGGAACTGATCGAGGAAACCGGGTACCAGGCCGGCATCCTGACTCCACGCGGGTTCATCTACACAACTCCGGGGTTCACGGATGAACGGATCTTTCTCTACGAGGCCCGCGATCTCTCCCCTTCGAACCTCTTCCACCAGGATGAGGACGAGATCATCGAACTTGCGCCGGTGCGGCGGGAGGAACTCCGGCCGATGATTATGGATGGCCGGATCGTCGATGCCAAGACGATAAGCCTGATCTTCCGCTGTTTCGGACCGGATCCATGAGATCCCACCTCACCCTTGTCCTCCTTCTGGTCGCCGCAACGGCACTCCTTTCCGGATGTGTGCAGAACGGTTCTCCCCATGAGGAGGGGTTCCTTGTGAACGACAGCGGAGTGGCCTCTATCCGCTGCCCTTCCTGCAACCCTGTGGAAGAGGTGACTGAAGAGAATCCCGGGTACTCGCTCTCGCGGATCGTATTCCAAAATCCCCGTGGGGACGTATATGCAATCCTCGCAATGCCTGAAAAACCGGTGGCCGGCTTTGTCCTGGCCCCGGGGGCGGGGGTGAGGAAGGAAGGTCACGAGGGAAGGGCTGCCGGGTATGCCCGGGAGGGTTACGCGTACCTTGTCCTGGACATGCGTGGAAACGGGGGAGAGACAACAGGAGAGCCTTTGAACCTGGACAGGGATTACCAGCGGTTTTCCCGCGGTGAATGGCCGCAGTACTATCTTTCGGTCTGCGATATGATGTGTGCGGCTTCCTATCTTTCCGGGACCTGCAATATTCCCGTGTACCTGGTGGGAGAGAGCAACGGAGGCCGGTATGCTGCAATTGCCGCCGCCCTGGATCCCGGATGCGCCGGATTTGTCGGGGTCTCGACCTCGGGTTTCGGCGGTGCGGGGGAGAGGTATACAGGGAACCTGCGGCGCTTCCTGTTGTCGGTGGACCCGGAAACGTATGGCGGACTGATGGAGGGTCGCCGATCCTGGATCTTCCATTCGCCGGACGATCCCATTATCCCCTTCGCCCAGGGGATTGCACTGGAACAGAGTCTTTCGGGGGAGGCGGAGTTCATCGCATTCAATGGCACTCATGGCTCAAACGAAGAGGTGGATGCCCGGATCCGGTGGGAATGTGCGCAAATTTATGGCATTCAGGGTTGAATAGTATTAAGCTTTGGAGAATCCGGTGAGCGGGGAATGACAGAGACCGAAGGGATGGACGAAGCGCGTCGGCGCTATGAGTTCAGGAAGACACTGGAGGATCTGGAAGCAAAACAGGGCAGCGGGACCGAGTTAATATCCCTCTATATTCCCCCTGACAAGCAGATCTATGATGTCACAGCCCAGCTGAAGGACGAATTCGGGCAGTGTTCCAACATCAAGAGCAAGCAGACCCGGACAAACGTCCAGAGTGCCATCTCCTCCATCCTGTCCCGTCTTAAATACTACAAGAATCCGCCGCCGAACGGGATGGCAGTCTTCTGCGGGACCATCCAGCTCGGCGGCGACCGGACCGACCTTGAATGCACCATCATCGATCCCCCCGAACCCCTGAACCTCTACATGTACCGGTGCAGTTCCGGTTTTGAACTGGAGCCGCTCAAACAGATGCTCGAGGAAAAATTTGTGTTCGGCCTCCTGGTCATCGACCGGAGGGAGGCCTACTGGGGATTCCTCCGCGGCAACAGGATCGAACCGATAGGGGGAGCTACCTCGACGGTCCCCGGAAAACAGCGGAAAGGAGGGCAGTCGAGCGCCCGTTTCCAAAGACTCCGTGAGATCGCGATCAACGAGTTCTATACAAAGGTAGGGGAACGTTCCAGCGCAATTTTCCTTGCAGAAAAGGACTTTTTCAACCGGTTCAAGGGTGTGCTCATCGGGGGGCCGAGCCCTACCAAGGAGGAGTTCGAGGCAGGGCAGTACCTGCACCACGAGGTGCAGAAGCGGATAATCGGGCTGTTCGATGTGGCCTATACAAACGAAGACGGGCTTTCCGAACTGGTAGACAACGCAAAGGACGCTCTCAAAGGGATGGAGGTCGTCAAGGAGAAAGAGGTGATGGACAGGTTCTTAAAAGAACTCGTGAAGGACAACGGGCTTGCTGCGTATGGGGAAGAGAGCATTCGGAAGAACCTGGAACTCGGGGCGGTGGACATTCTCCTCCTCTCGGCATCGCTCCGGAAATCCCGGGTGAGCATCATGTGCCAGGCCTGCGGTCATTCCGACGAGAGGACGATCCAGCTCGAGCCGGGCAGATCGGTAAAAGACATCCTCGCATCGCAAACCTGCAGGGCCTGCAACGCCCCCATGGTTGTCTCGGAGGAGGTGGACATCATCGAAGAACTGACGAAACTTGCGGACCAGAGCAATACCCGCGTGGAGATCATCTCCGACGATTTTGAAGAGGGCGCCATTCTCTCCACTGCATTCGGAGGGATCGCCGGGATCCTGAGATATCGGACGGGATACTGATGCTCAACCAGGTATATTCATCCATCGAATCTGCTCTGAGGGACGCAACCGGCCTCCCTCATGTGAACCTCACGGATGGGGGAGATCATGCCGACCTTGCATCCACGGTTGCATTCACCCTTGCAAAAACCAAGAAACAATCCCCCGTGGTAATCGCAAGTGAACTGGCAAGGGATCTCTCCGGGCGCCCTGAACTCGCAGAGGTGCGGATTGAGCCAAAAGGACCTTATATCAACTTCCGTTTCAGCCCTGTCCTTCTCTCCCGGGCTGTTGCCGAAGCGACCCGGCCGGGATATGGCTCGCTCCCCGCGAGATCGGAACGGATCGTGCTCGAGCATACCAGTGCGAACCCAAACGGCCCCCTGCACGTGGGGCATATCCGGAACACCATCCTAGGCGATACCCTGGCCCGGGCGTTTCGGAAGGCAGGGTTTCCCCTTGAAGTCCAGTATTATGTGAACGATATGGGTCGCCAGATCGCCATCGTCGCCTGGGGATTCACCCACCTGGACGGCACTCCCCTGCCCGGAGAAAAGGGGGACCATCACGTAGCCAGAGTCTATATCGCGGCGAACCGGGAACTCGAGGCGCACCCCGAGCTCGTCGCGGAGGTCGATTCCCTTATGCAGAAGGTCGAGAATGGAGACCCTGCAACGGTCCGCCTCTTCCGGGACTCCGTTACGGAATGCCTGGAGGGATTCTCGGTGACCCTGCAGAGGCTTGCGGCCAGGCATGACCGGTTCGTATGGGAGAGCGATTTCATCCGCAACGGGGATACCGATCGACTCCTTGGAAAAGTCTCTCATATGGAGGAGTGCAGGGACGACGGGAAACTCTCGCTGGACCTCTCTGCATCCGGGTTCGAGAAGGAATATGTCCTGAGGAGGAGCGACGGTACCTCGGTGTATGCAGCCCGCGATCTCGCATACCATACATGGAAGGGCCGGAACTTTGACCGGATGATCGACGTGCTGGGTGCAGATCATAAACTGATCGGCTCACAGTTGATCGCGACGATGAAGCTCCTTGGCGAGAAAGCCCCGGAGATCGTGCATTTCGAGTTTGTCTCTCTTCCGGAAGGGTCCATGAGTACCCGTGCCGGGAAATTCGTGTCCGCAGATGAGCTCCTGGACGAGGTCACCCGGCAGGCCTTTTCGGAAGTGAGCGTCCGGAGGCCGGAGCTTCCCGAAGAGACACGGAATGGGATTGCCGTTTCTGTGGCGCTTGCGGCTATCCGGTACGACATCGTGAAGATCTCTCCCGAGAAGAGCACGGTCTTNNCGCTGGATTTCGAGCGGCAGAGCGGGCCTTACATCCAGTACGCGCACGCAAGGGCCTGCAGCATCCTCGAGAAGGCGGGTGAATTCGAGGAGGCCTGCGATCTTGAGAACGACCATGAGATGGCACTGGCCCGGCATATCGGGAAGTTCCCCCTCGTAATCGAGCGTATTGTCACGGAATTGAAGCCCCACCTCCTGGCTGCCTACGCCAGGGAGCTCGCGGATCTCTTCAATGCATTCTATCACTTCGAACCGGTGCTGAAGAGCGAGGGGACCACGCGGCAGTCCCGCCTCACACTTGTGAATGCCACCCGGAACACCCTGAAGGAGGCGCTGGAGACCCTTGGCATCGATGCCCTCAGGACCATGTGAGGCGCTCAGGCACCAGGGATATCAGTTCTTTTCGCCGGAATCCTCAGCGGCCCTCAAGCCCTGTCTCTGGTGCAAGCGTTCCCTCCGGGGGGGAGAGATGTGCTACAAACACCAGTTCTACGGGATCGAGAGTCACCGCTGCGTGCAGTTGACTCCCACCCTGCGATGCAATCAGAGATGCCTGTTTTGCTGGCGTTCGTTCGAGCATGAGTATCCGGGAGAGAGGGAATGCACTCCGGAAGAGATCCTGGCCGGGATTAAGGGGCTCCAGAAACGTGCACTTTCCGGGTTCAAACCTTCTCCGTACGTCACCCCGGATCGGTTCGCAGAAGCCCTGGATCCCCGGCATGTCGCCATCTCCCTGTCGGGCGAACCCACGCTCTATTCCCATCTGCCGGAGTTGATCGATCTCTTATCAAGGGAGGGCTATTCGACATTCCTGGTAAGCAACGGAACCCACCCGGAAGTCCTCGACCGGTGCAAGCCATTCCAGATGTATGTTTCCCTCACTGCGCCCTGCCGGGAGACTTACCTCCGTATCTGCAGGCCGGAGGAAGATTACTGGGACAATCTCCAGGAGAGCCTGCTCCTCCTGGGATCCCGGAGATCTGCAATACGCATCACGCTTGTTTCCGGCCTCAACGATGAGGACCCCCGGTCCTATGCCCGCATCATCCAGGATTCTGGTGCGACGTTTGCCGAGGTGAAGGGATATATGTTTCTTGGATACAGTAGAAAGAGATTGGAGAGAGTGAATATGCCCGACCATACCCGGGTCCGGAAGTTTGCCGGGGAGATTGCCCGCCATGCCGGGTACAGGATCAGGGATGAGAACCCGGGCAGCAGGGTAGTCTGCCTGGAGAGGGAGTCATGAGATTCGATATTGAAACCTGGAAGAAGCGGTCGAGAGAGCACTTTGAAGAGGCGTGGCATGCGGGTCCGGACGTTCTCACCCCTGCACCGTACGATGGACGGTACCCCAGGCTCATATTCGCGAGAGCCCGCCCACACCCGGTCTTTACCACGATCAACCGGCTGCGGGAGACCTATCTTCTCCTCGGCTTTACGGAGATGTGCAACCCCATCATCGTGGAGGAACAGGACGTGTACCGCCAGTTCGGTCCCGAGGCAAGCGCCGTGCTGGACCGGGTCTTTTACCTCGGGGGACTGGAGCGGCCCAACCAGGGGATTGGAAAGCCTGAACTGGACGGGATCTCGCGAATCACCGGAAAGGAAGTCAGTCCCGGCGAGGAGGAGAAGTTAAGGACGATCCTCCAGGATTATAAAAAATCCAGGATCGACGGGGACGACCTGATCCATGCAACTTCGGAAGCTCTCGCAATCGACGACGGAAAGACCGTGGAGATCTACGAGAAAGTATTCAGGGCATTCCGCGAACTGGAGCCCAAATCCTCGCGAAGCACGCTCCGAAGCCACATGACCAGCGGGTGGTTCCTCTCCCTCGGTTCAATCTGGGATAAAAGTCCCCTGCCACTCAGGCTCTTCTCGGTAGACCGGTGCTTCCGGAGAGAGCAGGAGGAGGGGCCCACCCGCCTGATGAGTTACCACTCGGCTTCCTGCGTGATCGCAGGGGACGATGTTACGAATGATGAGGGAAAGGCCGTGAGCGAGGCCCTCCTTTCCGCATTCGGGTACACCGATTTCCGGTTCCGGCCGGATGAGAAGAGGTCCAAGTACTACATGCCAGATTCCCAGACCGAGGTCTATGCCCGCCATCCTGTCCACGACTGGGTCGAAGTGGCGACCTTCGGCATGTACTCCCCGTCAGCCCTGGCAGAGTACGGGATCGGCATCCCTGTAATGAACCTCGGCCTTGGAGTGGAGCGCCTGGCAATGATCGCGTACGGGGAAAAAGATTTACGAGAACTCTCGTATCCGCAATTTTTCCCCCGTTCCTTGTCCGATCTGGAGATCGCTCGCGCAGTCGTGGTTCGGGAAGAGCCCAAAACAATTCAGGGCCGACGTGTGGCAGCGGCAATACGGAGGACCGCATCAGAGCATTCTACAGAACCGGGACCCTGCTCTTTCCTCGCCTACGAGGGCGATCTCGTCGGATGCCGGGTGATTGTCTCAGTGGAAGAGCAGGAATCCGGGGCACGCCTCTGTGGGCCCGCTTCGGCAAACGAGGTCTTTGCGCACCAGGGTGCAGTGCTCGGAATCCCCAATACCCCACAGTGGGCTAAGGTCCGGGAAGAAGGAATCAGCACGGGGATCACGTACCTGGACGCAATCTCATCACTCGCAGCGGCCCGGATAGAGGATGCGGCACGGTGTGGAAAACCTGCCCTGGTACAGGTGAAGATGGCCAAACTCCCGAGTGATATCAACCTCCGTATCGAAGACTATGCAATGAGGTTCATCACCGATCAGAAGAAGAAGGTGGACGTCCGCGGGCCGGTTTTCCTGGCAATGAGGTCCGAGATCCAACACCCGCATGAAGATCTCCCATCCGGCAGTTCCCATGACTCCCGGTGAGATCGGCGATTTTTCCCCTTCTCATCCCTGCGACCCCTATCATTTATCCGGTCCCATCCCGAATATTTAGTATGGCAGGGAAGAGCGGTTCATTCTGGCTTGGAGTCATCGTGGGATTCGTTGTCATGCTGCTCTTGAACAGCCTCCCGGTCCTTGGACCGATCATCGGGGGTTTTGTCGCAGGTATAATCGGCCGAGGGGGGGCATGGAACGGGGCTGTTGCAGGGTTCACCTCCGGTATCCTGGGGGCGATCATCATCTCGGTGATTTTTATTGTAGGGGGGAGCCTGTTCCTCGGGATCCCGGGGTTCCTGCTTGGCCTGGGCTCCTCCCTCATCGTGATCCTGGCTGCATTATACTTCGGAATTCTCGGCTTTGCGGGGGGCGCAATCGGGGCTGCGATCATCAGGTAACCACCCGGGATCCCGCAACTTTTTTTTTAATTTGGACGTTCATCGCATAGCAATCCCAATTCTCCAACCTCACCAGGAACCGGGAGGTGTATTCGAGAACAGCAACTGCCTGGAAAAGAAGAGAACCCGAAAAAAAGGGGGGGAGTTATCGGGCTTCTCCTATGAGGGTTTTGAAGGCTGCAGAGGGAGATCCGCTCTTGACCCCGGATCTCCTCACATCTCACTTGGAAGCCCGTGATTTAAGGACCATCCGTGGGGTGTGAAAGTGGGCAGGGAACAGGGATATATCTCCTGGTGCACCCAATTGTCCTGAGAAGAGCCTTGCGCATCCGAATCATCGCGGTGGGGAAGATACGGGAACCCTACCTTCAGGACGGCATCAAGGAATACCTAAAAAGGCTCGGACCATACTTCCGGGTCGAGATCCTCGAGATCCCCGAGGAGCGGATACCGGACCGGTGCTCTGGTAACGAAAAATACCTCATCCAATCCCGGGAAGGGGGCCGTATACTGGCAGCAGTCCCGGATGAAGGCCCTGCTCTGGCCCTCGATCCGGGAGGGGAGGCATGGACCAGCGGTGACCTGGCCCGGTTTCTTTCGGAGAGGAACCTTGAAGGGGTTGCCGTGATCTCGTTTCTCATCGGAGGCCCGCTGGGACTCCCCCCGGAAGTCCGGAATGCATCCCGGCATACGGTCTCGCTCTCGCGTATGACGTTTCCTCACCAGATGGTAAGGCTTATCCTGCTCGAACAGATCTACCGTGCATCAAAGATCCTGAGCGGTGAGCCCTACCACAAATGATCCATCCCTTCAGGGAATGATTTCGCATCCGTTGAACTTTGTGTGGGCAAAATCCGAAACCCTGACACGGTCTTCCCTGATCAGCCGTTTCACTTCAGGAAGCGCCCGGGACAGGCCGGAATGAAGGTTTCTCACGGAATTGCAGATCTGCCTTCGCCATTCTTCAGGCCATGGCCGTACAATATGCGAATACAGGCACCTCCCACCGCAGAATGAATAGATATCGCAGGAACTGCACTCTCCCTGAATCGCGATACGGGGCAGCCGGAGTGGGTCGCTGGTACATATATGCCCCGAATAGTAGTCCTTCATCCCGACCATTACCGGACAGGGGCCGATGCTCCCATCGGTCATGATCGTATAGTTGGAATGACCGGAACCGCATCGAAGGAGTGTTTTCTCTCCTTTCAGCAGATCTTCCATGGGGTCAAGGAACGGGTACCATCGCGGAACCCTCCCCTCCTCCCCGATCAGTTCCACCCAGCGTCTGATGAGACGGAGGATGCCGGGGTTGTACCGGTTCTCAAGCCAGCATCCGAGATCCCGCATTTCAATGTCGCCTGAGAAATCCGCATCGAGCTGCCAGTGAATAGAGGAGAACCCATGATCGGGGTTGTCCGAGAGGTACGTAACCGCATCATGGATATCCGTGTCCTCGCAGATTGTCATCCGGGCAATTAATTCCCCGGAAAAACCAGTCTCCATGATTTTATCGACGTTCTCCATCACCCGGGAATAGGTACCGGATCCCCTATGGCGGTCGGTCTGGGAGGGGGTTCCGTCCAGGGAGACCAGGATCGTCTCAAATTTCTGCAGGGCCCATTCCGGGAGTTCCCCGAGCTTTAACCCGTTGGTCTGGAGCATGAACCGGATTCCCGGCGCCTCCTGCATGATTCGAAGGATGAGGTCGCTCCTCATCAGAGGTTCTCCGCCATAAAACGTCAGGCATGCATCGGGATCTTTTGCGAGAAAAGAATACAGATCCCGGAGGTCCAGGGAGAGTTCGGGGGGAAGCTCCTCGTCGATCTCCACCCTGGCCCCGACCTCTCCTGATCGGCAGGAGAAAATTCTGCCCCTGCAGTACGTGCAGCAGAGATTGCAGTCATCCGTAAGTATCAGATGGAAAAACAAGGGATCCTCCGGCAGCAGTCTTATCGGTTCCTTAAAACCAGGAATATCGTTGAAAGAGCTATAAATCCGCAGATCGCGGTCCAGGCGGAAATTGGTGTCGGGATCGGGACCGGAGCCTCGCTCTCCACCGGAGCGGGGGAGAACACTTCCTGCGGCGTGCCGCGTTGCCGGAGGAGGGTCTCGTTCGCGCGCTCGCTCCCCATCATTGCGGGCTCGTATTTAGGATTGATGTGCAATGCCGTCTGATACGCCTCCAATGCTTCGTAATACCTGCCCAGGCTTGCCAGGGCATCTCCCTTGGTAGTCCAGAGGGACGCATCGAACATTGCATCATTCGGGTGTTTTCGTACTTCCCGTTCCGCCAGCCGGACGACCTCTTCGTAGATCTTCATAGCCTCGCCCGGGTTTCCCATCTCCTGGAGGTTGTTCCCTTTCTTGACCAGGGCATGGATATCGTTTGAATTGATGGCCAGGGCCCGGTCATAGGCCTGTACGGCTTCACTGAAGCGGCCAAGGAGGGTCTGCGCATCCCCCTTGTTATTCCAGGCCGCGGAATAGTAAGGATCGAGTCCCACTGCCTTTTCGAAGGAGACCACTGCGTCTTCGTTCCTGCCCGACTTCATCTGGGCAAGGCCAAGACGATTCCAGACCGAACTGTTGTACGGATCGATGGCAATTGCCTGTTCATACGCGCTGATCGCCTCCGCATAGTTCTCCTGGGCCACATAGTTATCCCCTTTCTGCACCCAGGTCATGGCGACCTCGGAAGGAGTATCAGCCCCGACGGGAATGGCCAAAGAACAAAGAAACGCCGCCGCTATCACCGATAAGACTATCCACTCTCCCACAATCCCCTTGCCGCCCCGCCTCATACCAGTGTAACTACCTTTGGTGTATGGCGACATTATAATACCTGATTTTCCGGACCTGTTCTACAATAGGTTTCCGGTAACGGCAGAAATATGGAGGATTCAGGGATGGTCGCATCCTCGGGTCCCCATCTCCTTTCATCCAGGAGTGATGTCCCTGCGGGAGAGCCCCAGGCGATCGATTTCTGCCTGGAACTCGTTCACCACCCGATCAGGGACCTCCCGGTTGAACGCAAAGTAGTAATCCCGGGTCCCCAGTGAGTAGACGACCTCGAACTTCCCCGGATCTCCGGCATTGGCCCTGATAATCGCCTCCCCCGGTAGTTCTGCATATGCCCAGGCATCGATCTCCCCATCTTCCAGCAGAGATACTATTTCCCGGGCATCCGATGAAACGACGAGTCCGTCCGGGGATATTCCCATGGAGACAAGATCCGCCTCGGCGATGTCATCACGGATTACCCCAATCCGGAGCCGTTCGAGATCCCCGGGAGTGGAAACGGTCACGTTTTCCTCTTTCAATGCAAAAAGGACGTTTCTAGAGGAGAAGATCGGTCCTGCCCATTTGAACAGGTGTTCCCGTTCGGGAGTCCGGGCGGTGGAGAAGATCACCGTGCCGGGTGTATGGAGCACGGCCTGGTATCCTTCGGTCCAGGGGCCGACCCTGATCCTGGCCCCGGCAGGATCCATCCCCATCCCGGTAAGGATATCCCGAAGTACATCTACCGAAGTCCCCCCGGGTATCCCGTCCTTTGCATAGTTATAGGGGGGGTATTCTTCCGTATACCAGGTGTAGTCGTCCAATCCACCGGGACTGCCAGTGGATCCCGGAAGGAGCGCCACAAGGACCGCCCCGGCCAGGATGATCGCAAATATCCATGCAAGAAGGCGTTTGAGCATGCGGTCTTCTCTCCTGTAATACAATGGAGAAGAGTTTCTTGGAGAGAGTAATTGTAGGTATCGAATTGATCAACCGGAACAAGGTCAGAGAGAGACCAGGTAGATTCAGAACGATCCCCAACTCCAGATTCCGGCCGTCGAACTCCCGGACAGGCGGGGATGGTGGTACCCCTCGTCATCCTCCGGAAACGTATTGAACCATGAAGACAAGGTCGCTTTAAAATGAAGTGTGTGATCCTTGCTGTCATACTTCTTTTTTTCTTATATACTGCAGGTTGCAGTGAGCCGCTCGGAAAAAACCCTGCGATACCAGAGAATAAAACCATTCAGGACATCCCCTCGCCTCCAGCCGTCCCCCACCGTGGAACCGGGCGGGAACCGATCCGGGACACCCTCAAGCGATCTTTCTGGTACGGGCACTGGACAGGGACAAACATCTTCAGGGACTGGACCCGGCAATGTCCCTGCTCCAACACCTGTCCCGATCCAGGGCAACCTCTCTCCTCTCCCTTCGAGTACCCCTCTCACACCTGTTCCAACCCAGAGTAACCTTTCTTCCTTTCCTCCAGGGTACCCTGCGACGTCGGCGACAACAGTTCAATTTTTTCAAACCCTGCTTCCGGTAAGTGTCCCAGTTCCCTCACCTCCCCCTCTTCCGAACGCAACGATTGTGCCGCCATCGGCACCGGTGCCCGCGACCCCATCCCTCTCGTCAACACCGGCTCCGCCAACCCCTGCTCCTCAGACGCAAACAACGATCACCCTCATCACCCCTCCGATTCCCGTCACACCGGCCAACCAGACTTACATCCCAACTCCCCTATCCCCGACTACAAGGCCGACCTGATTGCCAATACTCGAACGTAGGCCGATAATGGGGGGGAAGCAGTGGGAAGACACTCCATTAAGAGACACTCACGGGATGTCTTAACGGTGAAAAATACGATGGTGAAAACAATATTACTGGCGGTATTTTTTTAATAAATAATAGACGGTCACGATACACACAATAAACAATATAAAATAAAAAAATCCCGTCACGGAATAATCGTAGAGAAAAATTCCCACAGAAATCAGTAAAAAGAACAATCCCAGGGATATCAGCAGGAATATCCCAAAAATCATACACATCATTTCAAGAGAGGTCATATCAGCAAGGCGATGATGCGAATATCTTCAGTTATGCCTTAAAATAGTTCTCATTCCGACCTGCGCAGCATTTCCGCTGTTAATCCGAATCCTTACACGAACCTGTTTCCGTCATGGGCAGGGAAGCATTCTTCAAAAGGACGCCTCATTCCCCTTTGACCAGTACAACATTGCTGCGTGTAGAAAGAACGAGGAAAAATGGGCTCGAGGAGGTTCGAACTCCTGACCTCCGCCGTGTNNGTCATGCCACTAGACCATCGATGCAATTTGCCTTCTTATTATGGGGATATTCGGTATTATGTTTTTTGTTCCGTAGAATAGGCAGAACTCCCGGTCCGGAGGGCTCCGCCCTCGCACCCCGGGGCCACCTGGGTTGATTCATTTTCCTCCTCACCCGTTCAATGCGACGACCGGTTGGTCGCACCGGATTCGAAAGGCGGAACCTTCACGGTAATTTCGGCGACCAACAGATGCTGCTAAAATAGAAATGAAATGAAATAAAAGAAGGTTCCTGGTTTCTTCAATACCCGGCTCCGCCGGCCAGCTCCATCTCCACCTGCTCCAGGGCCGCAATCCGCTTCTCCAGGGGCGGGTGCGTGGAGAACAACTCCATCAGGGTGCTGCCCGACAGGGCGGGGATGATGAAGAAGGCGTTGGCGCTCTCCACCGCCCGCTTCTGCTCAGGGGGGACATGATCCATTCTCCCGCTGATTTTTTCGAGAGCTGAGATGAGGTCTTTGGGCCTGCCTGTGATGTAGGCGCTCCCACGATCCGCCGAGAACTCCCGGTACCTGGAGAGGGCCATGATCAGGAGCTGGGCCACGAAGTAAACCACGATGGCCACGATGCCCGCGATGATCCATGGATTCCCGCCCCGGTCTCTACCGGAGAAGAGGCTTGCGAATAGGAAGTTGTTCATTACCAGGGCCGCGATCATCGCAACGAAACTGGCGATGGTCAGGGTCAGGACGTCGCGGTTCTTGACGTGTGAGAGCTCGTGGGCGATTACCGCTTCCAGCTCCCTTGGGGAGAGGAGCCGCATGATGGAGTCGGTGACCGCTACCACGGCGTGCTTCGGGCTCCTGCCTGTGGCGAAGGCATTCGGAACGGGACTCTGCATGATGGCGACGCGGGGCTTTGGGATCTCTGCTTCGCTGGCAAGGCGCTCCACCATCCGGTGTAGCTCCGGGTACTCTTCGGGCTCGATGACCCGGGCACGGGTGCTCCAGAGCACCAGCCGATCTGAGAAGAAGTACTGGACAAAGGCCATGAGAAAGACCAGGACGACCAGGAATGGAAGCCCAACGCCCAGCATCGAGAGAACCGCCAGGAAGATCAGGTACACTAAAAACAGCAGGAACATGGTCAGCCAGACCCGCATTGTGAGTCCGTAATCGCGCTTCCATCTCTTCATATAAGAAATATGTACTGGGTTGATGAGATAAACATTCTCCCGCCGGCATCTGAAATAACACTGATACAAGCGTAGTATTGAAAAACCGCTCTGCAATCTTATGGGAGCGCTGGGATGGACGTATCTTCGATAACAACTCTTACCCTTAAATTCGGGCAGGTAGAAAGATCCTTAGAGTGAATCAGATGGTGCTGGATGAGATTGTCATAAGCAGGGCAATTGTGGCCTCCCATATGGAAAAGCTCCTCGAATTCCTGGAGATGGATGTTGCGGTGGTCGGAGGCGGCCCCTCAGGCCTCACCGCGGCTGCATTGCTCGGCGAACAGGGCTTCAAGGTTGGGCTGGTTGAGAAGAAACTTTCCATCGGAGGGGGAATGTGGGGAGGAGGAATGATGCTCCCGCGGATTGTTGTCCAGGAAGAGGCTCGGGGGATCCTCCAGAGGTTTCACATCTCTCACGAAGCCTTCGGCGAAGGATACTATGTAGCCGGCTCGGTGGAGACCGTATCCAAACTCACCGCGGCCGCGTGCGATGCGGGGGTGGAGTTTTTCAACCTCTTATCCGTTGAGGACGTAATGATCCGGGGGGATGGGAGGTTGTCCGGGCTCGTCGTGAATTGGACACCTGTGGAGATGACGGGCCTCCACGTGGATCCGCTAACGCTGGGTTGCAGGTATGCCGTCGATGCCACAGGCCATGATGCAGTACTCGCCCGGCTCATCGAACGTAAAGGAGGTAATGTCAGGGTAAAGGGGGAGGGATTCATGTGGGCGGACCGTGCAGAATCCAGCATCCTCTCACATACCCGTGAGATATTCCCGGGACTGGTTGTCTGCGGCATGGCGGCGAATGCGGTGGCCGGGGAATCCAGGATGGGCCCCATCTTCGGCGGTATGCTCCTTTCCGGCCAGAGGGCTGCGGAAAAGGTCGCCGAAAAATTAAACCCCTGATCCGCACCCAACAGAATCTTTTTTCCTGATTCCGGCAACCCTAATGTATGAGTGATGTCGATCCCGGGACTCTAACGGACGCGGCCTTCGGTCTCCTCTTCCACCAGATTACGAAAGATCTCCAGTCGGAGCGGATCCTCCTGTACTCGCTGGTGGAAGGCCGGATCGACTTTCGGGAGAGGTTCAATGCGGTGTTTTCCAGGTTCCAAGCGGATTACCCCGAACTTGGAGATGCCCTGATCCAGAGATACGGGGGGCCTGACCTGGTATACGAACTGATACGCCAGGGCGAGGGAACCATTCCGAGCCGCACCACGACGATGTACTGGATCGTCCTGGATGCCCCTTCGGTCCATCCCGAGGCGATCGAAGAGGAACTCGCCGGAAAATGGCTCATCTTCCTCCCACCCGAGAACGCCGACGAGGCCTGGGTGAAGGTCCGGAACGCGACCTGGAACAACGAGCTCGGGATCTCGACCAAGGTGAGCACCGCACGCCCCAACCCCGACTCCCGGGACACCACGAGGGTGATCTATGTATATACCAGGGACTGGCGGGATGAAGCCGACGTCATGAGGGTCCGCGAGAGGTTGAGAGAAATAGGCTTCGTAGACAGGATTGGGTATAAGAGGAATATCGAGACGTTCAAAGGGGAGTACAGCCAGAAAGGAAAGAGAGTAACCTTCTATTCTGCGTGATAAAAAGTGTTTACGCCTTCCGCTCCTTGTTCTTGGGGCGGAGGTTCAGGTACCCGCACTTCCGGCATCTTGTCGCGCGCATTGCATTTCTGGCATTGCACCGCATGCATATCTTTACATTCAGCAATTTCGCTTCGGCTTCCGGGAATCGTGCCATTGTGTCACACCACTTTTAAGTCTTAGTTAAAAGGTCATCTGTCCACTTAATCGTTGTGCCGTTTCTCACTGGTTTCCGGAAGCTTCGAGCCAGTTCCGGAGTGCAAGGAGGGCACGCGCCCTGTGGGAGATCCGGCTCTTCTCCTCGAGGGGCAGTTCTGCCAGGGTCCGCCCCTCCCACTCGAAGATAGGGTCGTACCCGAATCCCCCCGATCCGCGCCCGGAAACAATTCGGCCGTCGATTCTCCCCCGGAAAACCCGGATCCCCGCCTGATCGGCGTAGGCAATCGCGGTCTCAAAATACGCAGCGCGGTCCGGCTCCCCGTCAAGGAGTTTCAGGATCCCGGAGTTCCCGAGGGTTCTCAGGACATATGCTGCATAGGGTCCGGGAAATCCTTTGAGGGCCCTGATGCAGAAGGCAGTATCATCTACGAGCAGGGGCTCTTTGATCACTTCCCACGCAAACTCGGCCTTTCTCCTGGCAATCTCACCCACGTCATCGTCCCTGTGTTCGGGGCATTCGAGCGGCACATGAGTAATCTCGGCAATTCCTTCGAAGAAAGCGGCAATCTCCTTTGCTTTGTGCGGATTGCTGGTCACCACCCGGATCTTCACAGGTATCGCCCCCTCCTCTCGATCTCCCTCTCGCGTTCCAGCACCTCGGATGCGCCGGAAAAATTCTCCGAATATCCCCGGATAAATGCCTCTTTCAGGGCAGGGAATTCATCGGTTGTGCTCTCGAGCGTCTGGAAGAGGACATGGATATCCACCCCACGGCTCTCCACCTCGGAAGAGACCGATGAGAGGCCGAAATCGATCAGCACGCACCTCCCGGCCCGGATCACCATATTGCCCGTGGTCAGGTCTCCATGGACGATCCCCGATTTATGAAGGATCCCGACTGTGTCACCCGCAAGTTCGACGTTAGCGGGCGTGAGCGCAGAACGGAGGAGCGGCCCGGAGATCCGTTCCATCACAAGGGTGTCTCCCGTCACGTCCCTGATGATCGGGGTCGGGACTCCGGCCCTCCTGGCAAGGGAGAGGATCCGGGCTTCCGCCCTCGTCCGTTCGGCGATTAACCTGCGGTCGAGGATCGTATGTCGGTACTTTTTACCGACCCTTTTCTTCTCTACGTCCCGGTCTCCCAGGATAACCACGGCCTCCGCCCCGCGTGCCTGGAGCGGTGCAGCCGTCCGGATATCCGGTACGGTCCTTATCTCCTCATCACTGCGCCAGGTTACCTCCACCTGGTCGGACCGAAAGGAGGGATTCACCCGGGTATCCTCCGGTCTCATTTCCATACCGTGTTCCAGCATGATCCTGCCCAGATAGGCAATCATGGCACCGTTATCGCCCAGGTACTTCATTTCGGGAACGAAGAATGAAGCTCCCCTGTCTTCGCACATGGTCCGGAGCATCTCCTGCAGACGGGAATTTGCCCCGACTCCTCCGACAAGCAGGACTTCCTCCTTCCCGGCGTGGGCCAGAGCTCTCTCTGTCACCTCCACGCACATGGCGAACGCTGTTTCCTGCAGGCTGTAACAGATGTCCTCAATGTCTGCCCGGGTTTCACTGGCAGCGCTCACAAGCCCTGAAAACGCGAGGTCCATCCCTTTTACGGTATAGGGAAGCTCGATGTAGATCCCTTTCTTTGCGAGATCCTCAATAGCGGGTCCGCCAGGATGAGGGAGCCCCCTGCTCCTGGCAAATTTATCCAGTCCGTTCCCGATGCCGATATCCAGGGTCTCCCCAAAAATCCGGTACCGGCGGTTGAGATAACCGATTACCTGGGTGTTTGCCCCGCTCGCATACAGAACTACGGGATCCCTGCAACCTGTTGCAAACCGCCCGATCTCGATATGGGCAACGCAATGATTGACGCCGACGAGCGGGACCCCTAGCGAGAGGGAAAGGGCCCTTGCGGCGGTAGCCACCGTCCTGAGACACGGGCCCAGACCAGGACCCATGGAGAATGCAATCCCAGCTACCTTCGAAGGATCGGTGAGCACGCGGCCGATCACCTCCTTCATCTCTGCTGCGTGGTGCTGCGCTGCCTCCCTGGGATGGATCCCTCCCTGGGGCGGTTTATATGGTTTGGAATAGAGGGCGACCAGGTCGTCCCCGAAAAGAGCGGAACTGAGGTTCCAGGCAGTCCCTTCGATCCCCAAGACCTGCCCAAAAATAGGCATCTGTTCTATTTCTTGAACTCGGTATAGCCGCACTTCCCACAGGCGGTGCGATCTTTATGTTCGGCCATGATGATGCCGGGGCCGCACCGGGGGCAGAACTTCCTGCCGAAACTGACTTTCTCACCCTGGAGAGCATAGTACGCCCCCCTCTTCGGGCCGGCCTGCTTGGCCTTCTTTGCAGCCATTCCTTACGCACCTTCCTCTTTTGGCTTTGGAACGCCCCGCGAGAGTATAAAGGATCGCTCGATCCTGTTCCTCCTCTCCTCCGTATCATAGATCCGGGCACTTCCGGTACATTCGGTCCTGCCAAAACCCGTCTTCAGAGAATCCAGGGCAACCTGCTTCTCGTTCACGTTTAACAGGGCGGAAAGTTTTCCGATCACCTGCACGCGAGACGGTGTCGAGCCATCGAAACGGAGGGCAAATTCCACCTCCCTCCTCTCCAGGAGCTCATTCCTTGTATCTCTGGTAACCTCGAATTCCATCGGTATCCTCTTATGATACGCATCGAAGTTATTTATACTCTGGCTCTATGACGGAAGGTCTGAACCGGTTCACTCGTCGACCCGGATAAAAAATGCGATCATGGCGGCCGCCTTTTCCCTGGCGGCCTCGTCAATAACCGAAAGGACAACCCCTTCCCCAGGCTGGCCGTAGAGGACCACTCCCCCGAGAGGAGCGGTGAGGATAAGGGGAATCACCGCGAGATCTTCCTCCCCCTCCACCACAAGAAGGGCCGGCGGCGAGGCGACTGCGTCTTCCAGGGCGCAGATCAGTTCATCGGTAAGGGTTCCCGGAGGATTTTTAGCCCGGATGATCCTCTGAAAGACATCTGGCGTTGTTTCACAGGGTTCCCGCATCGTGTGCCCGTCGACCACTGCAATCGTTGGAGAGACGCCCCACTCCAGGGCATTCCGGGTCACGATATCGCCCACCGTATAGACCTCACGGCCTGCTATTTGGGGGAGAAGGTCACAGAATTCAGAAAAGAGCTGCCCGAAGGGCACCTTAAAAAAATGGCGTTTGTCCCCGGGTAGCCGTCGCATCAGCGAACCTTCAGGGCGTACCTGCCCGGCAGCTTGATGTTCATCTTTTTCGCCACCTCGGATCGCTCGGGATCGATGATGACGAGGTATCCCGTCCAATCGGTGGAGAGGTTCGAACTGCCGCAGATTCCACAGGCTTCCCCCTCCACCACACGATGGCATTCCCTGCAGACGGTGACGAGTTTCTTTCTAACGGCTGCCACGTTCGCCACCCTTCTCCTTCTCTTTCTCTTTTGCCATGTCCTCTTCCAGCCACCGGGCAGTGCCCAGTCCGGATTGCCGCATGGTAAGACCGATCTTGCTGTCACGCGGTTCGCGCTCGTTCAGCGACAGCGTTACTACCCGGACACGAACTATCTCATTCACCCCGATAAATCTCTTTGAATCCTGGCAGATGAGGCGCGAATTCTTCTCATCGTAGTTGATGTATTCATCAGAGATCTGGCTCACGTGAAGCATGGCATCGATGGGACCGAGGCTCACGAATGCCCCGAAACTTGTCGTCTCGACGACCAGACCCTCGATCACCTCCTGCAGGACGAGCCGGAGAACTACTGCCTCGAAATCTACGTCGTAATAGACCGCTCCATCGCCGGGGACGATTTCTCCTTCCCCAATCTTTTGCACTTTCGTGATGGCGATAAAGATGCCGATCTCCTTGTCGATACTGCCCTCGAGCTGTTCCTGCAGCACGTCCAGGATCACCCTGGAGAGCTCTTCGCCCAGCCGGTGGGGAGGCACCCGCACCTTGTCCGCCAGTTGCATCTTGTAATACATGCCGCCTCTACCTCCTCAACAGATCCAGTCTTTTTCGCTGCTTCAGTGTGATCACCGGAATTTCAAGAGAGAGCAGCTCCTGCCGGAGTTTCCGGTCGTTGGTCAGTACCATACACCCATGCTCCCTGGCATAGCGGATGATCTTCTCGTCTACCGTTCCTTCCGCGTACCCGCTCTCCACCTCCCGGCACCGTTCCGCCAGGAGGAGAGCTCCGCGCGCAGCACTTCCCGCTTTTCCCTTTCCCCGGGATAGTCCCCGGAGCTCATGCAGCACTTCGGTCAGAATAAATGGTTCATAGGTCCCGATAAGGTTTGTCAGCTCGGTGAAGAGATCAACCCTGAACTGGGAGGGGATCATCAGGGCGTTCGCATCAAGGAGCACATTCACTCGGTGAGTACTCCCATCCCGATCAGCCGCCACCTGCCCCCCAGTTGCCGGCTTATTGCGATCCTGGATCCTATCTCCGCACACACGGGTCGTTTCAGGTTCGTCTCAACCGTGTCCTTCTTTGTGTTCACCACAACCCCCACAGTCACGGCAGTTCCCACCGAGAGCATCAGAGGTTCATTGTGCTTCAGGGGCTCGATGTGGGTTTCGCTGCTGGACCCTACCACGCGCTCCATCAGGGTGACCCTGAACCGGAGCCTCTCCCAGACAGGGGGGAGTGTTCCGGCATGGCCTGCAACCTGCCCGGCAAGTGCGTCACTCTTGGTAAGAGCCGGGTCGAGTTTCGTGCCAATCCCGAGCAGGCCTCCGGGCGTGGCCTCCATAACCTTCTTGTTGCCGGCGTTGATCGTGGTGATCTTGGTCTCGATCGGTTCCCAGCGGATACGGTTCTCTGCCTGGATCTGTCGTCCCGGTCGGATCTCCATATCCTCTCCTTCCTTGAGCACTCCCCTGATGAGGGACCCTCCGATGACTCCCCCTTTCATCTCCCTCCAGCTCGAACCGGGTTTATTGATATCGAACGACCGGGCGATCAGCATGAGCGGAGCGGCCGCCGGGTCACGGTCGGGAATGGGGATGGTCCGGTCGAGTGCCTGGATCAGGGCGCCCAAATTGATGTGCCTCTGTGCAGAGACCGGGATGATGGGAGCGCCTTCGGCGATGGTTCCTTTCACAAAGGCCTTGATCTGCTCATAATGTTTCATGGCATCCTTCTGTGCCACCAGATCAATCTTATTCTGGACGATCACGATCTTCCTGATCCCTACGAGTTCGAGGGCCATCAGGTGCTCCTTTGTCTGGGGTTGGGGGCAGCTCTCGTTGGCGCCGATCACCAGCATTGCCCCGTCCATGAGGGCTGAACCGGAGAGCATTGTGGCCATGAGGGTCTCGTGACCGGGTGCATCTACGAACGACACGGATCGGAACGGCACTGCCTTAGTGCCGCAGGCCGGGCAGACCGGATTTGTACTGAACGCATCCGCGCCCTCGCAGTTCTCACACCGGTAGAACGTGGCATCCGCGTATCCCAGGCGGATCGAAATTCCCCGCTTGATCTCCTCGCTGTGCCTGTCCGTCCAGGCCTCAGTCAGCCCAAAAACCAGTGTGGTCTTTCCGTGGTCCACATGCCCGACCACTCCGATATTGACGCTCGGTATTGTCACATCATGCAAAGGCGATCAAACCTCCCTTACCACTATAAAGACGCTCATACTTAATACCCTGTGAGTATCGCCAGACTCAACAATTACCTGCCCGGGGACCCAGGTGAACCCCGATCCTGTCGATCTCACCTTCGTTCTCCCGGAGAGCCTGCAAACGCGGGATCTTCCCCGGGGATCAGGACCCTCCTGTAGAAAGGGGGATACCGGATATACCCCTCATCTCTCAATGGATCCCGTAATATGATCTCGTCTCCTTTCCTTTCTGCGACAGTGAAGTAAGAGTAGTATTTCAGGCGGCGGACCTCCGGATCACCTGAATGACGCATCAACTCCAGGTGATCAATTCCGTCAGCCTTTTTGAATCTGCCCGCTTCCTCCAAGGTTCCGAAGAGCGGGCGGATCCAGAGTTCGTACTCGTCGCGGGTCTCCCGGACCTCCATCCAGCGGAGAGGATTGAAGGTGGGGATGGTGGTACCCCGGCTGGTGAATGCCACATACCCCTTCAGGATAAAATTCAGAAGGAGGAATGCCAGGAACACAACGGAATACAGGGGAAGATCCGCACGGCCTGCCATACCCCCCAGCCAGAGGACCAGGAAAAGAACACTTATCCCGAAAAGCACAAGGCTTGGACCGGGGAACACTCCGAGTGTATATTTCCTGGTTCTTGCGGGATACAGGAGGGGGACACCTGGATACGCCAGCAAATCCAGAAAGAGATGGGTCAATGCGCCTCCCCAAACCAGGAGTAGAAGAAGAACAGGAGTTGCAGCGGAAGGTCCGATCAGGGGGATGGGCGGCGAGGGCAGGAAAAGGGCCGGCAGGAAGGCTCCGGTTGCCGCTACGAGGGCCCCGGTGATGCTATGGGTAAATCCTCCGTGCGTGAAGATGAAAAGCCTGGGGTCGGCGTCAGAGAAGAATTTTAGAAGAATGTCCACGTCCGGGATGATTGCCCCAATCATCACATAGAGAACCAGGGATCCGGGCACCCCGCCTGGGAAGATCATCCATGCAGAAAGAGCGTGGGTGACGGCATCCATATTCGCATTGGTGTATAATTCTCTATAAAAGCCTCGGTAAGGGCAGTGTCCCCCGGTTCTCCGTGCCTTCAGGCCGGATCCGGGTGGCGGCGGATAAGTACTGCGGTGATGTTGTCATCACTTCCGTTCTGGAACGCTTCGGACATGAGTTTCCGGCAGGCGCCGGGGAGATCGTCGGTGTAATCCCGGATGATCGCCAGGATCCTCTCCTCGTCGACGAAATCATAGAGCCCATCCGAGCACAGGAGCAGGGACATGCCCGGGTCCAGGCGTGTCTCGTAGAAATCAGGATCCGGTTCTTCCAGCGGATTCTCGCCAGGATTGTTCACCTCGTCTCTCACAAAGCGCACCCTCCGATCTCCCGCACTGCTCACCGCACAACGCCCGTCCGGCCCCACCACGACGACTGCAATGGCGGCCGCCATGGCCTCGCACTCCGGGTTTGCCATCTGATACCGGAAGATCTCTTCGTCAGCCCGGATGAGGGCCCCTTCCAGGAGTTCCCCTGGCGTTTTCCAGGGCATTCCAGCGAGTTTTCGGATTGCGGATACTGCAATCGTCCCGGGGGCAGGTCCCTCCTTCGATCCCCCGAACCCCTCGACAACCGCAAAGACGAGGAACGGGCCCATAGCCTCTGCAAGGCACGAATCCTCGTTCCGCTCCCTTAGCCCCTTCTCTGTTCCGGAAAAAAACTCGATGGGCGCCATGCTATACGAGAAGGGTATGGGAACCGCCTATAAAACCTTGACTATGGCCCTTTGTGCTGCCTGATCGCCCAAAGCCCTCAAACCGACAATGCGTTGATTCTGCAGAATAGGATGATTTCACCTGGTATCGGATTGTGCATCTCCCGGGCAGAATCAGGTCTCCGACCCGGATACTTAATACAAAGTACTACAGACTACGCAGTTCTTACAAATGTTTATGGTCTTAAATGCGGAGTGATCCTTTTACTATGAAAATGGTCATGCCGTTTTCATGCTCCCCCCGCGCCCGGGTCAGAGGCGGGAACCGGTGCTGGTATTCACGAGGGTATTTGAGATGACTGTTGAAAGCGAACTGTCCCGTATCGGGATTTCACTCCCCAAGAACCTGCTTGATAGATTCGACGAGATAATCAACTATCGTGGTTATTCTTCAAGATCCGAGGGAATCAGGGATGCCATCCGTAGTTATATCACCTACTACAAATGGATGTCTGACGTGAAAGGCGAACGCCAGGGGGTTATTACGATGATCTATGACCACGATCAGCGGGGACTGCTGGTGACTCTTACCGATATCCAGCACGAGTTCATGGGGATCATCCAGGCGTCCCTGCATTCCCACGTCACCCACGACCGCTGCCTGGAGGTCATTCTCGTCCGTGGGGACGGATCCCAGCTGAAAGGCCTGGCCGAACGCCTGATGTCACAGAAAGGGGTGGAATCCGTGAAACTGACTACCATTCCGGTAGAGTGATCAGCCGCCTCCCTCGCAACTCTGGTCGGCGTGAAGAAGGGCTTCCTGGAACCCCTTTTCGGAGACAAACTCCCTCTCTCTCTTAAGCTGTTCCATCTTGTCCTCCCTCTCAATCTTCGCCTTCTTTGCTGCCTCTTCTGCAGGTACCAGCTGATCGATTCTGTAGAAGAGATGCGTTGTATCGATCTCGGCGAAGATCTCCCCTCTCCGCTTCTCCATCTTAAGAATTCTCCCACTGGTCCCGGTTCGCGGGTATCGGACCCTCATGCCAATCACCACTTCTTCGGCATCCATAGTACTCTCACCGGCGCGGGGAAACTATAAAATCATTCCCGGGGAGTGGGTACAGGATGGACTGGACACTACAAAGCGCTGTAAAGGATTATTCGGAAGACTCCGACCGGATTGATCCTCCGGAAATAACCGGAAAGAGGATCGAACCCCTCATGGAGTCCATCGGGGTAACGGAACTTGAGGAGTGCACGGAACTCGACCGGGTGGGCATCCCCTGTTACACTGCCACCCGGCCCCGGGCGGCATACCCCGCGTCCGGATTCTATTGCAGTGCAGGTTGCGACTCGCTACAGGCCCGGATCTCGGTGATGATGACCGCAATCGAGCGGTTCTCCGGGGAGTACCGCATGGACAGGATGGAATACGCAACCAGGGAAGAACTCGGAATCACCCGGTGCATCGATCCCCATGACCTGATTCTCCCGCGTCCGCTCGAATCCGGGGAGAAGATCCACTGGACCTCCTGTTTTGATCTCGTGAACCGCGAGGAAGTGTACGTCCCGAGCAACGCTGTCTTTCATCCCTATGACACCCAGGGGATGACGTTTCCGCTTTTCCGGAGTGATCCCGTCGGCCTGGCCTGCGGGAACGTGAAGGAAGAGGCAATCCTGCACGGTATGCTCGAGATCCTTGAGAGAGATGCGATGAGTGGTGCCGAGCGGAAGAGGGAGATGGGGCGCAGGCTCGAGATCGACCAACCGGGTCCAGCCAGAGATCTCCTCGATCGGTACGAATCCGCCGGGATCGAGATCCACCTCTGGCTCGTCCCGGGAAGAACGGAGATCCCTGTTGTGGCCGCAGCCGCCGACGATACCGTCACGAAGGATCCGGGGATGCTGGTCATGGGATCTTCCGCGCACCCCGATCCCCGTATCGCCGCAGTGCGGGCACTGTTGGACATCGCCCGCAACCGCAGGATCAGCCTCCAGAGGCGGCATTCCAACCCCGGGAGAGAGGTCGTCCTCGGGAGGGCCGGATATGAACGGATGAAGAGGATCAACCGGGAATGGTTCGCAAGGACCGACGGCGTGAATCTCTCCGAAGTCCCATCCCTTTCCACCCCAGCAGTCGATGAAGATATCAGGGGGATCCTCAAAGAACTGCGCCCCCATGTGGGCCGGATCTGTGTCTGCGACCTTACAAGGACCCTCATGCCGGTGGTGAGGACGATTATCCCCGGCCTCGAGGTATCCTACATGCACCGGGACCGGATCAGGAGAGGCGCCGGTTAGCGAACCGATCCGGGAGTTCAGAAAACTACTCTTGCAAGAAGGGACGAGATCCTCCGGGTACTCTCCCTGACAGGTGCATCCCGGGGAGGCGCAGGCGTCCCCTGGAGCACGTTCAGGATGCTGCCAACCGCCAACCCCATGGAAGGTCCGTATCCACCTTCCAGCACCAGGGCCAGCGGGGACCCTGAAGCCTCCTGGATCATCGTCGTAAGTACTCCGAAATCCTCAGGAACAAGCTGCATGCCTCCCTTGGGATCGTCGGCCAGGGGATCCTGGCCGGCAGAGATGATCACGAGGTCCGGCCTGAAATGCCGGATGGCTTTGCAGAACACAGAAGATACGATGAGTGCATAGTCTCCAATCCCGGCTCCCGGAGGGAGTGGCGCATTCAGGTTGAACCCTTTCCCCCTTTCCTCTCCTATCTCGTCAATCCAGCCCGTCCAGGGGAACAGGTTGGCCTGGTGAATGGAGCAGAAGAGAACCCGGTCGCTCCTGTAAAAAATTTTCTGCGTCCCATTTCCATGGTGGAGGTCCCAGTCAACGATGGCAACCCTGTCCACCTGCTCGAGTGCCCAAGCGGCTGCCACTGCAGCGTTGTTGAAGATGCAGAACCCCATGGCCCGATCCGGTTCTGCATGGTGTCCGGGAGGCCTGACAAGTGCGAACGAATGTTCCCCCTCCAGGGCGAGGCGGGCGGCGGCAATGGAAGAGCCGGCGGCCAGCAGGGCCAGTTTAAACGATTCTCCCGTGATAAACGTATCCATGTCGAGGTAATGCTTTCCCTCGTATCCACAGAGTTCCTCGATCATGCGGATATGGCGGGAGGTGTGAACCCTCTCCAGATCCAATCTCCCTGCCGCTTCCGGTGGCCGGATACGGACGCCGGAGGGGATCCCGCGCACGGCATCGAGGAGTCTGCGACTGTTCTCTACGTGGAACCCCATGTCCTGGCCGGTGAATTCCTCCCCGAATATGACCGAACAACGCGGGGGCATTCACCGTACCTGCAATCCCTGCGTGACGGCCTCCTCGGGAACATCGAACTCCATTCCGGTCCCGGCGATACGGTATCTTCCTGCAGCCTTCACTTCGTAGGGACTGCCGCTTGTAGAATACGGCACTACGAATTCCCCGTCCTTGCTCTCCTGGCGATAGGTGAACCGCCTCCCTGTGTCCGTCACCAGGTCGATCTCGATCACTCCCTCTCCGGAAATCCGGGCTCCGGGAACGTACTCGAACACCTTCACGTACCTGATGTCCGGCGCAGATGTCGAAAATACGTTGGTCGGTGATTCATGTACCAGGCGGAAGTGCCGAAGCGCGGGGATCGGTTCGAGAGGGGAAATAATGGTCGGAGTCAGGACCGCGGCATGGTATCCGACGGGCGGATTCCGGTTATATTCTTCGGCTGCCGCCCGTGCAGCGGTGACCTCCATAACCTGTGCCCTGGTGACGACCGGGAGAGCCGCTGCCGTATCGGTGTACTCCACGTAATACACCTCGCCGGCCGAAGTCATGGACCCGTCGAAGTTATGGAGTTTTGAGATTGTAGTCCGGAAGTAAGGGGAATCATACAGAGTGATCCTGCTGTAGCTTCCGGGCTGCCCCTGCTGCTCAATAAGATAATCCCTGTGGTAGGGAGCGGCTCCCTTGCTGGTGTCATACCAGGTGGCCATCGCCCAGAACTTGCTGACATCCATCTCGATGTCGGTGATCACGTATTTCACTCCCTTGACATCCGCGATTTCACCCGTCACATCCTCGGATTCCGACATGAAGAATGCAGCGGCCCCGTACTTCCCGTCAACCCCGGACTGGAAAGGATTGGCGTTCGGGATCCTTTTCGCGATGTACGTGATCATATGCCCGTAATCCCACCAGGACATCACCCCATAGGACTGATCCGGGTACCGGAAGCTGTCGTTTCTGTAGATTGTGTAGTAATCGACACCGGTCTCCGGGGTATTGCTTTCCATCCATTCCAGGGATTCCTTCCAGTCCTGGTTCATCCGCAACCCGCCGGAGGAAGCAACCGCGTATTCGTAGGAGACCTGGAAAAACCCGAAGAGGAGGGCCAGGGCAAGGACAAGCCCCACTCCTCCGATTCCAAGGTAGTTGGCCTTCCGCACCGTGGTTTTTGTTTTCTCAGGCTTCCGGGACTTCTTTTTCCCTTTTTCCTTCTGCTCTTCAGGGGCTTTTTCTTTCGTCTTGGGCCGTTTTGCAAACAGATCCAGGACATCATGCCAGCCCCACTGGAGTACCATTCCGCAGAACAGGGCCGAGAGGATGGCGATGGTCATCGAGACGAAGTACTCGTACCGGATGTGCTGCCAGGTGGAAAAGAGGAGAAAGACGCAGAGGATAAAGGTGAAGAGAAGCTCGCCTTTTTTCTCTTTCCACAGCCGGTATCCAAGTACGACGAGGCCGAGTGTTACAAGGATCAGCCCGATGCCGAAGGTATCCCATGCTTCGGCCACAGTCCAGGAACGGGCTTCCTGGATGGTAAGGTAGAGCGTATTCTGCCCGAAAAACTGGTTGATGCTGACAAGGTACGTGTTGAACAACTGCGGGAGAGCGAATGCGAATGCAACATTCCCTCCTACAACAAGCGCGGCCAGCCCCGCAAGGTACTGGGTCGAACCACGATCCCAGAAGAACCGCGATAAAGCGTAGAGGATTGCGGTGACGACAATGATCAGGAGGTAGGTAATCGGATGGCCAAGAGTATAATAGTCGAGCTGAAGCCCTTCTTTGGGTATACCGATGACGAGGAAACTGAGTGCTGCAATTCCGAACGTAACTGCATTGAGAAGGAGGAGGGAATCCCCACGCACCCTCCGGAAAAAGTCCCAGATAAACTGAAAGAAGGTGTAGAGGGCCATGATGAGGGCAAAGAGCATCATGGTCGGCATCACCAGCAGGCCGAGAACATAACTGACACCGCACGCTGCGGATAGGAGAAGGGGGATTTTAAGGGTTTCTTTCCGGGAAAAGTCTACAGGGTGGGATCGCATGTACACGAGGGCCCAGACGACGCAGAGGGAAAAGAGGGTCCCGAAAAGGACTTCGGCGATGTGGTGATCGAGATATCCGTACAACGCCCTGAAGAAATACTGTCCTGATACCACAGCAATGAAGAATGCGGCAAAGAGCCCGGTGATGGTATCAGAGATCTTCCGGACGAGGAGGAAGATGAGGGGGACCATGATCGCAGCCATCACGGGGGGGACCACGAGCGCAAGCCCGATGATCTCCGGCCGGGTTGTGGCGCCTGTAACCAGGCAGAGGGTGGAAATGATCCAGATGAAGAGAGGGCCCCAGTGAATGATCTGTCCCGTCGGGTACAGGGTCATAGCCTCAAACCAGCTGTAATTTGGGTAATTCTGGATCATCTGTTCGATCTGCCGGAGATTATAGAGCGGATCGTCGCTTCCCACCATCGAGAGGATATCCGTATTCGGGGCCGCCATGATCGCGGGCAGGAGTCGGATCCACAGCACAAAAAGTGCGAGGATAACGAGAAATGCTACAATTAGATAGTTCTTATATCGAAGTATTCCTGGCTCTGGCATGCATCTTCTTCCCTTGACTTTGCTTAATGCTCACCACATGGTTTGTGACCCTTTGTTTTAATAGTTTGGGAATCCCCGTAAAAAGCGTGGATATTTGGAAAAAATCTCCTATCCTGGATTATTCAGATCCGCGAATTCCCGAACCAGGTCCCTTGACCGGCTTACAAAATTGGTATAGTCGAAAAGTTCGGCCCTTTTCCGGCAGGCAGGGGCGTAGGACTCCGGATCGACCTCTACTTCTTTGACCGCGGCGCAGATTGCAACAGGTTCGGGGGATACGAGTTTTCCGGTAATTCCGTCTACGATTGTTTCGAGATAGCCACCCTCGCAGGTCGCCACCACCGGTTTTCCGCTTGCCATTGCCTCGACAGGCGTGATGCCGAAGTCCTCGTCCACCGCAGTGGTGATAAACCCCTCGCAACGTGAGTACAGGCTATAGATCTCCTCTTCCGCTGCGTTTTCACGAAAGATTACATTTGGCGGAGCGTTCCTGACCAGCGGGCTAAATCCCGGGTAGATGCGCCCGACCACGACGAGGGTCTTTTCCGGCATCCGGCGGAAGGCCTCGACCTGGAGCTCGATCCGTTTCCACTTGTCGACCCTTCCGACCGACAGCCAGAACCCCTCGTTCGACCGGTGTTCGAACCGATCGGTGTGAACCGGGGGATAAAGAACCCTGGCGTCACGGGAATACACCTTGAAGATCCTGTTCCGGACGTTGTGGGAGATGCAGGCCAGGTTCTGTACATGCCTGCCTACGAATCTGCGATCGAGTATGCGGGCAACCGCAAGGGCCGGGATGTATCCTGCCCGTGAAAGAGTGGATTTCGCGGACAGGTAATGATAGTACATGTCATAGAGAGCTCTCCTGGGCGTGAGCATGTAATAGAGATGCGGGACGGTCCTTGCCAGGTATCGCACAGCCATGTCGTCGATACAGATGTGAAAATCGTAATCGATGGCCGCTTTCCGGAACAGCCGCATTCCCACCAGCTGTCGCCAGGGTTCAGGAGGCAGGGGATGATGAAGGGATCGGAGGGGGATCGACCTGCCGGGATCGTAGGTCGCAACCACCTCTTCGTGAAAATCGGGGGCCACGATATCCGCATCGAGGGCACGGGCCAGATCCAGGATCAGCCTCTCCGCTCCTCCAAGCACGGAAAACTCGTACCCTGTCAGGACCGCGATTCGCACTATATCCCCACCCCTGTCATCCTCCGGATCATCTCATTCCACCCTCTTTTTCTCCGCAATCCCTTTTTCAAGCAGGATCTTCCATTGTTCGGCAATCCTGTCCCACCTGAGTTCCTCCGGCACCGGATATCGCCTCCCCCTCACCTTGTATACTTCGGCAAGTGCACCCGCAATCGCGGAGGGTTCCTCGGGGGGCACAAAGAACACCCCCTTGTAGGAGCCAAGGCTCTCTTTAATCCCCCCGGTATGGGAGGCCACCACCGGCTGGCCATAGGACATGGCGATATGACAGACCGCACAGGGATCGTGCGATTCCCGCGTGTACGGGCCGGCAAAGACATCCGATGCGGAATAGTAGAGCGCCACCTCGTCGTCGCTTATGTACCGATCCACCACGGTGATCCGATCCGAGTCACTTGAGGCGCGGGCCCTCTCAACCGACTCCCGGTCCTCCCAGGCTTCTCCCACGATACAGAGCCTGGAGCGGGATCTGATCTCGTCAGGGAGCATCTCGAATCCCTCGATAAGGAACCTGACCCCTTTGAACCTGCGGAGGAGCCCGAAGAATAAGATTACGTACTCCTCCCGTATGCCAAGCGCCCCCCTCGCGGTCTGCTGGTCGATCCGCTCGTACTGGTCGTAGAGACCATGGGGGATGAGATCGATCTCCCCCTCCGGGATGTGGTATCTCCGGACGATCAGGTCGCGGTCATACCGGGTATGGGTTACGAAACCGTCCGCAAGCCACCGGACGAGCCTTCCGGTGATGCGGGAATAAATCCGGAGTGGAAACGAGGCGTCCTCGAGAGGATCGACCGGTTCATGGAACTCAATGACTGAAAAACGCCTCCAACCGTTGAGCAACTGGAGGAATAGGTACATATGGGCGACGCTCGATGTCCACCATGGAATGATCAGGGCATCGCTTCGCCGGGCGACCCGGAACGCCCTCATCCAGCTGACAGGATTGTACCAGTCCATAAGTTCGTGCACCCGCACCTCTGTGCGAAACCGTTCCCGCGTAAGGGATTTCCCGACCCTTCTCCATCCCGGAAACAGCCGCAGCGGGAGCATATGACGAAACAAAAGAGCATCAACTCCTGCAACCCCGGAAAGAGCATTCGCAAGCCGTATCGTAAAATACGTGATCCCGGAGAGGAACCGGGTGGATGGGCCGAAGAGTGTGATCTGCAGCGGTCTTCCCCCTTTCCTGTCAGATCCCGTTTCGTATCCCCTGCTCAATCCATTGCACCCGCCCGTCTCCTTATTCAACAGTCACACTCTTGGCCAGGTTCCTCGGCCTGTCCACATCCCTGCCAAGCGCCTCCGCGGTATGGTAGGCCAGGAGCTGGAGGACGATGGTCGTTGCCAGGATCATTCCGATCCGGTCTCCGGCAGGGAGAGGGACGAACACATCCGCGATCTCCCGGAGGTCTGCATCCCCGGCTTCCCCGATCGCAATCATGGGAGCTCCCCGGGCTTTCATCTCTTTGATATTCGAGATCATGACGGGATACGCCCGTCCGGGAGGGCATAAGGCCACCACGGGAGTCTCTTCGGAAAGAAGGGCAAAAGGCCCGTGCTTGATCTCTCCGGCTGCGTATCCTTCCGCATGGATATAAGAGATCTCCTTCATCTTCAGCGCCCCCTCCAGTGCAAGGGCATAGAATGGCCCCCTTCCCACGAAGAACATACTCCGGGCGTTCTGGCAGACCTCCACCGCCTCGGAAAGATCCAGCATGAGGGCGTCTTCCGTTGAACGAATGGCCTTATCGAGGGAATCCGTGAGAGACCCCCCCGATATGGCATCAATGAGATGGAATAATACGGCGAGTTCCGCGATGAAAGACTTGGTGGCTGCGACGCTGATCTCGGGGCCCGCCCTCATGTAGAGGGTATGGTCGGCGAGGCGGGTCACGCTGCTTCCAAGGACATTGGTGATCGCCAGGGTGGGGCAGTTGAACATCTTCGCTGCCTTGATCGCCGCCAGAGTGTCCGCAGTCTCCCCCGACTGGGTGATCCCGACCACGAGATCACTCAGGGGCGGTGTGAAATACTTGAATTCCGAGGCGAGCTCAAGGCGGGCCGGGATGCGGCAATACTCCTCTACCAGGTACCGGGCCAGGACACCGGCATGAAAGGAAGTTCCGCACGCGACGATGGTGATCCCCCGTATCCCGAGGAGTGCGGGTGGGATCTCCTCCTTCCGCAGAGCCCTGATGGTGTCGGAGTATGCCTGCGGCTGCTCGAAGATCTCCTTTTGCATGTAATGCGCAAATCCGCCTTTCCTGACCTCTTCCAACGACCAGTCGATGATCTGGGGGGGTCTCTCTACGGGACTTCCCTGATTCCTGATACAGACCCCCTGCGGCGAAAGGACTGCGACGTCCCCGTCCTCGAGGATGACGACCCGCTCCGTATATTCGAGGACCGGAGTCATGTCCGATGCGACAAGGAACTCGCGATCCCCCAAACCCAGGACAAGGGGGCTGCTCTTCCGGGCTGCAATGATCCTGTTTTCACCGCAGGCGAGGGCAAGGATCGCATAACTCCCCTCCAGCATCGGCAGGATCTCTTCGACCGCGGAAAGAAGGTCTCCCTGATAGTGCTCCTCGAGGAGGTGCGGGATCACCTCCGTATCCGTCTCCGATCGAAGGTTGTGCCCCCGTGCCTGTAGTTCCCGGCGGAGCATCGCGTAGTTTTCGATGATCCCGTTGTGCACTACCGCGATCTTTTCACCACAGTCGGTGTGCGGGTGGGCGTTCCGGTCACTGGGGGCTCCGTGGGTGGCCCACCGCGTATGACCGATCCCGATCTTCCCGGAGAGCCCCCTTGGGTACGGGGTATTCTTTCCGATCCTTCCAACGTGCTTGGTAATCCGGATCTCCTGATTGAGCACGGCTATCCCGTATGAATCATATCCACGGTACTCCAGCCGTTTTAACCCCTTGAGGAGGATCGGTGCGGCACCTGCTTTACCGATGTATCCGAAGATCCCACACACCTCAGATCACCCTGCTCCCATCCTCGTACGCCCGCAGGGAAGTTACGTGAGCTCTCCCCGAGATGGTCACGTTGTTACCCGCAATTGCCCCTTCGAAGACCGTGAAAGGCCCGGCCTGCACCTTCTCGCCCAGGATCGCACCGAAACGGCCTTTCACCTGGACCCCCTCAATCTCCATGAGAGGGGTTGAAGTGACGGTGACAACCTGGGACTGCATTCGTGAACCCTCGGCGATCACGGAATCGGTGACCCTGCAATACGAGCCCAGGGTGCAATCGTCCATCAGTATGGAGTTGCCCACAAGGGTGAAGGGTTCGATCTTTGTCCTCGCTCCTATACTCGTGAATG
>DAEV01000066.1 GCA_002509495.1 Methanolinea sp. UBA473 | reverse complement strand
TTTAAGATGGCCTGGGTGTCGGCATCCTTTTCCACGATCAGCTCAGCGATGTTGCCGGAGTCGTTGACACTCAGGATATGGTCGATATGCGGGAGCCGGCCTTCGTAGCGGACCTCGACCGACAACCCGAACTGCTGGCGTATCTCGTCGAGACTGCCGTAGAGCACCATCTTCCCATCATTGAGCATGAGGATCCGGTCGCACATCCGTTCCACCTCGTCCATCTGGTGCGTGCTCATGATCAAGGTCGTGCCGTTGTCACGTAAGCCAAGGAGAATATCCTTGAGGGTTTTTATGTTGAGCGGGTCAAGTCCCGAGAACGGCTCGTCAAGGATGAGGAGGTCCGGCTTGTGAATGACCGCGAGAATAAACTGGAGGCGCCGGTGCATTCCCTTGCTCAGTTCCTGTATCTTTTTGTTCCGGTATTCTGTGAGATCCAGCCTCTCCAGCCACTCGTCTATCTTCCGCTCGATCGCATCCACGTGTTTGAGTTCTGCAAAATACCGGATACACTCCGCGACAGGGATCTCTTTATCCAGGCTCCCTTCCTCGGGCAGGTAGCCGATTGCGTCCTTGATCTCATCGGAGAACGCACTGCCGAAGAGCGAGATCGTCCCGGCATCGGGCCGGAAGATATCGAGGATTGTCCGGATGAGCGTGGTCTTGCCCGCACCGTTCGGGCCTAAGAGGCCGAACACCTCGCCCTTGTTGACGGAAAAACTGATCTCTTCGAGGATATTCCTGCTGTCAAAGGTCTTGGTGAGGTGTCCAACGTGCAGAACATTTTTTTCGGGTTCAGGGTCTGGTTCGGGAATTTTCATGCGGATCTCCGACAGGATCTTTTCAATGTACATTCAGTGCATTTTCGGGGTTGCATATATCCGGTGAATACGGAACAATCTCTTCGATAGTGACGGTCGTCATGGACTTTCTCGTTCATGGGTTCAATACTGCCAGGGATAAACTCATGGAAGATAAACCCGGGAACCTCCGGTTCTCGAACTTTTTTTCGTCCATGGGCAGAAGCTTATGTCAACGTGTGTAGGTTGACCATATATAGTTTATCAAAAACGGTTCTGATCAGTTGACGGTGGATCGATCAATTTGAGGACGGGTGATACCTCGCGGATCATAGTTCCATGAACGAATGAAACGGCGGAAAGAACGGATCCTGGTTGAGCCGACCGCAATTGAGATTCGTGATTCAGGATATCGACGGAATTTCGTAAAACAAACAGGGGTCTACAGTGTTCCACCAAACTACGGGGTTTTTTAGCCGATCGGCCGCTGCACTCATGAATTTTCCGTAAGGTGCACTGAATAGATCGCGGTCCGGATTGTTCTCTTGATCGGGAAATTTCATCGTTGACTGTCCCCTGTACCCATACGCCCATTATGCAGGACGGCGATACTCACCGGTATGACGCTCGAGCGGGCAATCGGGAGGGTCTTTCGGCTGGACGAGGCGACGTGGATGCGGCATGCCAACCCGTGGAGCGTATTCACGCGAAATACCGTGCTTCCGCTCCTTATTTTCACATTCTGGAGCCGCCTCTGGCTCGGGTGGTGGGCCCTCGTCCCGATAGCCCTGGCGATCCTGTGGACCTGGGGGAATCCCCGGCTCTTCCCCGCCCCGGAGTCCTTTGACCACTGGGCATCGAGGGCGGTGCTGGGCGAACGGGTCTGGCTCAACCGCGATTCTGTCCCCGTGCCTGCACATCACCGGAAAGTCCCTGACATTCTCTCCGCGGTATCCGGCGCCGGGATGCTGTTTGTCCTCTGGGGGGTCCTCGTCTTCGATCCCTGGCCGACGCTGTTCGGGGCTGCGCTGGTGTACGCGGGCAAGTTGTGGTTCCTCGACAGGATGGCCTGGCTGTGGAACGACATGTTGGATGCGACTCCGGAGTACCGGGCCTGGCAGGTTCCACCGGGTGAAGCGGACAAAAATCCCTGAAAGGGACACCGGTTACGACGGTCTGTGTCCGCCTGGTAATATATTTAGGGTGACCTAAATGTTTATAATTTGGGTCAACCTAAATTATGGTACGATGCCACAGGAGCAGGTCGAGGAATACCTCGAAGCGATCTACGATCTCGAGTTGCGGGACGGGGCGGCGAAGACTACCGCCATCGCAAAATGCTTGAAGATCTCCCCGGGGAGCGTGACCGAGGTGCTAAAAAGCCTCTCTGACAAGGGGCTCATCCGGTACGAACCCTATCGCGGTGCGACACTTACGGAGGAGGGCGGAAGAATTGCCGGGACGATCAAGAGGCGGCACCGGCTCCTCGAAGTCTTCCTGACCGACGTGCTCAAGATCCGGAGTGAGACGGTCCATGAGGAGGCCTGCAGGATGGAGCACGCGATCTCTGCGGAAACTGAGAACGCCCTCTGCCGTATGTTGAACGCCCCTTCGCAATGCCCGCACGGGAGCCCGATCCAGCCCTGCAGCCGCGGCGTGGGGAGTTGCTGCGAATGCGACGCAGCGGTGGGCGAGGGAGTCCCGGAGCCCAAATCCCCCCGTGACCGGAAGATCGTCCCGGTCACCCTTCTCGCTCCAGGGGAGACCGCAAAGCTCGCGTTCATCCGCGGGGACCAGAGGATCGCCCGGCGCCTCTCCGATCTCGGGCTCACGATCGGGACGAAGGTATCCGTCACGAGGAAAATTCCCCTGGACGGACCGGTGGAGGTCGCGGTCCGGAGGACGAAGATCGCACTCGATTGCGCCATCGCCGCGAACATCTTCGTCGAGGTCCCCGAAAAAGAGGGTTCATGAGCGGTTGTCCCGGGTGCAGGGGATGCCCGCCCGGAGGAAATCCCCGCAGGAATCCTGCAGACTACGCGATCGCCCTTGCAGGGAATGCCAATGTGGGAAAGAGCGCCCTCTTCAACCAGCTGACGGGTGTAGACCAGATCATCGGGAACTGGCCGGGAAAGACGGTCGAGAGGGCGGAGGGAATACTGCTTCACGAAGGGAGGCGGATCCGGGTCATCGACCTGCCCGGGATCTATTCGTTCTCCACGTACTCCCTGGAGGAGGTCGTCTCGCGGGATTTCATCGCTCTGGAACACCCTGACGCCGTCATCAATGTTGTGGACGCTTCCGCACTGGAGCGGAATCTTTTCTTTACGATCCAGCTGCTGGAACTGGCGCCACCTTTGGCGATCGCGGTCAACCAGGTCGACCTGGCCGAAAAGAAGGGGATCGCGGTGGACACCCGCAAGCTCTCGAATCTGCTGGGGGTGCCGGTTGTCCCGACCGTGGCCATCCGGGGAAAGGGAATCGCTGCGCTGACTGCTGAAATCTCCGGCCTCGTGAAGGAACGCCCGGTCCCTCCGCAACTCCGGTACGGCAGGGAGATCGAGGAACGGATCGGAAAGGTCCAGGCTCTGCTCGATCCGGCAAATCTCCGGTATCCTGCACGGTTCATTGCGATCAAACTGCTGGAGCGGGACCCGGAGATCGTCCGGATCCTCTCGGCACAGGATCCGGGCGCTGTGGAGGCTGCGGACGTCCTCGCCCGCGAGATCGAGTCGATCCACGGCGAGCCGTCCTGTGTCGTGATCAGCGCCGAGCGGTACCTGGTCGCGGACCGGATCGCGGCAGAAGCGGTGACGATCACCGAGCCGGGAGGCGGACGAAGGAGGAGCCTGACGGAACGGATCGATGACCTCGCACTCCACCCGGTCCTCGGGTACCTCTGCGTCATCGGCGTGATCGGCGGGTTGCTGGTCTGGACTTTTGTCTTCGGGGCGCAGGCCTCCGCGTTCCTTGCGGAGTTCCTTTCGCAGTTCGAGCAGTACGAGCCGGTGATCTCCGGGCCGTTCATGGATATCCTCTGGAACGGCGCATTCACCGGCTTTGTCGCCGGCGTGACGCTCGTGATCCCGTACGTGCTCCCGTTCTACCTTGCCCTCGCGGTGATCGAGGACTCCGGGTACCTCACCCGGATCTCGGTGATGCTCGACCGCGGCATGCACAGGCTCGGGCTGCACGGAAAGGCGATCATCCCGCTCATCCTGGGGTACGGGTGCAATGTCCCGGCCTGTTACTCCTGCAGGATCATGGAGTCGCAGAAACAGAAACTCCTGGCCGCCTTTCTGGTGACGCTCGTTCCCTGCACGGCACGGACGGTCGTGATCCTCGGGCTGGTCGCTGCGTTCGTCGACATATGGTGGGCTCTCGCCCTCTATGCATTCGACATCGTCCTGATCATCGTCCTCGGCCGGATCGCCTACCGGGCAGTTCCGGGCGAGTCGGTGGGCCTGATCATGGAGATGCCGGACTATCACATCCCCTCTCCCGCGGTGATCCTGAACCAGACATGGGCGCGTACGCGCTCGCTCGTCTGGATCGTCTTTCCCGCCTATATCATCGGGAGTGCGGCTCTCCAGGCATTCTACGCGGCCGGGCTTCTTTCGCCCGTCAACGACCTCCTTGCGCCAATCACCGTCCTCTGGCTCGGGCTCCCTGCGGCGGTAGGGATCACGCTCCTGTTCGGCGTCGTCCGGAAAGAGCTGACAATCCTCACCCTGGCGGTGATCTTCGGGACGGCGGACTTTGCGCTGGTCCTCTCGCCCGTCCAGATGATCGTCCTCGCACTGGTCTCGATGCTCTACATCCCGTGCATCCCGGTGATCCTCGTGCTCGCATCGGAGTTCGACTGGAAATCTGCCCTCGTGATCTCGGCCACCGAGGTTCTGGTCGCGATTGCGATCGGCGGGATCGCGTTCCGCGTGCTGGCCCTTTTCATGTGACATGGAAGGGGGACGCCCTGCCGGCCTTTCCCTTCGCTCCTGTCTGAGCGGTCCTCTCTCCCGTCAGGAATCCACCGCATCCTTGAAGTAGTACCAACCCAATTTCCGTAAGTATACGAGTGATTTCCATGCGGTTCTCTTCCTTTCTGGTTCTGTGGCTGCTCGCAGCCTGCCTTGCCGTGGGGTTCGCGGCGGCGGATGACGACGACGGCCTCATCGGCGGAGGCACGGGGTACTTCCAGATCGCCTCAAGCCCCTCCGGCGGGAGCGTGTACTTCGACGGGTCGTACGAGGGGACCACCCCCACGATCGTCCCGGTTTCATCGACCGGCAACCCGTCGCACCACATCCGGATCACCAAGCCCGGGTACTACGACTGGGAGCAGACCTATTCCGGGAACCCGTTTGCAGGCGAGACGATCACGATCGACGCCGACCTCCTGTTCATCCCGGTAACCCAGGAGCCGACCATCACGATCGGCGGGGACAGGGGGTACTACTACATCTCTTCGTCCCCCTCCGGGGCGAACGTGTACTTCGACAACAGCTACAAGGGGACCACCCCCCTGACCGTCACGGTCTATACCACCGGGACCCCGGGGCACACCATCAGCGTCTCGCTCCCGGGATACAGCACCTGGACCAATTATTATGCCGGAAACCCCTCACCGGACCAGACGGTCTACGTGTCGGCCTCGCTCTCCCCTGTCCAGAACTACGGGAGCATCAGCGTGGACTCGAGCCCCACCGGGGCCATCGCGGTCCTGGACGGAGGCAGCTCCCAGGTGACACCCTGCACGTTCAACAACGTGTATCCCGGCTCGCACTCCCTCTACGTGAGCAAGTCCGGGTACCAGTCGAAGACCACCTCCGCCTCGGTGACGGCCGGGAGGAACACCCAGGTGACGGTGTACCTGTCCCAGATCCCCCCGAACACCGGGTCGCTCTACGTGGTCTCGACCCCGCAGGGAGCGGGCGTGTACGTGGACGGGAACTATTACGGCCCGGCGCCCCAGATCGTAAGCGGGATGTCGACGGGATACCACGCGGTCCGGCTCTCGCTCTCGGGGTTCCAGGACTGGACGGGGAGCGTATACGTGACCGGGGGCGAGACCACCCGGGTGACCCAGACGCTTACGGTCGGTCCGACCACGCAGCCCACCTACTCCCCGGGGACAGGGGGCCTCGCGATCTCCTCGAACCCCATCGGTGCCCAGGTCTACCTGGACAATAATTATCTCGGGCTCACCCCGCTCACATCCCCGGCAGTCCAGGCCGGGTCCCACGTGGTCCTCTTGAAACTTTCCGGCTACGCGGACTGGCAGGGTGCCGTGCAGGTGAACTCGGGCCAGGTGACACCCGTGGACGCGACACTCTCCCCGTCCCCCACCCCCACCAAGTCGGGCCCTGCCGGTCCGCTGGCGGTCCTCGCGCTCGGGATCCTCTCGGCCTTCCTCCTCTTCAGGAGACGCTGACAGGATACTACTTTTTTCAAACGAACATCACTTCGTGGTTTTCATCATTTCTGTTCGGCCGCAGGGCGGCCACAGGCAGTTAATGTACGCACGTCCCGGAAAGAATCATAGGGTTTTATTCTCTTCTCCCCCACCTCACTGTATGACACTTGATTCCGCCCGCAACGCAGAGGTGCTGGCTATCCTGGACCGGTACGCGGAGTGGTACTCGAACAGGGATCTCGAAGGATTCCTCTCGTCGTGTTCCGGCGCTATTTCGGGATTCGGGAGCGGGCCCGACGAGGTGGTTACGGGAATCCCGAGCCTTCGGGCACAGCTGATGCGGGACTTTGCCCAGGCCGACTCGATCCGCATCGCATTCGACTCGATCCGCGTGGACGGGGCGATGCCTGCCGCGTGGGTGACGGCGAACTGTGCCTTCGACGTGGTGTCGGGGGGCCGGAAGGTATGCATGAAGGGACGGATCACGATGGTCCTCCGGAATACCGGATCCCGCTGGCTCTTCGAGCAGGTCCATTTCTCGATGCCCAACGGATCGCAGGCCCCGGGACAGTCGTTCCAGGGGAGTTAACCCGCCTTTTTTTCCCACCGGTTTCTTTCCGGGGGATGACTCCGGGCCTGGGAACAACCCCTGGCGTTTTTTTCTAAAAAAAAAGGGATATTACAGGGCCGGGAACTCGTCTTGCCGGATGGGAGTCAGGCTGTAGTCCCACCACCCGGAGGCGGGCTGCCAGGAGATGAACGTCATGGTGTACCCGTATCTCTCCGGCCCGGAAAAGTACCGCGGCAGCTCCCATTTCAGGTATCCTCCCACCCGGGCAAACGCCTTCTCCTTCGAGTTCCAGTGCTCCCCGAAGGTGATGTACACGTCGTAGGGTCCCGGCGGCACGATCTGTTCGAACTTGTGGTAGTACCCTTTCGCCACGTACACGGCGGCGGTCGCCCCGTCGGTGGAGCCATGGGGGGCGAGGGCCACCACGAGATCGCTGCCGCCCCCGGTGTTATCGATGGCCAGGAACTGGTACCCGGGCTGCCACGACCCCTTGATCAGGGATCCGCTCGGGATCGACGGGTACGCGATCGATTCGGACACGGACAGGTAGCTCTCGATCACCGGTGCAAGGGACGGGTCGAGCGAGAGGGCGGTCCCGTACGCCTCCACCGCGAGCTCGTGCCTCCCGAGTCCCGCGAGCGCTTTTCCCTTGCCGAAGTACGCCCTCGCGTATCCCGGATCGATCGCGATCGCACGGTCGAACGCATCGATCGCCATGTCCCAGCGTTTCTGCTCGGACAGGCTGTTCCCGAGGTCGTTCCATGCCGCGGCAGTGGCGCCCGGGTTCGCGGTCCCTGAAACGATCACCATCTCGGCAGAGGCAAGGGGGACGAGGACGAGGAGCAGCAGGAGGAGGTGGGTGTTCACCCTTACAGTGGCAGACATAGGCATCAATAGTACAGGAATGCACGAGGGGGTTGATATACGTTACATCCGGGGGTTTAGTATGTGCGGAGATCGAACGATCCCTGACGATGTTCCTCTTCTGTCACGTGCTCGCAGGCATCCTCGTCGGGCTCGCCCTCTTCTCATGGCGGGGCGATCTGCGTGTAATCCCCCTTGCAGTCCTGGGGGCCGTCCTCCCTGACCTGATCGACAAGCCCCTGGGACTCCTCTTTCTCAGTTACGGGCGTACCTTTGCCCACAGCCTCGCCTTCGCTGTGCTTCTCCTTGCACTGGGGGCCTTCCTGTATTGGCGGACCCGTTCGCCCCTCGGGATCGCACTCGCGGCGGGCGTCCTCTCCCACCAGGTGCTGGACCTCATGTGGATGGAACCCGCGGCCTGGTTCTGGCCGTTCTCCGGGCAGTTCCCTCCCCCGGACCCGGAACCTCTCCTTTCGAACCTGCTGCGCGATTTCACCCAGCCGGCCGAGTGGATCTTTGCGGTCGCTTCGGTCTCCATCGGCCTGGTGTTCGCGGGCCGGAGGGTTGGGACCGCAGCTCCTGTCCTCTCCCTGGCCATGGCCTTTTTTGCGATGTGGATCCTCTTCTGCGCGATCACGGGGTCGGGCTGCGTCCTTACGGGTTGGGACGGCCGGGGCGGGAACCTGGTCGCGGCGCTTGTGATGTTTTCCGGGGCGGCGGGAGTGGACAGGGCGGGGATGGTGCTGGGGAACCCTTCCTCTTCTGCCAGGTGAGATAAGACCATCACCGCATGAGTTCTGCACCGGTGAAACACCAGGAAGATAGTTTGATGAGTGGAAACTGTGTATACACAGTATGGTATGGCCACAAAGACGATCAATATCAAGGAGTCTGCATATCAGGCATTGAAATCGATGAAACGGGAGGGGGAGAGTTTTTCCGATGTGATCCTCAGGCTTTCACGGGGAGAGAGGGGAAGGGTGACTGACTTTGTCCGATCGCTGCCGACCGACATTCGGGATGAGATGGTATCGTCGGTCATCCTGGCGAAGAAGGAACTCGACGAAGCCCGCCCAAGGAAGGTGACCTGGTGAGCGTTGCAGATACCTGTTTCCTGATCGACCTTATCCGGCAAGACCCGGGTGCGATCCGGTTCGCAGAAGAGACGCCTCTCCTGAAAACGACCTCGATCTCGGCCGCCGAGTTCCTGTTCGGTGCACGGACCAGCACAAGATCTGATGTCATCGAGGCTGCACGGGTGTATCTCGCACATTTCCCAATCCTCGCGTTCGATGCCGAAGCAGCCGGGGTATATGCGGAGATCGCCTCCGGTCTCCGGAAGAGAGGCGGCAGGATCTCTTCGTTCGATGAGCTGATCGCCGCCACTGCACTCCGCTACGATGAGGCGATCGTATCCAGGGACACCCATTTCACTTCGATTCCCGGCCTCGAGGTAGTATCCTACTAACGGTGATTGTTCACGAAAGAAACCGCCATTTGGGCCTCTTACTCCTGATCCTTTTTGCATGTGGAAGGGAAACCATCCCCCTCTTTAACCCGACTGTTCCGGTGATCCTTACTCCGGAGGGCACGCTGACAGTCGCCCGGGGGTGCTCATCCGCGAATCCTTTTTCCCCTGGGATTGAGATTCCCTACCTATTACGGACATGACCTGGCCACTCCTCGCCCTCACCGGTGCCATCGCCCAGGCGGCCTACAGCACCGGGGTGAAGGCGGTGCTGCCCAGGGTTTCTCCCTGCTTCCTGGCAGGAAGCAGCTTCCTCGTCGCTTCGGGGGCGCTCTTCTCCCTCTCGTTCCTTGCAGGATTTCCCCCCCTATCGCCCGGGTTCTTCCCGGCAGCAGCGGTCACCGTGGGGATCAACCTCGCCGCCACCCTTCTCCTCTACAGGGCGCTGTCCCTCTCCGATCTCTCCCTCTGCATGCCGATGCTCTCCTTCACCCCGGTCTTCCTCATCGCAACCTCGGCCCTCATCCTCGGCGAGATCCCCGACCCTGCCGGCATCCTCGGGATCTTCCTGGTCGCCGCGGGTTCCTTTCTCCTTGCGGCAAGGGCGGGTTCTTCCGGATTCTGCGCCCCGCTCGGCAGGCTTTTTGGGGATCCCGGGATCCGCCTGATGCTCGTCGTCGCCTTCCTGTACAGCATCTCGGTCAACTATGACAAGATTGCGGTGGAGACATCAGACCCGCTCTTCTCCTCCGCAGTGGTCTTTTTCTCCCTCGGGCTGTTGATGCTCGCCGCCGCATGCATCGGGTATATCGGGTGGAAGATGCCCCCCTGGCGCTCCTCCGGGACGAGCACCGCTCACCGGCCTGTCATGATCCTCCTCCCGGCCCTCGGCCTCGTCCTCGCCCTGGAAGCGATTTCCATCAACCTGGCCTATACCCTCTCGATCGTCCCCTACGTCATCTCCGTCAAGCGCCTCTCCACCTTCTTTGCCGTCCTCTTCGGAGGGTGTCTCCTGCACGAGGGGAACCTCCGTTCCCGGGCCGCCGGGAGCCTGGTGATGATCGCGGGGACGGTGCTGATCGCCCTGTACGGATGAGTTGCCGCTGCCCATTTCTCCTGGAGGGCCCCCTTCCTGTCAGGGATGGTGCCCTGGGCCCGGTGTCCCGCAGGGAGGATGAATCGTCCAGATAGGTTTTTTATGGATTGTATGTATATACAATGCAATGACATCAAAAAGCATGCTTGTGCAGGTCCGGATGCCTCCACGCCTCGTGCAGCAGCTTGACCGGATGACGGAGGAGGGCCTCTATTCCAGCCGCAGCGAGGCCATCCTCGATTCGGTCAGGAGACTCGTGCTCGGGTACGAGAGGAGCGACCGGTTCCGGAGAGCCCTGATCCGCAGTTTTCTCCGGAGGGGGGGGCGGGGCTCGGTGGATGACCTCGCAGGGGAGACCGATCCGGCCGGGGTGGCGTCCGCCATCGCGGAGACGTACCCGGATCAATCCATCGACGAGATCCTCTCCGAGGTGAGACGATGATCGTGCTGGACACGGACGTGCTGGCACTCCACCATTTCTTCGCCACGGATCCCCGGCATGCATCCACGTCCGCGTTCATGGAGAGGACACGAACGACCGGGAGGGGAACCACTCTCTACAACCTTCTCGAATTCGCAGGAATCCTCTCCTCCGCCGGAAAGCCGGATGTCGCAAGGAAGATGATCCAGGTCTACGCCACGGCCACGGATATGACGCTCCTGTACCCTCTGCTTCCCGCGTCTTCCCCGGAGCTCTTTTTTGCGGACTACACGGCCGAGCTCATGGACACCATGGAACGAGGGCTCCGGTACGGCGATGCAAAGATTCTTTGGGTCGCAGAAGCCAACGACGCCTCCGCACTCGTAACCTGGAACACGCGGCATTACCAGGGGAAGACGCCGGTTGAGATCGTCACACCTGAGGATTACCTCAAGAGTGTGGAACCCTGATCGGGCAGGTTCGCTCCCGGGAAATTAGTCCGGGAGACGAGCGTACTGATACGGGAACTCGTGTTCCCGCAGAATTCTCTATTGCAGGATTCCCATCACTGCCAGCGGGTGGGTGGTGGGGGCCGGACGGCGGGATGTCCCCCGGCTGATCCCCGGAGGGAGCTTGCGGAGCACTTCAGCGGGAATGGGATCCTCGTGATCCTGTTGCCGCACTGGAAGACTTGGTGGGACTTTTTCCATTGCAGACATCCGGAATCCAATTCCCGGGAGGACAATCATCCGCCACGACACTACCGTGGCTATTCCTGGATCACCCTCGTATCCACCTTGCTGAAATGCTGATCGAACGTATAGATCTCACCGATTCGATGCCGTTCCATGAGGATCAGTGCCAAAGCATCATTAATGCTGATGCCGTGATACAATGCCCGATGTACGCTTTCGTGGTATATCTCCGCGCTCACCGTCTCGACCGTAATTGTGGGCTTGGAGAGGACTGCAGAGAGGAAGTCGACCGCAAACCTGATCCCCGCAACGTCTTCGAGGATGTTCGCCACCTCACTCATGTGCACGGTTGAGGTGGTGACGTTCTCCCCATCGTTAATCCGAAGGAATATCTGCCTGGCTGCTTCCTTTTTCTTTTTCAAGTCTCCAGATATGGCCTTTTTTGGAACGAGCACAGCGTAGACAAATACGTTGGTATCAACGAACCGCATTCTTCCTCAAGTCCCTCCGGAGCGCGTGGTAGTCCTCGTACTCCTCGGTATCCACGGGAATGGCGTCAACGAACCGGGAGAGATCGGTATCCACTGCCCGGATCTCAAGGCGGTCATCCTCGTCGATGATCACCACATTCTTCGTCTTTTTCCTCTCCCTCCAGGATTTTGGAAGTATGATCCTCCCCTGGGAATCAACCGGGCGCATCTCCACTTTAGCCATATTTCACCAATGTGTATAGTATTCACCATTTTATAATAATTTATCCCAGGAGTTCCCGGATTGACCTTCCCGGTAAACCCACCCGGGATGCTCTCCCATAAGGGTAGGATCGAAGACGGCGATTTCTCTTTCGAGCGATCCAGACTCCTGCGATGTGGCAGGGGGCCGGACGGCGGGATGCCACCGTGCGATCCTGTCTGCTGCCCTAGGAAGAGGCTGCGGGAACCGCTGCGGGAGTGGGATCCTCTCCATCCAGGGGCGATCTTCCTGCCAGGTCAATAGGCGAGGACCCGCAGGCCGGGGATACGGGAAAAGTGCCTGTCCCGGGTGATGAGGACCCCGTCATGGCAGAGAGCAATCACGGCGATCAGTCCATCGAAGTCCCCGATCGGATCTCCCTTTTCCACAAGAACGGACGAATATGCACCAAACGCCTCATACGTGCATTCATCCAGGGGAAGGCAGTCAAAGAGTTCCAGGATCGTCTTCACCTTCCGGATGTTCTCGTCTCTTTTCCGGGACAGATAGGCTCCCTTGTAGAGCTCGAGCGCGGTGATGGCTGTCGTCGCGAGCGGGAGCGACTGTTCCTCGTAGGACGAGTACAGGTCCAGGGCCTCCTGCTTTCTCACCATCAGGTCGATAAGAAAGCAGGTATCCGCGACCGGCATCAGAGGGGGGTGTCCCGGAGCCTGCTTCTTCCCATCTCTTCCGACACCCTGCCGACACTCGACGCGAGGTCGCTGCAGTCCCCGATCTCTTCGAGAACCTCTGATAATGTCCTTCTCTTCGGGTAATACCGGAGGATGACCTCGGAAAAGCTCTCTTTGTCGGATGTTTTCAATGCCTTCAGCTTCTGGTACGCCTCGTCGGTGATGCTGATCGTCCGGGTGGGCATGGCATAGTCTGTGTATGTATGTGTATTGTAGTTATCGATCATTCTCGATCTTCTGGATCCGTTCCAGAATGTGGATGAAGCTGGTTATCTTTCACACGATTGATGCCTCCTTTCGCACGCGGTCCCGGATATACCAGTGCAGTCCCCCTTCAGTCACCACATCCACCCGGCACCCCAGGAGGTCTTCGAGGTCCTGGATCAGTCCCACCTGATCGAGGAGACTCCTGCCCGGCTCGAAGTCCACGAGAAGATCGATATCGCTCGTATCCGTATCCTCCCCCCGCTGCACAGATCCAAAGGTTGCGGACATTCCGTGCACCATGAAGCTCCGCTATGCGCAGTATTTCATCACGTTTTTTCTGGAGAAGACGGCGTCCGTGTGCCAGGAATTCACACCCCGTATCCAAGAATTGTCCGAGTTATTTCATGATTGTTCCCAGATCGGGAAAAAACTTCATTGCCCTGATCCGCCCTCATACTACACTGTATATGTCGTCGCATACGGGTGAACGAGACAGAATTCAGCAACTTTCGTCGGTGAAACAGATCCTGCGCACCGCGTTCCCGTACCTGAAGGAACGGTTCAAGGTCCGTGAGATCGGGATTGTCGGCTCCTTTGCAAGAAATGAACAGAACGAGGAGAGCGATATTGATATCCTGGTGGATTTTTCCGAACCGATCGGGTGGGAAGTAGTAGACCTGAAGGAATACCTGCAAGACCTCCTATCCCACCGGGTCGACCTCATCTTAAAGGGCGGGGTCCTCAACCGGCCCCGGTTGCTCGAGGCGATGAAAAGAGACATTGTCTATGTCAACGCGTGATCCGGTTGCTGCACTGGAAGATATGCGGGATGCGATCCTCACGATCGAGAGTTATACCCAGGGATACTCGTATGAGGAGTACCAAAACGATAAGAAGACACAGGATGCGGTGATCAGAAATTTTGAGATCCTTGGGGAAGCAGCTACTCACGTACCCGACGATATCCGGGCTTCCACTCCCGATATCCCCTGGACCCGGGTGATTGGTCTTCGCAATACCGTGATCCACCACTACTTTGGAATCGATCATGCCACCGTCTGGTTCATCCTGCAGAAACAACTCCCCCCTCTGCGGGAACAGGTCATTTCACTTCTTTCACGGGTATAATGTCATTCATCGTACGGCCCCCGTATTTCTCTCACCGCAAACCACTTCTTTTGCTGTCTTCCCGGATTTTTTGAGTTCTCTTGAACAGACAGGTTCGAAAGATTTTTATTTGATGAGCCAAATACGACTATCCAAGGAATTCCGAATATACGCGGTTCGAATGAATCGGGGGTTTTCCCATTTTCCCCAATCTTCGATCCCGCAACGCAGGTATCACCAATGCCCCCGAAACCCTTCCCCGATATCCAATCCCTCGATCCGAACGTGAAAATAAGTCCCCACGAAGTATCGGACATCATCGACCGGTATGCCACGTTCGAGGAGCTGCTCCAGGGCAATTCGGCGATCGCGGGGATCACCCCCCGGGAAAGCCTGCAGGTCGAGAAAGATGAGCCTTCCCTGGAACGATACCTCCCGGTGGTGAGCGATTCTCCCCCTCCCTGCCTGGACGAACCCGCACACGGACCGGTCGTAGCCGTCATCCCGGCCTACAACGAGGAGATCGCCATCGGCAGCGTCGTCCTCCGGACCCGCACCCAGGCCGATCACGTCATCGTGGTGGACGACGGCTCCACCGACCGGACCTTCGAGGTTGCCGTCCTCGCCGGCGCCGAAGTCCTCCGCCACCCGGTCAACCTCGGAAAAGCCCAGGCCCTGATGAAAGGCTTTGCCCGTGCGAAAGAGTATTCCCCGGCGGTCGTGGTCATCCTCGACGGCGACGGCCAGCACAACCCTGCCGAGATCCCCGATCTCATCAAGCCGGTCCTCGACCACGCCGCCGACCTCGTCATCGGCTCCCGCTACCTGAACAACAAGAACGACATCCCCGCCTACCGCATCCTCGGCCAGAAAACCCTCGACCTCGCCACCAACCTGGGCTCGGGCATCGGCTGCTCCGACACCCAGTCCGGGTTCCGGGCGCTATCCCGCACCGCACTGGACCACCTCGACTTCTTCTCCGAGGGCTACAACATCGAGTCCGACATGCTCGAGCACTTTGCGCACCGGGGGTTGGTTATAGGTGAGGTTCCCATCGGGGTGAGTTATTCTGTTGCGAGCGGTCACAAGAAGAACGCGATATCCCATGGCCTGGATGTGCTGGGGCATATCATCGGGATCGTGGGGTACAAGAGGCCGCTGATCACGTTCGGGGTGCCGGGGGGGGTGTTGACGGTGTTTGGGGTTCTTGCGTCGATTTATACCCTTACGGAGTTGTATGCCGAGGGGGTATTTCATTCGGTGATGTTTGTTGGGGGGATCAGCTCGTTGATCTTAGGGTTGCTGCTGGTGACGACGAGCTTGATTTTGAATAGTTTGGTGCAAGTGATGAAGGTGGAAAATCCATCATTCCTTGTACCAACTTTACAGATAAAGTGAATAGAGTATATCCGATGTAATTAGAATCTATAATTATTTCGGATAGTCCTTTTTACTATTTAGGAAAACTGCTAATGCAATAGGAGTAAAAGAGATTTCAAATGTCCGGGGCATCCTATCCGAATTATTTACCAACTTATTCGATCAATTACTCTCGGTGACTGCATGAACGTCCTCATGTTAGCACCTGAATTTTTACCCTGCAGGGGAGGTGTGGGGGTATACATCGCAGAAATTGCTCGTCATATGCCCCCTGATGTGAATATTCATATTGTAACACCTCATCGTGTTCGGATGGAATCACAATCCATAGCAGATGAGGAAATATCCAACCAGTCTTTTCCCAGCAATATCACAGTTCATTTTTTAGGAAAAGCACAAGATTCCTTTTTTTATAATTTAAAATTTCAACTGCACTGTGCTGCTAAAGTAAAATCTCTCATCAAAGAATATGATATTGATATCATTCATTCTCAAAGCGCCATGCCAGACCTCTTTCTTTCCTTAAAAAAGATTAAAGTCCCGATTGTGACCACAATCCATACCACAATCGCATCGCAGAAGGGAGCAATCAAGTCATCGCAACAACCCTTTTTTCAACTTGACTCTTCAGAACAATTCACATTTTTGTTCAGTCCCGCACTTATTGCAATGGAAAACTGGTACTATTCTAAAGATCGGCATTACATCACCGTTTCGGATTGGGCCAAACAAAAAGTAACCATTGAAAAAGGGATAGAACCAGAACGAATTGAAGTAATTCATAATGGAATCGATGCCCATTTCTTCCAACCTTATGACAGGACCCTTGCACAATCATATCTACCTGAACTCCCGCCTATTCATTCACCAGTTATCCTTTTTCTCTCCCGGATGATCCAGAGCAAGGGGATTCATGACTTAATTACCGCAATTCCTACAATCCTAAAAAGGAATGATGCAACTTTTATAATCGCTGGGCCTGGTAAGCAGATTAAATACTCGGTACCAAAACAAAATATTATCCAACTGGGTTATATTCCACATGATATAACCCGATTCCTTTATTCATGTGCTGATATTTTTACACTCCCCTCCCTCTCAGAAAATTTTCCTTTGAGTGTTCTTGAAGCAATGGCATCAAAAAATGCGGTGGTTGCATCAAATGTCGGAGGAATTCCTGAAATGATTACACATGAGAAAAATGGGGTTCTTATTCCTCCCCATGATCCTCGTTCAATAGAGAAAGCAATCACACGTCTTCTTGAGGATGAAAACTATAGAAAAGAATTGGGAGAGAATGCAAGAGAGGCAGTAATCAAAAAATTCCAATGGGACAAAGCAGCAAAATTAACGAAAGAATATTACATTGGTGTGATAGAAGATGCGAATTCTGCTAGTTAATCCTCCCCGTCTCAATAATATAATACCTGTAACCCGAGAGGATAGATGCGAGGTAACCGACCGATATGCAGTAATTCCTCCATACTCTCTCCTCTGGTTAGCTGCAATTCTCAGAAATGAAGGTCATGAAATAGAATTTATTGATGCAAATGGCACTGTGATGCCATACCCCGAACTTCAATCGCAAATAGCCCACTTTTCACCAGATCTCCTTATATTCCGATTCACACCTACCACTCACGCCTGGGATATGAAAACTGCAGAGATTGCAAAACAAATATCAGACAGAATTGTTACACTTGGCTTATGCTTCACCCTTCATACATTAATTCATGAAGTCCTTGAGCGCTCCCCTTCGCTTGATATTTATATTCCGCTCAACTGGGAAACAAGGGTAAAACAAATAATTGCAGGAATTCAGGAAAATAGAGATCTTTCAGAAATTCCTGGGATAGGTATTCGAAATGGAAACAATATCCTAGTGACAACAGAGGATAATTTTATAGAAACCACTGATTTTTCCTCATTGTCTCTTCCGGCATACGATCTCATTAAAGATTTTCGCTCCTATCGTCCAAACACACCTGTTTCGGGTAACTACATGGTAATCTATACAAGCAAGGGTTGTCCGTTTTCATGTGTTTATTGCACTGTTGCAAAAACTCCGTTCAACCTGAAACCCGCGGAATTCGTAATCAAGGAACTGGATACTCTCTATTCTCACTACAATGTCCGACTCGTTTCTTTCTTTGATGAAACGTTCACTATTGACCGAAAGCGGACTATAACGATATGTAATGCCATAAAAAAATCGTTCCCTGCTCTTCATTGGTACTGCAATACCCGTGTCAACCTTGTTGATCCCGAGCTACTATCTATTATGCAAGCATCCGGATGCCGAGGGATTGCCTACGGGGTGGAATCCGGAGACCAGACTATCCTCGATACTGCAAAAAAAGGAATAAAAGTGGAAGAGGCAAAACGAGCGATCTTATGGACGAAAGAGGCCGGAATAAAAGTGTATACAAGTTTTATTCTTGGACTTCCGGGAGAGACGCAGAAATCGATAGAGAACACGCTCCACTTTATTCACGAAACCTTGCCACACGGCGCACAATTCAACATTGCAGTACCATATCCCGGGACAGAACTCTATAATATGGCCGTGAAGGAGCGTCTTATTGCAGAACAAACGGACTGGAGGACCTTGTATCAGCACAAAGCCATTTTAAAATATGATAATCTGTCTGATAAAGAGTTGGAAGATGCCAGGAAAAACGCATATCGATCCCTTTATTTTAATCCGAGATGGATTCTCCAAAATGTCCTTTGGATCATCCAACATCCGGAAGATTTTAGATTAGGAATTTCTTATTATTGGAAAAACGTCAAGAATTATTACTGGTTTGGGATGGAGCATGCGCATTAGGGGACAGATGAAATCAATATATTTTTGGGGTGGACCACATCCGATTAATGAATCTTATATCTCATCACCACCAGATGGAATCAGGATTAAATCAAATCTTTCTTCTCCCAATTTCTTTAAAGTCGGTGAATATACTCAACGTCATACAGTTCTCAAAACTATCGCAACATCAGGGCTTAAAACGCTCGGATTGCCAAGAATGGCATGGATAAAGACCGATTGTGATGCCATCCATACCAATGGCGGAGTGATTCCTTTATCTAACCATCCGTATTTTGTTACTATTGAACATGCTTCGTCTTTTTTTCATCTTGATGACGACCTTTTTGAATCTGATCGCTGGAAGAAGACACTCATATCATTTCTTCAAAAAAAACGCTGTAAAAAAATTCTTCCCTATTCAGAAGCAACGCGTTCTGCGTTAGAATATGGTCTTGGAAAATATTATGAGAAAATCAGAGAAAAAGTCGAAGTGCTCTACCCGGCTATTGATGCTAAAATTCATTTTAAAAAGTACCCGCGAATAAAAAACAGAGAATCATTCCATATTCTTTTTGTGAGCAGGCATTTCTTTGATGATGGAGGGAGAGAACTTGTGGAGGCTTGTAAGATTCTTTCCCTAAAATATGATATTTCAGTTGATATCATTACTAACCCACCTCCCCATCACCAGCAGCTCTTTGAAGAATATAAAAAGAAGATTAATTCAGATGTTGTAAAGATTCAAACCAGTTCGATAGCAAGAGAAATTTTATTTAGGGATTATTATTCACAGTCTGATCTCTTCGTCCTGCCCAGTTATATCCATTTTTTTGGGTATGTAATGCTTGAAGCAATGCTATATCAATTACCCGTTATTACATCTGATGTTTATGCTATGCCTGAGATAATAAAAGACGGTCTGAATGGATTTGTGGTCTCATCTCCTATTTCGTGTTTTTCAAAGGAAAATCTCAAGCCCTCCTCAAAAATAAAATCCTATAAAAATGAGATAATAAAAAGAGATCTTACTCCTGTCACAAATACTCTTGTCATGAAAATCGAAGAGCTGATCAGTAATCCAAAAATGTGTGAAAAGATGGGGGATGAATCTTTTCATATGGTCACAAAAGGGAAATTTTCTACTGAATACCGTAATCATCAATTGAAATCTATCTATGAATTGATAGAATAAAAAATGAAAGACTTTGAAAAATATTCCAGAGATAATATTCAGTTTCAGTCTCATACTATTCCTGTCCTTCTACAAAATATAATGAATAAATTCGATACAAACGATCAAACAAGAATTTTGGATATTGGGTGCGGGGATGGAGTTCTCCTTACTTCTATGAGTGGATGTGGTTTTTTACACCAAAAAAACGCTGTTGGGATTGATCTTTCACTTACACGGTTAAAAAGATTACAACACCTAACTTGTGATTGTGATCTTATCCTAGGTGATGCGTCCCATCTACATTTTTTAAAGCCGGATTCGTTTGATCTTGCAATCTGTACTCAAGTTATTGAACATCTCGTTGATGAAAATGCATTCCTTTCTGAAATGCAATCATTACTGAAACCCGGCTCATTTTTGTAT
>DAEV01000038.1 GCA_002509495.1 Methanolinea sp. UBA473 | reverse complement strand
TCTTTTCAGGTACTCACTTAATTTAAATTGGTAATAATAATCTGCTCCTCTCAACGGTAAATGAGCGTCCCACCCCTCGTCTTTTTCTTGCTTCAGATTGGGAAGAATGGGTGCAGCTTTGAGATCTTTCCATCTTTTTCCGGTTTGCTCATACAGGAACGCATATCCAAATGTAAATTCAGAAATTCCAAATTCACCCATCTTCATATGACTACCTCGTTCATCTTATCGACTCGAATCTGCCCTTTCATCTGTCTACTCTATGACGAGATCTTTCAAATTGGCGTTAAAGAATCCAACCATCTTTTCCAGTTGCGTTTTTAGCCAGGTATGCTGCTGTTCCCAAGTATCAGTATTCTTTGGATCATAGGACGCGGAGATATTGACCTCATCCCAGCTGCGGGTTGGTCGGATGTCCCATATCAACTCTTTACCGTATATCTTTGTCAGTTCGGGACTGAATTTTTCCTGCAGGAGTCCAAACGCTGCATTCCTCTTCGGCATCATATCGCCACGACCAGACACCCAGAGGGATACTTTAATACGGTTATCGTTGGGTTCGATCGTAGCGGATATTCTGAAGGGACTTGCCGGCAGAAGGATATCGAATTGTGTCTGGGGTTTTGGTTTACTGCACAGTACAGGGCTCTGCGATGCTTCGATCAATTTCTTGAGGGCAGTCCAATAATCCAATGAAAGGGCCTGGACAGGGGTTGTACCGATTTTCCTGACCCTTTCCTGAATGTATTCTGTCCATTCGTTCGGTCCGCTTACAATGCTGAACCTTGGGGCCGGCAGCGAGTCTCCAATTCTGAATAATTCGACCTGAACTGCAAAAAAGTTAAAATTGTCTCCCGTGATGCGGTTCAGCCATTCGATTGCGGCCCGGTGTTCATTCGTGAATGTGGGTGCAACCCAGATCATGATGCCCGACTCAAGACCCGCTGCATAGGTGATTATCTGCCCCAGATGACTGTGATCAGTAATTTCAAGCTGGTTCTCAATGATGACTGGAAATCCGGAACGGTTATCGCGGCCAAAAATATCCATGTGGTAGGGACCGACGTACTTTTCGGTTTCGAGAACCTCAATGTCGATATCCAGAGTTTTACTGAGCAGAACAATATTGATTTTTTCAGCAAGCCACGGGGTAAAATTCAATGCCTCATTCCCCCAGACATCCCGAACCTTTACCGGCTCCAGAACTCCCAGTTTTATTGGATTGTCCATGAGTCATGTCACGCTTCCTTTATGGTCAATATACTGAATTTCATGGCTTTTACTAAACCAGAAAATAATCACGAGTTTCTTCGAATAGTTCATTCTCATAACTCCAGTCTTCGAGGTCATGATTTATCCGCATCAACTCGAATCTCCCCGCTCATTAGTTTCGGCAGCAGCGCATCCCGAATCTGGCCAAGCGTGCGGGACTGCTGCTCGTTCTGGTGTATTTTCTCTCTCATCGGGGCAACAATTCTCTCAAATTCTGCCAAAATCTCTTTTGAGGGAATTAGTAGATCGGCGTTACCAAAATGTTCAGCTCTGACTGCGGGATAAGCACTTCCATCCGCATTCGCCGTCAGATAATCGACAAAATTTTCTGTTGTTACCCATGAGAAAAGATAGGTAGGTGGAATCTTATGAGGTGTGAGAACAACAAAACCCGTAGATACCACCAGATTTTCATTCGGATGTTGAATGAAAAGATATGATTCCCGATTTGGACGAACCCCAGACCAAATTGTATCCCCATGACTTACTAATCTTTGAGCCCTACTGGGGGCTGCTTCCAAAGAAACAGTGATACTTGCCTCCAATTTTCCTTTAGTTACAGATGATATTTCGATATATTCGATTTGGGTATGAGGGTATTCACAGGACAATGATTTTTCATTAATCCCCACAAGATCGGATACTTTACCGAATTTCCACCCCTTCGGCACCTCCCTCCCATCAACCTCCTCAAATCCATCCGGAAACAGAGCCGCCGTCTCCGCATCCATCCCTGCCGGTTGTCTGCCCTCAACCTTCGCCCTTACAGGATCGAAATCAACGAACCAGGATTTGAAAATCGCCCGTGCCATTGCCTCAAGGGTTTCGTTTATCTGGCGGTTGAGTTCGATCTTGTCATCGAGAGAGCCGAGAATGTGGGCAATGCGGCGTTGGATGGGAATAGGTGGAATGGTTAGCTCGAAATTCGGCACATCCGCACATTTCAAGCTATCGAAGACCGCACCCGCATTCAGATACTTTTCGATCTGATCCCACCATTCTGGGCCTCGGACAAGCCATCGAAGAAACGGAGGGTACACCCGTGTTCCATCAGCTCGAAGCAGAACGAGATTCTGACCTAGCGCAAATTCCAGATTAGGGGGTACAATTGCAGTCTCACCTGGATTACATCGACGAGAAAGAATAACATCGTTCGCGCACGGTTTGGCCTTACGAGTCCAATCTTGATAGTGTTCAGATGCGATTCGTCGTACATTGGTTAAGTCGATGCGCCCCTCCTTTAGCTGCGGAATAGCGATATATGGATATCCCGCGTCACATGCGGGGGGAGTTCGGTGATCGCAGTCGATCAGCGTTACATTTGCATCTCGCAGCGTGATTTTAGACCACCTATCGATACCCATTGAAGGTAAGCCTTCCTTATCACCGGTCATCACCCGCTTTACACCTCGAGCCCAAGCCCCGCGATAGTCTTCCGGATCTCCCTTTCCAAGCGATCCGACTCCCCGAACTGCTCCTGCAGTTTTGACGTCAACCGCCTCATCTTCTCCTCAAACTCCTCCCCCTCATCCTCACCATGCTCATCTTCATCATCATCCTCGTAATCATGGTCATCCTCTTCCTGTTCTCCCTCTCCTTTCAGCTAACATGTCGATCCCATCGACATACCCAAAAACATGTCGAAGAAATTGAAAAAAATCGACATGTCAAATATCCCCCCACATCCTTCTCTCCTAACATGTCGATGTCTTCGACATGTCCCAAAAACGTGTCGAAGAAATTGAAAAATATCGACACGTTGGTTACCCCTCCGACAGGAGTTTGATAAGGGACTGGTTGAAATATATCCGTTCCTTTCCAATTTTTTCAGATTTCAGAATGCCAATCTTCTCTAATTCCTTCAGATATCGCGCTGCAGTTTGCCGCTTTGCCAGTCCCGCATCCACAATTGACGAGACCTTCGAATAGGGCTGGACAAAGATCAATTCAACGAGTTCTTTTGAATACACCGTTGAAGGCAGCTCTCTCCTGCATTGTTCAGCAGTATCTTCGAGAAGGGTCTTAATGTTCCATATTTTGTAATAGGTAGACAGTGCGGTGCTCTCAATGGCGTCAAGCACAAAAAGAATCCAGTCCTCCCATGCCTCATGCTCAGTGACCGCCCGCAATAATCGGTAATATTCGCTCTTGTGTGCGATGATATAATGACTTAAGTAGAGTACGGGAATGTCAAGAAGTCCCTTCTCCACAAGATAAAGAATATTCAGAATCCGCCCCGTCCTCCCGTTTCCATCCTCAAAGGGATGAATTGCCTCTAACTGGTAGTGGATGAGAGAGAGCCGGATGAGAGGATCGAGCGTGTCGTCCCCGGCGATAAATTCTTCGAGGTTCTGTAATTTTTCGTGAAGGACTTCCCCATCAGGAGCCAGGTACACAACTTCACCCGTTGTTTTATTGACAATCTTGCCCGGTCCGAACATCCGGATCTGCACTTCGCTGCGGAGGATATCGTTACAGATTGAATGGAGTAGGCTTGTGGTGATCGGATGCCCCTCTTTGATCTTGTAATAAGCATGATAAAGCGCTTCCCGGTAGTGCAGGACCTCTTTTGTGTGGGGATCGGCGGGATTTCCCGGGAGGAGATCGGCCCGGTAAAGGGCGTCGCCTGAAGTCACGATATTCTCGATTTCAGAACTGGCTTTTGCTTCCTGCAGGGGAATTGCATTAATCAGAATCGCCTGGTTTGGAATGAGATTTCCTGCCACTTTCAGGGAGGCTAACGCACGATTTGCCGAGATGCATTTGCGAAGTACTGCCCTTGATTCCAAATCTTCAGGAGGAGGGAGGAGTGGAAGTTCATTATACGGTTTGGTCGGATCAAAACTCATACCCCAACCCCTTCAGGTTCTCACGTATAGTGTGTTCAAGATTCTGTGATTCGGTGAATTGTTGAAGGAGCAGTGTTGTCAACCGCCCCATCTTCTCCTCGAACGGCTCACCATCATCCTCCACATCCTCGGCACCAACGTATCTTCCCGGAGTCAGAACATACCCATTCTTCCGGATCTCTTCAAGCGATGCACTCTTGCAGAACCCTGGCACATCCTCATACGTTCCAGCCCCCTTTTCCTCTCGCCAGGCGTGATACTTCGAGGCAATTTTTGCAATGTCCTCATCCGAAAGGTCCCTGTGCACCCGGTCGATCAGTGTCCCCATTTTGCGGGCATCAATGAAGAGAATCTGTCCCCCCCGGTCCCTGAACCGGTGGTTCTTCTTTTCGCGGGTGACGAACCAGAGACAGGCTGGGATTTGTGTCGAATAGAAGAGCTGCCCGGGAAGTGCAATCATGCAATCCACGAGATCCTCTTCGATGATGTTCCTCCGGATTTCTCCTTCGCCCGACTGGTTCGATGACATTGAACCGTTCGCGAGAACGAACCCGGCAATCCCGGTCGGTGCGAGGTGGTGAATGAAGTGCTGGACCCAGGCGAAGTTTGCGTTGCCGGCCGGAGGGAGGCCGTACTTCCAGCGGATGTCCTCCTTGAGCCGCTCGCCGCCCCAGTCCTTCATGTTGAAGGGTGGATTGGCAAGGATAAAGTCCGCCTTCAGGTCCGGGTGCAGGTCTCGATGGAAGCTATCGGCGTGTTCAGGGCCGAGGTTGCCCTCAATTCCCCTGATAGCGAGGTTCATGTTCGCCAGCTTCCATGTGGTCGGATTGGACTCCTGCCCGTAGACGCTGATATCCCCGATTTTCCCCCCATGAGCCTCGACAAATCTTTCACTCTGGACAAACATCCCGCCCGAACCGCAGCATGGATCGAACACCCGACCTTTGTAGGGTTCAATCATCTCGACCAGGACTTTAACCACACAGCGTGGTGTGTAGAACTGCCCGCCCTTCTTTCCTTCTGCAGTCGCGAACTGTGAGAGGAAATACTCGTAGACACGACCGAGGATATCTTTTGAACGGTTCTCCTTGTCTCCAAGGCCGATTGTTCCGATGAGATCGATCAACTCGCCGAGACGTGTCTTGTCCAATGCAGGGCGGGCATAATCTTTCGGGAGCACTCCTTTGAGCGAGGGGTTGTCCCGCTCGATTGCCACCATCGCATCATCGATCGTCGTTCCGATCGTGGGTTGCTTCGCGTTTGCCTGTAGGGTTGCCCACCGGGCTTCGATAGGAACCCAGAAGATATTTACTGACTTATATTCGTCTCGATCCTCGAGCGATCGGTACCGTGCTTGTGGTTCGGCAACATACCATTCGCTTTTCGGATCGCTGAGCTCGGTATCAAGCGTCGTGCGACGCTCTTCGAAGGCATCCGATATATATTTCAGAAAAATAAGTCCGAGGACAACGTGTTTATATTCTGCTGCATCCATGTGCCCCCGAAGCTTGTCAGCCGCTGCCCAGAGCGTCGCCTCAAATCCGAGGTTAGCGCCATTGCTGGATTTCTGTTTCCTGGTGCTTTGTCGGGCCATGGATTTTTCCTGTAACAGGATTCTATTCGCCGTTGCTTGCGTTAAGGGTTTTTGTCAGGAGATCCTCACCCCATCCACCTCCTCCCTCCCCACAAACACCGCCGCAGTTTTCCTCGCCCTCCCCTCCAGGACATCCATCACCCCCGCAAGTGCAATGTGTAAAGGAACGGGTCAATCCAGAAGTTCATGACCCTGACCGAAGTTGAGGGCCTGGCCGTCGCAACATGGCGTTTAAATCCACCTAACCGCTACTATCTCCCCTCAAGCAGAGTGACCCCCCCTCAATAAGCGGACTCGATCCGGGGGCAACTGTCAAGAAATACTTGACAATTCGAACGCCTCATTCAATGATTGAACCTTTTTTATTTCAATTGAAACTTTTTTAGTTTCAATCAAGGTCATCTCTTTATTGCACTGAAACGGGCGGTCCCATTTTTTAAATAAACCAAGAATTTAGAGCTATGGTAATCGTTTCATGAAGTGCACAATCTGCTGTAATGGTACAACGCGGCCCGGGACCACGACAGTTACATTTGAGCGGGAAGGACACACCCTCGTCATGAAAGAGGTGCCCGCGGAGATCTACACCAACTGCGGAGAAGATTACGTGGATGTAGCGGTCACCCGCGATATCATGGCAATGGCCGAAAAGATGGCGCAAAGCGGAGCCCAGGTCTGCCCCTTTTCTTGCAAATGAATGGATATTAGATCGCATTCACGTCGGCCATTCCTCCAGTTTCCCGAGTTCCGGCACTGCAGGGAGGTACAGCCTTCCCTGCTCTGTCCGGTTGTCCAGGATGAAGTCGTAGGTGAACTCGTACGCAGGTCTCAAAAGGCCGGATTTGTGCGTATCCCCGCCATAATACACGAGATCGATCCCTGTTACGTTCACGAGCAGCGGCATCATCTCCCTGGTCTTCTCACCATACTTGAGATACCTTTCCCGTGACATAGTCCCGATCACCTTCTCATAATAATTCACGACATCGAGCTCGAGGAAGTGGTCGTAAGCCTCTCTTGAGGAAATGATAGAATATTCCTTATATGGTGCATACGGGGGCCAGTCTTTGTCCAATTCGATGATATCTCCATTTCCGCACACCTCCACACGGATCGAATCCCCCACAACGCGGATTCCGTCAAGGTTCCGGATGAGGAGAACCTGGGAACATCGCAATATGAGCGTGGAGGTGTTGTTCGGTCCCAGGTGGTATCCCTCCTCTCCACTCATTGCCAGGACCGATTCGATCTCCTTCTCTATAAGACCGGTTGACTCGAGGTATTCGAGCGCAATACCCTTGGATTCCTCGATCGTAGGAGAAATATTGGGAGCATCATCAAGTCCATTGGGTCTGCCGGTCAGATCATAGTTGATGATCCCGGTATCATTTATAATCCACAACTCGCTCTCCTTGCCCCTTATATGAATACACCCTTCGCACTCGACATGGTTCCCTTCAATACCCACCTTCCTTACAACCGTTGCCACGTATTGATCCGTGACAGTCATTTCGTCCTTGTAGACCATCATCGTCCCTGAAAATGTCGGATAGGGTATGGCCATCTGGACAAGGATCAAACCCCGGCCGGTGGGTGAAATAAGCGAAATATTCGTATCCGGCACTTTTATAGGAAAATCTCGAGGGTGTCCCGGGAGAGGAAGAAGCGTTTCCCGGATTCCTTCCGACGGTTGGATCTTTCCGTTGAGTTTGAGAACCAGATTTGAATGGACAAAATTTGTTCCTCGTTGGAAACTATCCGTCGGAAGCCACATGACAGAGGACGCTGATACCGGAAGGAGGATTCCGGAAATACAGAGAACCAGGAAGAGTGAGGAGAGTAGTGTTGGCATCGTGGAAGTATACATTAACTCACAAAAATATAACCAAGCGCATGATATGAAATAATTTTCCAAAGCAAAATGACGGGCATATTTCGACAGCTTCCATTGCAAACAATCAGGTACAGGTTTTTTCACTCCCTAACACTCCCATTCCACCACCTCCAACCCCCGTAGTCCTCAACAAACCACATCAACAGTCCCTCTTCTCAAAACATCTCCGCCCTCCATCACTACTGCCCTTCAACTCAGGAAGTCCCCACAGAAACCTGCTCACAACCCCATCAGGCCACCATGAATATGTATTTCAAACCCCGGTGATAACATTCCACAGATCCTCATGTCCCAGCAACGGCTTTCCCTCCTCCTCGGAGTGGTTCTCGCACTCTGCCTCGCACTCCCAGCCCACGCCTACCACATCCCCACCGTCTCGGAGGGGCTGCTCAACCAGAACGGGTGCTACCTCGGCGCGTACCTCGGGGGGAACTCCTACACCCAGGGTCCTGACAGCGGTCACGAGACCTGGATCAAGGACCCGGCCGCATTCAACGCCGCCGCCGGGACGACGCACCGGATGTTCTCCCGGTATGTATCCCTCGGGAACGTGCTGAACGGGAACGAGAACAGGGACGGGAAAGCCGCTGCGGCATGGGCAGGCGAGATTATCACCAAATACAAAGCGGTTCCCGTCATCTTCCTCGTGCCGTGGGACTCGAGCCTCGATCTATCCCACAAGTATTCCGACGGGAAGACGGCACAGCAGCACATCGACGCCTTCGCAGACCAGTTGAAACCTCTCACCAGGAACGGGGACACCATCATCATCGTCTTCGGCCACGAGATGGAGTCCCAGCAGGTTGCGAAGGATAACCCGGCCGGCTTCATCTCGATGTTCCAGTATGCGGCCAACAGGTTCCATGCCGCCGGCTGCCAGATGGCATGGTGCACGAACATCAATGACAACCCGTTCGAGGCGGATCACAAGATCCAGTGGTGGCCGGGCAAGGAAAACCCGTACCACACGATCACCCAGCCGGGGAAGGCCTACGTGGACTGGGTCGCCCAGACGCGGTACCACTTCTACTGGAATGCCAACACCTTTTCGGGGCTGAAAGGAGAATACCAGGCCCACCCGGAACAGGCGTGGTACAATTACTTCGGGAACACGCTCGGGTTCCCCCTGATGTTCGCCGAGACCGCGGGCCAGAAACCGGCACCCTACGTAAAGAGCGAGTACTGGGACCCGGATCCCCTCAACAAACCCACCCAGGAGTTCAGCACCCAGTGGATCGAGTCCCTCTACCATGCCGACAACCTGAAGAACAACTATCCGCGGATCAAGGCCGTGATCTGGTTCGACACGTACAAGCACAACGACAACGGCCAGCCGGAGCAGAACTACTTAATCCCGCCCGGCACGTGGAATCCCTCCAAGGGGGCTGTCGAGCCGCTCTCGGGTCCCCGGTATAAAACGCTGATCGGCAACCCGTACTTCCTCGGATCCACCGGCGTTGGTGACCCGGAACTCCCTCCGACCGCCTCCTTCACTGCAACCTCCGAACCAGGGACCGGTCCGGTCACGGTCCGGTTCACGGACGAGTCCACCGGCATGGTCACCTCGTGGGCCTGGGACTTCGGGGACGGGGCCACGTCCACGGAACAGGACCCGGCTCACACCTATAAACGGACAGGGAGATATTCCGTCAAACTGACAGTCAGCAATGACATTGGGTCCGATTCCTCCACGTCCTTTGTCCTGGCAGGATCGACGAGGGCGGGATATTCCTCCGTCACACCCTCTCCGGGGGTCACCCAGGGAATACTGAAACAGACTGAATTACCCCCGGTCTCTTACTTCCAGATGGTCCCGAAATCCGGCAATGCGCCGCTGACCGTGGGGTTTACCGATCAGTCCCGCCGCGACCCGACCGGCTGGTACTGGGATTTCGGGGACGGGAGTGATTCCACGGACAAAAACCCTGAGCATACCTTTACGGAGCCGGGGACCTACACCGTTACGTTAAACGCAGTGAATGAATACGGGGAAAGCACTTCGTCCAGGCGGATTCTTGTGGGATGAGGACGGGACCGGTACACCTTTTTTAATGAATGTCCCGGATGCGCAGATCCGTCGATGAGGGCATTCGACCGTTCCGATCCCACCTTTTTTGGAATTCCCGGAGGCCGACCGATGCGTACAGGGATCGTCTTTCCCCAAACCGGCCAGTAACTTTATCGCCTCACAGGGAGGGAATTCAATCAAGGGGATACAGGGGTGTCTGATCCGTCCGCAGGAGGGCAACCTCCACCGGCTTTGGGGGATGGAATTCCATCGGGGGAACCAGGACCATCCACCGTGCACGTTCAGCACAAGGCTGGATTGATGCTGGGAATTCTGTACAGGTATCTGATTTTTGGAGGATCTTTGGTGGGAGGCCGGCTGTACCGGTTCTTTTCGACCGGCTGGAGGCCGCTCGCCCTCTGGTTGCTTGCATGTTTCTTCATTGTCCTGCTCCTTGCGCAGGTTACTGTCCCGGCCGCGGACACGACTCCAGTGAATAACGCCCTCCAGGGAGAGAGTTCCGGTCTCGTGGCAGATGCCACGGAAAACCAGACAAATCCCGGGAGCGGGAATGGTTCGCAGAACGTCACGACAACCGCGAACGCGAATGCCACCGTTACAGAAACCATCCGAAAATCGACATTCGATGCCCTGGTCGGGAATGTCACGGGCTCTGCCACGGAGGGCATCCGCTCCCTTTCAAACCTGATGACCACGGGGGTCGCGACTGCGGTCGCGGTCCTTTTCGGATTCGGGATTTTTGCCTATTTCGGATACCGGTCGAGGAATCAGATCGTGGTGGGGGAGATTAAAAGCTCCATCACCGATGAGACCTCCGGCAAATTCACCGAAGGACTCGGATCCCTCCTCAACGGGGAACTCCACAGGTTGCAGATGCTGTATTCCGAAGTCAATGACCGGAGGGCAATCCCTTCCATGGGAGGAAGGTGCGGACAGCTCGAGTATGCGATCAAGGCCGGGGACTCCGGCGAGGAGATCAAGGAGGCGGTCGATGCGACTGCCACCATCAAACTGGGCTGGATGGAGATCCCTGTCGGTGCCGTTGCGGGAGCCTTCAACAAGGTCTTTGCGGGTCCGCGGATTGTCGGCAGCGTCCACCGCGACGGGGATCTCTTCATCCTGAACGCATTCATGTCGGGGACGCCGAGCAGAAGCTGGAGGGTGGAAGGAAGCATCGCGAAACGGACCGTGCTCCCCGTTACCATGGGTGTGCAGGCTCTCCCGATCTCCACCGAAGGGAGGGCGATCCATCTGGTCGTGAACGAAAAAGAAAAGAGGATCGAGAACTTCGATGCAATGGTCAGGGAGCTGGCCTGCCGGATTTTCACGGATCTCACCAAAGGAGGAACGACGAGGTGGAGGGCGACCTATTACTTCACCGAGGGATTGAAGGATTACCGGAGTTGCCTCCTTTCGAAAAAGGACCAGCTCAGAAACCTGAAAAATGCAGAAAGGAGGTTCCTGGAGGCGATCTCCGAAGACAGCACCTTCAGTCTTGCATGGTACAACCTCGGAGTCGTTTATTCAGAGCTCGGGAACCTGGAAGCAGCGGAACAGGCCTTCTTAAAGGCAATCGAGATGGACCCGGAGCCGTGGGAGTACTACTATGCCCTCTCCTACAACCGATTCCAGAAGATGCTGGAGAACGAGAAGTACCTGAGGCTCGACGAAGAGTCCTACCGGTCGCTGGACGAACTCGTTCTCCAGGATATCGTTCACCCCTGCAAGCAGGCGATTGCGCTCAGGTTCCAGTACCCTCTCCTTCATATCCTGATCGGAGTCTGCTACCGGACACTCGCGATGAAATACCGGACGCTCGAACGGGAATGTTCGGATCCGGATGAGAGGAGAACGAACAGGGACAGGAGCCGTTCCTTTTTCAACCTTGCCTTCGACCACCACAGGATTGCCGTCCGGGACTCGTGGTACGGATTCTGCAGGTCCCAGTTCCGGCGGACGGACGACCTCTTCACAAGGGCATCCGATCTCCGGAAAGTCAGCAGCACCGCGCTATGGGACCTCGCGAGAACCTGCTTTTCGCATTCCGAATGCGGGAGGACTCCCCCCCTGGTGAACAGAGAGCGGACACCCCCGCCGAACAGGCAGTACCGTTCCCTTGAATGGCTCCTCCGTCAGGCCCGCTCGATCGACAGGACGAACGCGAACCTCCATTCCATTCTGGGGATCGTCTACTACGCCGAGAACCAGTTCAAGGATGCAATGGATTCGTTCGGGGTGGCGACACAGATCGATCCCGAACATTTAAAGTACTGGCTGTTCCTGGCCCTTTCTTCCCAACAGGCAGGCGACCTGAAGAAAATGGAGACCGCGATCGGAAAGATTCTCTCCTGCCCGAGCTGCATGGAAGAGCAGCTCTCTCCCCGCTGGAGGACCGAGCTCCTTTGCGTAATGCCGGATTCCGGCAAGAGCCGGTATCTGATCAACATCCTGAACTTCCAGAGGGATTTTACCAGGGAAGGGTACCCTTCCTCTTTTGAAGAACAGTTCGACTACATGAGCCGGTTGGGCCAGGTAAAAAACGATCTTCTCTCCACCAGCCCGGAAGAACTGGATGAAAACCTGAAATGGGAAGCTGCCTATAATTTATACCATATCGCGAAATCGGGAACACCCGAAGAGAAGATTGCGTGTTATCTGAAGGCAAGGGAGTTCATTTCCCCCTGCTATAATGAAGAACCTGAAGCATTTACCTGGATTTACGGTATGATCTCCTACCAGCTGGCCCGAATATCGGGCCGGAGCGAAGATTATCAGGCCGCCTACAATTTTTTAATCGACCACCATCCAAGGGAGGTCAGGGAACGGAAGATAGAAATTGATCTGGTGAACTCATTACTGGACGAGAAAACCCGGAATGAGAAAAATTACACAAGAGCATTCGAGACCGCCTCAAAAATCCAGCACAACAATCCTCTGGGATTTGGGGAAAATTACGCCTGGGGCCGGTGTCTCCTGGATGCAAGAGACTATAAACAGGCCCTTTTCTTCTTTGAAGCTGCACTTCTCCTGGAACCTTTCAGCGTGCAGACCCTGATGTCCATCGCTGGATGCTATTTCAACCTGGGCAACTATTGCCACAACAGGGAAGAGAAGGATAACTTCTGGAAACAGTCGATCACCTATTACGAAAGTGCAAGGGAAGCAATAAAAGTCGAGGAACTCAGGAATCCGGACGGGAATGACTGGGATCTGTTTCATCTCCTGGTTTCATTTAACCTGGGACTGTGTCAATCCGGTATTTCCGAATACGGGAAAGCCTTATCCAATTTCGAAATGGCAATGATCCAGTCAGGCAGGAACAATTCCGATACGCATGGAGCGAATTGGGATTACTATTACTGTGCACTTAATTGTGCGGAATCCCTCCTTCACAAGAGGGACCACTGCATGAGTGAGAACTATTTCATGTATATTTTTTCGGAGTTCGGTCGGTTGGTTCAGGATCGGAAAACTCCGGACGCTCCTTCGGATCCTGAACAGGAACTGATGGTGCAGCCTGCGCAGGGCCGATTGAACCAGGTATCCTATGCAGGGGAGATTTATATCCGCACACTCCTCGGCATGGCATACTCCTATGCGGAACGGGATGCAGGGCTCGCGGAAGCAGTGGCGCTCGTGAACGAAGCGGACCGGATTCTCTATCTCATGAGAGAACTCCTCCAGCAGGAGGATCTCCTGGATATCGCAGCAGATGTGAATGATAAACGGGGTTGGATTGCCTATAAAAATTACCGGGATCCGAAAAACCTCGATGAAGCAAAAAAATATATCCAGCAGGCGATCGCCCTCAAACCGGATCCCGAATACTACTATCACCTTGCTCACATCTGCACGGCCCTTGCCCGCGAAACGGACGAGAAGGAGATCAATATCCGGATGGCATTCGCACACTGCGACCATGCCCTGGACATGGCCCCACGAAAGAACCTCGAGGACGAAGTGAATGATCTCAATACCAGGGTAAAAACCTACCTGGATAAGCTCAACGAGGGATTCGTGGACACCCTCAAGGAGGCAGCCAAACAACCGAAAAAAGAACCGAAATAGGATATTTCCTACTGACGGCGGAAGATAATTCCGGGAACACATGGCGATGGAAAGGGGAGTGACGGTCGCAGCTCCATCCCCTCCCTCCTCCGCGGGAATCGCTGAAACCAACAGGGGGACCCTACGGTCCGGGAAGAACAGAACGACCCTCCCCTTCCCGGACGCCCCTGGCACCCGCGGAGACCCTTGGGAAAGGGCTGCGGAAGTGTATCACACCGCGATCTGGCATGCCTGTGACCTGAAAGAACCGGGGGATGATCGCCCTTCCGGACTTCCCTGAAAGCAGGATCCCGGAGAAGGACTTGGGGGCTCCGGGATACAATAACCGTTCTATTTGCGCTGTCCCGGTAAGGCGTTACAGGGGAAAAAGGATCAGAGCTTTCCCGGTTCAAACCGGGAAAAAGGGAGTTTCCGCCATTCCCACGGGATATGTCCATCCCCTCACCTGTCTCTCACCGCTTTGGAAGATGCTGCCGGTACATCCCCTCCAGCTCCGCGAGATCGTTCACCGGCGTCGGGATCACCCGGGAATCGTTCTCCATGATCGCCTTTGCTAGGTCCCTGAAGATCCCCGCTTCCTTCGACTCGGGAGAGTGCTCCACCACGGCCCTGCTCTCCAGTTCGCAGGCCTGGATCACGGGACTCCTCGGGACGAACCGGACAAACGGGGTCCCGAGCTTCTTCGCAAACTCCGGGATCATCGCACGTTCGAACGCCTCATCCCCGTTGCTGTTGCAGATGATCCCGGCAAGCCCGGTGTCTCCCCGCCTGGACAGGCGCTGCACGGCCCGGGCGATGTTGTTCGCCGCGTAGATGCTCATGAACCCGCCGGAACAGACCAGGTAGATCTCTTTTGCGAACCCTTCGCGGATGGGCATCGAAAACCCTCCGCACACGACATCGCCGAGCACGTCGTAGATCGCCACGTCGATTTTGTAGGTGGAAAACGCGTTCAGGTCCTTCAGGATCTGAAGCGCGGTCAGCACGCCCCGGCCGGCGCACCCGACGCCCGGCTCCGGTCCTCCTGCCTCCACAAGGTAGATCCCGCCGGGTGACTGAAAGACGATATTGTCCAGCTTGATCGCATACTCGTCCTTTCCCACCCGCAGCTGTTCCCGGTGCTCTTCCAGCACCGCGGGGATGAACTTCCCGCCGGCAAGGATCCTCGTCGAGTCCCGCTTGGGATCGCAGCCGACCTGCATGACCGTATGCCCCATCTCGTGGAGTGCGGCCGAGAGGTTCGAGGCGATCGTGCTCTTGCCGATCCCGCCTTTCCCATAGATCGCGATCTGTCTCATCTTACCACTTCGCCCTGTACCGTTTCTCCTTCGAACGCCAGGCCATCGTCCATTCATTCTGGACGCACTCGAAAAGATTCAGGATGCCGGTATACCCGAAATACTCCCTGTTGATCATCCTGAACTGGCGCATCATCCTCACCACCTCGACCACGTAGGTTACGGGAATCCCCTCGCTCGCGTGCCGCTCGATCGTGCTGCCGAACACGACCCGGGGCATCACCTCCCGGAGGCTCTGCCGGGTCCTGTACACGTCCGTCCCGTACACGACCTTCGGAGTCAGGCCCAGGCTGCCCAGTTCCCGTTCCAGCAGTTCCCGCACAGGTCGTGCCGAGGAATAAAGAGCAACGAGTTCAGGGGTCATCTCCATCTCCTCGGTCACGAACCGGACAAGCGGGATCCCGACCGTGGCATCCGCAACGATCGCGGCCGGGGTCCGGTACAGGAACCGGGACATCGGCCACTTGCGCCGGCACGTCGCCGTCACCATCCGTTCGCCTTCAGAAACCATCTCGTCCGCTGGTTTCCGGGCATCAAACCGCTCCCCGAGTGCTGCCAGCCACCTCTGCGTGTTGGTCATCCCGATGGGCAGGGGGATCCCCTTACAGACCTGTTCCATGCCGAATGCAGCGGCCAGGGAATCTGCGGCCTTCTGCCCTGCGTCGTGGCTCAGCACGAGGGTCGTCTCGGCGGATGCCGCGTGTTCGATCTCGGAGAGCGGGGTCCTGTGCGTGAGCGTAGCCACCACCGGGATTCCCATCCGGGAGAGCGTCTGCTTCACCCACGCGAGGTCAGCCGGCCACGTCGGGTTGGCGTTCGCGTGGGGGGCGACAAGGCAGACAGAGCCCGGCACCTTCTTCCCGCCTTCTGCAACCAGCCGTTTTACGATGGTATCGAGGGCGATGTCGATGCCGTCGTACTGCGATCCCTTGAACCCGGGGCTTGCGATGGGGACGAGCCGGAACTTCACCTCCGGCTGCAGGGACTCGCAGACCGCCACGATATCGTCGCCCACGATCTCCGGCCCGCAGGCGGAGACCACGAACAGGGCGGAGATCGGGAGCCCCTTCACCTCGCGGATCGTGCGGGCAAGGATCTCCTCCCCTCCATGGACAATCTCGTCCACGCAGAGCTTGGTGCAGACGGTCATCGTCTCCATGTAGTCGCATTCCTGTGCGGCAAAGGCGTTGTTGACCAGGTACTCGCACCCCTGCGGGGAATGGGCGAGCAGGGCGGAGCCGGAGACCCCGAGCGCAGTCAGGGCAGCACCGTGGAAGGCACACCGGAGGTAGGGGTCGGTGCAGGACTCCCGGGAAGGCCCGGCGGGCTCTTTACCGCGTTCCGGTCCCATAGAGCATCCCCTTAAAGAGCCTCGATCGCGGGAGGTCTTTGTTCTCCAGTCCCTGCCGGACGAGAGCGGCGAGGTTTTTGATCCCCCTGAATCCGTAATGGGGCTGGAAGGCCGGGTTCATGAATGTTAAGTTCACCACAGGGCAGGGCGGGAACCTTCCGGAGTTCCCAAAGAAGATCGGGTTGTCGTATTCCCGGACGATCGCCTCCAGCTCGTCCTCGGTTTCCTTCGACGACCGGAAACTTCCCAGCCGGAAGAGCCCCTTTGTGAGGATGATCTCCGGGTTGACACCCGTTTCGAGGATATACTTGATGCTGGGCATCCGCTCCTTGATCGTGTAGGGATGGACATTGATCACGACAGGGTGTGCGCCGAATTCCTCTGCCATCCGTGCGAGCGAGAGGGCCCGGATGGGTCCGGGGAATTCCGAGATCTCGATGATTGCCGTTTTTCCGGAGAGGGCCTCGTTTAAGTAGGCAAGGTCCGGCTCCACCTCCCGCATCTCCCGTTCGATCACCTCCTCCGCGTTTTCCTGCATCCCGAGCGGTGCCGCCACGCCCAGCAGCCATTCCTTCGTAGCCGATGGCCCGTAGGGCTGACCTGTCCGGCTGTACGGGATTCCGAACCGCTCCTGCATCAGGTCCCCGAGTTTCTGCCCCCAGTCGTAGCACCATGAGGCATTCAGCTCCACCTCGCGGGCATGCCGGATCTGCTCGACCGTGCATCCCCCGGCGATCACGGCGTTTACCTTGATCCCGATCTCGCGAAGGAGCCGTTCGATCTCGTCCAGGTCCCAGTTGAACTCGGTGGGGGAAGGGCCCCACCGGGCGCCGAGGATGTTGATCGTCCCCTTCATCGTCGTCTTCGGGGGGTCCATCAGGTCCATGATCAGCTTGAACGCGTCTTCGTACCCGCTCCGGAAATCCCCGCCGAACCCCTCGCTCCGGAGCGCCAGCACCCGGCAGCCGACCAGTTTCTCCGCCTCCCTGGCGATGCTCTCGACATCGTCGCCGATGATCCCGGAGCAGCAGCAGGAGAGGATGACGATCAGGTCGGGGTGGTACTTCGCATACGCCTCCTTTACGGCCTCCAGGAGTTTTCCCTCGCCTCCGTAGATGACATTGCTCTCATCAAGAGTAGTGCAGGCCGTCGGCTCGAGCGGGATGCCCCGGATCTCGCAGCATTCCCGGGTCCTGACAAAGTCGGACATGTACAGCGGGCATCCCGTAGGACCGTGGACAAGGGGAACCACGTGCCGGATGCCGCTGATCACGTAGTAGGCCGTAAAAAATTTGCACATCGGTGCGTGGGAAGCCTGCAGCTTGGGAATCATCTCGCCGGATTCCACTTTGGAAAGCAACTGCCGCAGGTTGCCGTGAAATTCGATGGAACCGTTCTCCACACTCACCCATCTCGCACGGAGGTTATATAGCTAGGTTACTGGAGATCACCCCTCTCAGCCTGACCGAATCTTCCACACTCACCGCGACGATGGTTGCCGTGAAATACGATGGAACCGTTCTCCACACTCACCCATCAAGCACGGAGGACAAATAGCCAGGTTACTGGAGATCTCCCCTCTCATCCTCACCGAATGGACTACCATTCCGGACCGCCCTGATCGCACCCTGTGGAATGGACAGCACCATTGGCATGGCGTTCCTCCGCAAGAGCTTGCGTGACGGGTGTTATTCCCCGAACCGGATCTTCTTCTTCGGTTCCTGGTTCGTCGCAAACGTCCAGGTGTACGCCTCTCCCTTCGCGATCCGGAACAGTACCAGTTCCGGGCAGTCCTCTTTTAAGCCCATTGCGGCGAGGAACGGCCTGTCCAGATAGCACTGGCGTTTCATGAGAGGGTCGTCCACCCACTCGATCGGGCCGGCGACACGGAGCACGGTCCCGCCCCCTTCGCCCGGTTTCCAGAAGCCCAGCTCGACATTGGGGTTCTGGTTCAGCTGCCGGTACAGGTCTTTGGTCGTCATGGTCTGGAAATAGAACCCCGTTCTATCCGCAAACCACATCTGGAGGGGCCGAACGCGGGGCTGGTTCCCGTCCGCGGTCGCGAGCCACGCAACGGAATTCTCGTTCGCGAACCGGATGCATTCCGTGATGTCCATACACCCCAGGGGCGCTCTTTCCTGATGAATCAATCGGGAAGTTACAAAAATTTCCATCGCGGGGGTGCCTTGCCTTATTCCACACGGTGGTTGCGGGATTTGAAACCAGGCGACACTTTTATCATTCCGGAGGCAAATTTGAACCTGTTTTGCCGGATCCGAAAAGGTACCGCAACCCTCAATCGATTGAACGGAGGTTGAGTTCAATGAGCACGATCACGAAATGGTTTGCACTGGGCTTTTCGATCTGCCTGCTGATCACGGCAGTATCCGCTCTTGGATCAGGAGCTATGGGCGGCAATTCCCTCGCGGGAAACTCCCACAAACCCGTGAAGATGGTCGTCACCGGGAACACCATGACCCCGATCGCGGCGGGTGTGGAACACCTGGCCCTGGACGACGGGATATGGGTGTATGACCGTTCCGATTACCTGTTCGGGGTCCTCGTCGCGGAAACCAACCTCATTAAGCAATACGGGTGCGATAGGGCCCGGGAACAGGCGCAGGGAGTGATCCAGAACCTCTCCTCGGAGTTCTTCGCCGATGTCTGGATCGATTTCAATGGGACTTCCGAGATCACCAGGGTGACCATACGGGTCGGGAGGAACGTAACGACCCTCACGTTCCCCACCCCCCTGACACCTGCTGACACGCAGGCAAGGGCATCGGAAGTCTACAATACCGCAATGGGCATGCCAGGGATGTAAAGGATCTCTCCTTTTTTACCGATCTATCCGGCCCGCAGGCACCAGAGCATTACTCCTTTTTCAAACAGTGCCGGTAACGAAAAATGAAAATCAGGGGATTCTCGTATATCCCGACGTATAGGACATCTGTTTCCCGAACCCGGAAATAGCACCGCTCGCGGTCGTCTCCTCGCGATACACCAGGTCCGACGCAAGGCCCGGCCGGTACGAGGAACCCCAGTCAAATTCGGGGACAAAGCTCCCCATATCCCACATCTCCATCATCCGTCCTTCCATGGAATGAACCTGAATGTAGGCAGTAATTCCGCCGATGGCGGGAGAATCCTCCACACCTGATACCGTGATATCGTAGTCCAGAGAGATCGGCACGTCGCCGGTTGCTGCAATGAACCGGTCACCGGCTGAGGTGGTCATGGTCATCTGTTTCATGCCCGCGATACTCCCCATCTCTGCAATCGTACAGAACTGGGGTGTGACATCCGGGATTCCAGATGCAAACGGACAGAGGAACAGATCGCCTGACCATCCATACTGTCCTGCAGTATCCAGGAGCAGCGATTCGGTCGAATAGATCAATCCGGTTTCATCCCCCACATAGGCAACAATTTTCTCTGCCTCGACGTTCTCCTGGTTCGCCACCTGGTTCCGGGTATCCACCGATAAGGATTTTGTATACGTGACCTGCCCGGAATCCGCAAGAGTATCTTCACGGTAGGAGGTGGTGAACTGCACCTCGCCGGGAGTATTATTTGCAGGATCCACCTCCCAGAAGAACACGTCCCCCCCGGATACCGGGATTCCGGGGGTGCCCTCGCCAACTCCTAGAATCCAGTAACCGTAATCGGGAATCTCGTAGGTTGTGAACCATAACCCCGCCAGCGAATCATCCCATGGTGTTGCGGTGACCGGCCCCGCCAGCGAATCGTCCAGTGCATGGGTAGAGCCCTGCCAGACGATCGTATCGGATTCCGTAACGAGTCCGTCCGCGACAATGTTCGTTGCGGATGAAAAACCCTGTGTCTCGGGTGCCTGGATCGCAGGAATATCCGCAATCGAGATCGCGATGAGGGAGAGGAGCAGAAGAGTGGCGATTACGAATTTCATAAAATTTCCACAATGACGGGTTTTTTTTTAAACATAAGAATATTGGGATGAGATCGATCCTCCTTCGGAGCCTCACGGGATCCCTCGATGACCAGCCCAAACCTGGCCCCCTTCTCCCGGATCGGCAATTGTCTGCCCGTTGGTTCAGCCCCGGGCCCCGCCCAACCTTGTCAAATAGCAGGGGGATGGAAATGATTTAATGGAATCCTCAATCCATGGCTAGTATGGATGTTTCTGTCCTCAGGCAGCGTGTACATAAGATCCTTGAACCGGAAGACCGGGAAACCAGGGCCAGCGCGTTCTTCAACGTGTTCATCACCGCAGTCATCCTCCTCTCCATTGCCGTGATGGTGCTCGCGTCCGTCGAACGGCTGGAAGCGAAGTATTCCGCCCTTTTTTCCGTGGTATTCTTCTTCACGACCATCGTCTTCTCGATCGAGTATCCTCTCCGGTTGTGGTCCTGCACGGCAGACCCCAGGTATGCGTCTCCCGTCCGGGGAAGACTCGCGTGGGCGATCACACCATTCGCCCTGATCGACCTTCTCGTGGTGTTTCCTTTCTATCTGAATATCTTCTTCGGGATCAATCTCACGGGACTTGTCGTGCTCCGGGTCTTTCGGGTCTTCAAGCTCATCCGGTATTCCGAATCCATCAACACGATCACCAGGGTTGTGCGGGCCCAGAAGGATATGCTGATCACCGCGTACCTCGTCCTCTTCATCGCACTCATCTCGGCATCGACGCTCATGTTCCAGATCGAAAACCCGGTCCAGCCCGATAAATTCACGAGCATCCCCGCGACGATGTGGTGGGGGATTGTCACGCTTGCCACCGTAGGATACGGCGACATCGTCCCGGTAACTGCGGCAGGCAAGATCCTCGGGGGATTCATCATCCTGATCGGGATCGGCATCTTCGCGCTGCCGGCCGGCATCCTGGCCTCGGGATTCACCCAGGAACTCCAGAAGAAGATGGCAAAGGCACGATCCGGGCATCCCGGGAGCGGAGGGGGGGTCTATCTCTGTCCCCACTGCAAGTCGGAGATCCACGAGAGCGAACTGTGGAGGAGACAGTAGAAGGAATGCACCGGGATGGACCGGAACTGTTCCTGAGAATAATGCCGTTTTTTTCTTCGGGGTTCTTTGGTGTCCCACTCATCTCTATCCTCCTGCCCCTTGTACGATACCCTCTGCGCAGGATGTCAGGGTAGTCCCGATAGGAATCTTCCGGGCTCACCTCGTTCCCCCCCGACTCTTTTATCAGCAACAGAACCGAACCTTCCCCAATGGCAACGAAGAACCCGTTCAGGACCACCCTGATCGCCCCCTGCGGGATGGACTGCGCCATCTGCATGGCCTATCTCCGGGAGAAGAACCACTGCGACGGGCGCTACTCTGCGAACTGCCAGTGCAGGAGGCACTGCACGATCTACTCGTGCGAGCAGATACGGGACCGTTACAGGCACACCTGCGAAGAGTATCCCTGCAAACGGCTCAAGCAGCTGGACAAGCGGTACCGGGCGAGGTACGGCATGAGCATGCTGGAAAACCTCGAAGCGATAAAAGCAAACGGCATCCGGGCATTCGTGAAATCCGAGCGGGAACGCTGGACCTGCAAAGGATGCGGGGGCGTAATCAACGTGCACCGCGGGAGATGTTCTGCCTGCGGAAAAGAGCGGGAGCGTACGGAGACCGGGACCCGATCCGATCGGGTCACGGGGAACGCTCCCGGACAATGATCATCCGGACGGGATCACGACACCGCATTCCTGGCAGAGAGTCGAGAAGTCCTCGTCGAGGGGCGCTTCCTTCACATGGCCGAGTACTTTCTCGACGAAGGAATCGTACGAGGTCATTTCTCCCCACGATTCCACGGAAAAGACGTCGTTCTTCTGAGGGTTCCGAATCACCAGGACCATTCCGCCTGCCGTGGGGGTGGAGAGGTACTTCCGGCCCCAGACCCGTGGGACATTGGGCTTGCCGGTAATCGCCGCATAATCCGCCGTCTTTGTCACCCAGACAGTCACTTCCCAGAAGACCGGGTGCTCATGGTATTCATGGGTTTCCACCCGCATGTCATATTCCGCTTCAAACTTCCGCACCTTATCAATCGTTTCCTGCTGCATCTGTGTTCACCTCGGATGATTCCCGCACCCTGCGCTGTTCTATCCAGGAGCAATGCGTGGAAAGGTACCGTCGGAATAAATAGGTATTTTGGGAATTTGCAGAATTTGAAAGGATACAGGCTCCGATTCTTGCATCGGAACGTAAATACTGTCGTTGGATTACCGGTCCTGGTAATCCGGACTCATTCCGCCTTTTTTTGATCCCGGCGAAGTTTCAAAATTTGCAAATGATCCGATCCGTTATCTATTCCAATCCGGAATTTTGATCAGGTGATTCTGTTTGTCCTCGACAAAACCCAGCAATACCGCGGCATCCGGATCCTATTCCGGGCCAATCCGGGAGGGCGACCCGGGAAGAGTGGTCTTTTTCGATTCCCCGGAGGATACCGCGTGCGATATGCTGCAACAATTCCATAAGAGTTGCGCCGAGGCCGGTGTGGATGTCAGTCCCGGCGAACTGGACGAACTTGCGGCGTTCCGATCGTTCCTCGCATCCCACGTAAAGCGAAACAGGATCCGGGATGTCCCCTGCATGCTCCTCTGGGCAGAGTGGGTCAGGTATTTCTTAAAGCAGATGAGGAGTTTTCCCGGATTCATCCGGGAAAAAGAGTTCATGGACATGGTGGTGAACATATCCGGGTTCGAGGTGGCAGCGGACGAGGAGCGGGGAAAGGTGTTTCCCGGGATCTGTTTCATCCCTCATCCCGAACAGTCCGGACGTGAGAGGCCCGGACCCGCTGCGAGTGCGTAACCTGCCCGAGGGTAGAGGCGGGAGCCGGTTTTTCCGTACCTTTTCCGGAACCATCCGGACCGGCCTTTTCCTTTTCCCGGTCCGTGTGCGAGTCCCTGAGGGCACAAGGGGCCCAGGCGAGGCCTCATTCTTCCTGGAACCAGGAGGGAATTACATGTGTTTTACTACGGGTGTTGTATTCCCGTCCACATCACGCCGGAAAAAAGAGAGATCAGGTGAAAACAGCCTCAGCGTGGTAGGTGGCCAGGGCGGAACCGCTGCCATCCTCCAGCGTCAGGACCCGTTCCCTGATCCCGAAGGAGCGGACATCACCGAGCAGGGAGAAATACATAGTTTCCAGCCTCATCCGATCGGGGCTCCCGGCCATTTCGGTAAACCCAATCTGGTCGAGCCGGATCTCCCGATCCTTTACGGCATACTGCCCGAAATAGTGGTTCACAGGGCCTGACCCCTGGAAGGTCCCGTCCCCGATGAACGTCAGGGTGACCCGGGTCCCCGCGGGAATTGATGCGAGGGACTGGTTGTCCCTCACGGCATCGAGGACCCAGAGGTTCTCCGTCAGGAAGGGGGTTGCCGGCACCTGGGCAACGAGCTCCCGCACCCGGATGGGTTTGCCCCACATCTGGATGGTGGATACATCGGCAGGAACCGCTGTCACCCATACCCTCTGACCTTCCATAAGTCCTGGATTTGTGGCGAAGTCGACGGGGAGGTACCGGGTGCCGTCGTCGGCGATGAATCCCCAGAAACCCCCTTCGAGATCGACGTACGTGGCGGTTCCGGAGAACGTGAAGGCATCTCCCGGAACCTCCACCCTGTCGACCGGAATGATCAGGCCGAGCACGAGGAGGGCAACTCCCCCTATGATGACAAGAATGGCAATCAATACGATGAGAATGAGAATGGCTGGACTTTCACTGGTCACGATTGGTCATCTCCTTATTTCGGCTGGTAGAATCCCCATTTTCCCAACGCTCTCTGGAGTTCCGGCGCGGACTTTGCCTCCATGAGCGGCGTCCCGTCCTTCCAGGCGTCGATCGCCTGCATGACCGCCCGGGCACCGCTCCGTGTTCCGTCGGGATGCCCATGGATCCCGCCGCTGACAAGGAGCACGAGCTCGGTGCCGTAGAGGTCGAGTACAGGCGGCACGAGACCGGGATGGAGCCCTCCCGACGAGACCGGGAAGGCATTCCGGATGTGCCCCCAGTCCTGGGAGAGGGAAAATCCCCGCTTCTCCCGGACCTGGTTCTCCCGGAGAATATCCGCCAGTGTCTCCGACTCTTCCCGGGTCCCGGAAAGTTTCCCGACCGCGGTCCCGGTATGGATCTGGGAGACGCCGATCAGCCGCATGATCTTTGCCAGGAACTGCATGCTGACCCCGTGCTTCTCGTTCCGGTCAAAGGCGGCATGCATCGCCCGGTGGGCGTGGATGGCAAGCCCGAGATCCGAGCAGAAGTCCCGGAGCGTCATCACCGCGGCGGTCCCGGCGACGACCACATCGATCATGGCATAGTTCCACCCGTATTCGGCCAGCAGGATCGCCCGTTTCTCCATGGTCTCGGTATCGCCGGTGATGTTGAGGAACGCCGACTTGACCTCCCCCGTCTGCTGCTCGGCGATGTCCCGCATATTTGTCATCATCTCCACCCGTTCGTCGAACCGGTTGAAGGAGGTGGAGGTCAAATTCTCGTCGTCCTTCACGAACTCGAACCCACCCATCCAGGTCTCGAACGCGACTTCCGCGTGCTCCCTGGCGGAGAACCCGATTTTGGGCTTCGGCACCGCCCCGGTGAGCGGGCGGCCGTGGACCTTCATCATCTTCCGGATCCCGTCATTCCCGAAATGGGGGCCTTTGAACTGCCGGAGATACGCGGAAGGGAGCGTTGCGTCGATGAGCCGCAGGTTCTCCAACGCTTTCATCCCGAAGATGTTCCCCGCGATGCCTGATAGGAGCTGGACGGCATTTCCTTCCTCCCAGAGGTCGAGGGGATACGCGATCCTGACGTAATTCCCGTCGATCTCGAACGCAGTGGCCTGGAGATCCTTCATCCGCGGGGGGAGGGAATGGAGTGTCGTCCAGGTGCCCGTCGAGCTCTCGGATGCGATCCTTCCTGCCGCCTCTTCGGGTGTGATCCCTTCCCCGGGTTCAAACCAATAGAGGCAGATGATCTCATCCTTGGCCGGTTCGTACCGCAGATCGACAAACTCCCTGTACCAATCAATCGCCATGGGTCCCACCTGTACCTTAGAGAGCAGGTTTCCTTCGCCTTAAGAAGTTTCCTGCACTTTCCAAAAAATTGAACCCATCGGCCACGTTTCAAAAACTGAAAACTGGCAACAGGCATGAATGGGATCAGGACTTTTAGAAGTGTGCCTCAGGGAGGCCGGGTCCCGGAAACACCGCGGGGGATACGATCAGCGTCAGAGGTAGAGTCCGGCGAAAAGACCGGAGATTGTTGATCGCATCCTGCGGGGCCATTGGCATCGGGGTGAGATCTCCCTGGGCAGCCTCCTCCTGCGATTCCCGTGTGACCCGACCTATCCGGAGGGCGTTTCACTCGCGAGCGCACCCTCATGATCTTTCGGGAACAGTCGCCGGATCCCGCACCGAGAGAATAAAGAAGCCCGAAATGGCCGCCGCTATGAGAAAGGTCAGGAAGAAACCGGGACCATACCCACTCGTTGCGATCAGGATCCCTGTCACAAAAGGACCCGCGGAATGCCCGATATCCATGATGGATGAGAGTGCCCCCATGGAGGCCCCCATCTGCCCTTTCCTTGCGATGTCCGCGACGTAGGCACCGGTAGCGACGGTGGATAGCGACATGCCAATTCCAAGCAGGGAGCTTGCGAGCAGGAACATCCAAAAGGACGATGCCAGGGGAATCACGGCAACGGAAGCCCCGACGATGAGAAGCCCGGAAACGATCTGGACACGCGTATCCGCCCGGTCCGCGATCCTGCCGAAGAAGGGTTTTGTCACCGCGATCATCACGACCTGGACCGCGAACAGGATCCCTGTCAGATAGGCATCCGTTCCCCTGGACAGGAGGACGAGGGGAAGGAACGTTTCGAACGCCCCGAAGGCAAAGTAGGTCGCCATCTCCACAAACGCCGTTGCACGGAGCCTGCGGTCGGAGAAGAACGCCGTAAAACTCTTCCGGAACCGCGAGACGGGAAGAGCCGCAAGCGGACCCGTGCTGTCCTCCTGAAAACGCAGGGTAAGAATCACCACCGGCACTGCGGCAACAGCGGCAACCAGGTAGATCATCCTGTAAGGGATGAGACCGGGATACAGGAGGAAGAACGAGAGGATGGCCCCGCCGATCAGCGGGGCAAGGGTTCTCCCAATCAGCGTCGCGGAAGAGTATTGCCCCAACATCTCGCCCTTCTTGTCCGGGAACCGTTCCGCGATGACCGCAGCGATCACCGGCCCAAGGATCGCGGTTGCCGTCCCGTGGAAGAACCGGACCGGGAT
>DAEV01000075.1 GCA_002509495.1 Methanolinea sp. UBA473 | reverse complement strand
CGGAATGGATCAGAAGAAGTCGCATAGGTCATCTCCGTCGCGGTGCGATCATCCCCAAAAAATGTGTCTTCATCCGGTATATACCCATCAGGGAGACTTCGGGTTCCTGTGGTAGCGGGAGAGCGTTGCCTGCCGCTGGTCCATGTATTTCGCATCCGGTTTCCGGTCGTAGGGGTGTTCCGCCCGTTCGGTCGTGTAGAAGACGAGCTGCCCGATCGNNCGTTGCACATCTCGAGCGTGATCGAACCCCGGAAACCCGCGTCGATCCAGCCCCCGGTCTGGTGCAGCTCGACCCCGAGACGGGCGATGCTGCTTTTCCCCTCGATGCTCGCCACGGTATTATCGGGGAGCCCGATCACCTCGAGAGTCTCTGCGAGCATGAACTGCCCGGGGCGGAGAACGATCGAGTCCGCGGTCGTCTCACCGGTGCCCGCGGAGATGGTCTCGCTCCGGTAGGGATCGATCACCTCCTCTCCCGCCTCGTACCATACGAAGTGGTTCCCCAGACGGATGTCAAGGGAGTTCGGCTGCACGAGGCAGGGGTCGAAGGGTTCAACCGTCAAAAACCCCCGTTCGATCCGGTCCAGGATCTGCCAGTCGACAAGGATCATGTCCCCTCACTCTTGGTTTTCTTCCTCATTATTCCCTCCCCTGACGTGCCACTCCGACCTTCGCATCAGGCCGTGCAACGTGCTCGCTTCGCGGGCAGTGAGCCTTGCGCGGGAGAAGATCCGCCGCATCATCAGCATGGTGTTCCCGCGCTTGAAGTCCGGGTGGTGGATCAGGTCCAGGTAGGAGTCGATATGCCGGTAGAGATGGTCCATCTCCTCCCGCGAGGCGAGCAGGTAATCCCCCCGCGGCAGGTTTGCAAGCTCGTAGGCGACCACCGCGACTGCGTGGGACAGGTTAAGGATTGGGTAGTCCGGGGAGGAAGGGATGGTGCAGATGACGTCACTCTTCCGGATCTCCTCGTTGTTCAGCCCCCAGTTTTCCCGGCCGAACAGGATGGAGATCCGCCCGTCCAGGTCGCGGATCTGCTCCCGTATCTCCCGGGGTGAGAAGTATGGCATGCGCATCGACTGACAGATCGTCTTGCTGACCTCCCCGGTGGCCGCGATCAGGAGATCGCTCCGTTCATACACCTCCGCAAATGAAAGCCTCTCGGCCGAGTCGAGCACGTCCCTCGCATGCGCAGCCCGGGCGATCGCATCGTCACCCAGGGCGCAGGGGTCCACCAGGACGAGGCGTGAGAACCCGAAGTTCTTCAATACCCGGGCCGCGAACCCCACGTTCCCGTCGTAGAGGGGGTTCACCAGCACGAAGGAGATCTCGGGCATATCCTATTGGACGGCCCTGACCGTCGCTTTGAGAACCTCGACTCCCCTGTCGTAGACGGCATTGCCAACGACGATCGTATCCGCGTATGCAGCCATCTCCCCCGCCTTCTCGGGCGAGTCGATCCCACCGCCATAATAGAGTACGGCCGAGTCAAGGGATGAGGACACCTCCTTCACAATCTTCGGATCGCCATATTTCCCGCTGTATTCGATGTATACGACCGGGAACCGGAAGTATCGGTCCGCGACGATCGCATAGGCGACCGCCTCTTTGGGAGACAGGTTGCAGAGGGAGTGGGTTACTTTTCCCACCGATGAGTCAGGGTTGAGGACGATGTACGCCTCGGGGACAACCCTCTCCCAGTCCACCTGTTGCTGGAGCACCCAATCGCGGTGTTTGCCTACCACCCAGCGGACGTCCTGCGAGTTCAGGACACTCGGCACAAACAGGAGATCCACACCTTCGTAGATCACGGCCTCGGGCCCGGCCGGCTCCACCACGAGCGGAAGCCCGTACTCTGCTACCTGCCTCAGGAGTTCTCCCATGTTCTCCCTGTTCACGTTCAGGGTCCCCGACAGCATCAGGGCATCTGTCCCCGACGTCGCCACATCCGCGACTGCTTCGGGAGTGAGCCGCTTGTCAGGGTCGAGTTTGGTCACGTGGACCCAGTTGCGCCACTTGGTCTGCGTCATGGGATCTCAGATGATAATAATATCCTCGTCTGCCCTCTTTTTTCTTTTCCTGGGTGCCGCATCCCGAAACATCCGGATCTTCGACTCGGGAATGCCGGAGCGGGCAGCGATCGTGTTCGGGTCGAGTTCCATGAGCATCTTCACGTTATATACCCCTGCGGCGGAGAGGCGTTCTGCCAGGGTTTCGTCGATCCCGTTGATCGACAGGAGTTCAGCCTTTCCCTTCGCGACCTGTGCCTTCGTGACCTTTTCGGGGACGGGCCTCTTGAGTGCCTTTGCAACCAGTTCGGCGTGCCGGGAGGCGGTTTCAGGGCTGACACCCGCACGGTTCGCAAGGGATAAGGGAGAGTCTCTCAGGAAATCGTCGGGGCTCGTGATCCCCGCATCCCTGTACTTCTTCAGACTGACCGCGGGAATCCCCATCGCTTTCAGGGTCCTCTCGTCCACGACCCGTTTTGCCTCTGCCTGGATCTCGGAGACCTCCTTGTCCCCGATTCCCGCCTGCTTGAGGACGGCCGGTTGTGCCTTGCCCAGTCCTTCGATGTCGTCGATCCCTGCGGCATGCAGTTTCTTGATCACCGCCCCGGGACTTCTCCCGCGCCTGGGGGTAAGGAGCCCCCGGACGAACTTGCGGCAATCGGAACGTCGACGGAGGATATCCAGCGCACACTGCGATTCGTCGTGGATCTTCTGTGCTTCAGCGGGTGTGATCTGGAGGAGTTCTGTCAGTCTCGAGGGATCGGTCCCTGCCAGGTCCACCACCGTGTAGAAGTGGGCTTTTATCATCTTCTCATGTAGGGCATCTGTCATGGAGGGGAGGAGTGCGAGGGCCTCGCGGTTTGAGGCGATATGGTGGCAGAGCGGGCAACCAAGGTCCCAGGGTCTCGCACCCTTCTTTACCAGCCGGACCGAGTGCAGGCGGTGTTTTTCGCAGACATCGTCTGTGCGCACCGCCCATCCCCACATGGTCATCGGCAGGCCGATGTTGAAACCACATTCCGGGTAGTGGGTGCATCCGATGAACTGGGTCTGGTTCCGGAGGTGCCGGATCCGGATATCGTGTCCGCAGACAGGGCAGGGGCCAAGGGTAAGTTCCTCGGCGGTCTGGTCCATGATCTCCCCTCCGATCTGCTCGCCGTGCTGTTCGAGTTCGTCGAAGACCGAGTGAAGCATCCCCCGGGATTCGGTAACCACGTCCTCCCTGGTCCTCTTCTTCTCCTTGATCTGCTGCATGTGCGATTCCAGGGTCTGGGTCATGTCGGGGCGCGTGATAGCATCGGCATGGTTTTCGAGGGAATCGATCACCGCCCGGCCTACCAGGGTGGGGCGGAGGGGGTTTCCTTCCACGTATTTCCGTGAGACCAGCTTTGCGATGACCTCGTGCCGGGTGCTCTTGGTCCCGAGACCGAGTTCTTCCATCCTCTGGATGAGCTTGCTCTGGGTAAAACGGGCGGGTGGCTGGGTTTCCTTCTCCTGGAGGACAATCTCCCGGATGGGAAGCCTTTCACCGACGGTCATGCGGGGAAGGATATGCTCGGTCGCGGCGCTGAAGGGATACACCTTCCGCCATCCCGGCTCGATCAGCCTGCCCCCTGTTGCGGTATAGGGCTCGACACCGGCGGCAAAGTTCACCTTCAGGGTCAGCCACCGGGCATCCGGGGAGAGCGTGGCCAGGAACCGCCGGACGACGAGTTCGTAGATCTTCCACCGGTCCTCTCCGAGTTCCTCCCTCCTTGCCGCAGACGTGGGGTGGATGGGCGGGTGGTCCGTGCTGGTCTTCTTCCCCTGTGCAGGTATCGACCTCCGGTTCGCGGCTACCCATTCCACGTCGGCCCGGAACACCGTAGGCCGGATGGCGGCGAGGACTCCCGCAAGGTCGAGGGTAGGGGGGTAGACGGTGTTGTCAGTCCTCGGGTAGGAGATGAACCCGTTCATGTACAGGTCTTCGGCAAGCCGCATGGCGTTCGCAGCGGAGTACCCAAGCCGTGCTGCAGCCACGATGAAGGTCGTGGTATCGAACGGGGACGGGGCGCGGTCGATCTTCTCGCCTTCTTTCACCTCCGTTACCACAAGCGGGTCGTTCGTCCTGTCGCGTGCGCCTTCGGCCTCCGCTTTGTCGGTAAACCGCGAGGTCGTATGGCGGGCCTCCACGATCTCCCCGGTCTTTTCGGTGGTAAGATGGAGCTGCCAGTAGTTTTCGGGGCAGAACGCCTCGATCTCCTTCTCCCGGTCCACGATCATGGCCAGGGTCGGGCTCTGCACCCGGCCGACCGAGAGGATGTTGTTCCCTCCCCTCCGGGCTGCAAGGGAGAGGAACCGTGTGAGGGACGCCCCCCACATCAGGTCAATAGCCTGCCGTGCCTCTCCTGCGGAAGCCAGTGCGAAGTCGATCCCGGTCGGTTGCGAAAATGCGTGCCGGATCTCCTCGGGGGTGATGGCCGAGAACCGGGCCCTGTCCACCCGGACCGTCGGATTGACTGCCCGGACAAGCTCGTACGCCTCCTTCCCGATCAGCTCCCCTTCGGTATCGAAGTCCGTTGCAATGGTGACACGATCGGCCTTCTTTGCGAGTTTCTGGAGGAGAGAGACGATTTTCTTCTCGGTCGGGACCTTGATGGTCCGTGCATCGATGAGGCTTCTCGGGGTCCGCTCCTCGCTCCTCCAGTTGGAGTACCCTGCCTCGAAGTCCACCTCCACCACGTGTCCCTTCAATCCCACAAGCACNNGTCTGGCCGAACGAATAGCTCGAGATACCCCCGTCCCGGGTTTCGTGCACCTTCTCCTTCCCTGCCAGGATCCCGGCAATGCGACGGGCGCTGATGTTCTTCTCGGCCACAAGCAGGTGCATAATCCGATCACACCTCTTTTCCAAGGAGACCCGTGAGCACCCGGTTCACATCGGCGGGCTTGGCGCAGCCCCGTGTCTTCTTCATCACCTGGCCTACGAGGAAGTTGAGTGCCTCCTTCTTTCCGCACGCATAATCCGCCACCGCCTGGGAATTCTCGGCGATCGCTTCCCTGGCAGCCTTCGTCACCGGATCCTCCCCGCCCGGAGCGGCGGTCCCGAGCACCTTTAATCCAAGCCTGTCCACGCATACAGAGGCCGACTCGCAGGTGCCGGTCTCTTTCAACTGGTCGAGGAGGGTTCGGAGTACTTCCACGCCCGACTTGTCGGTGATCGTCCCTTTCTTCAAAAGGTCGAGAAGAGCAACGAAGGCTTCATGCGGGATTTTCGCAATCGACATGTCCCGGTAATTGAGCTCACCCAGAAGAGTATCGGCAACCCATGTGGCCGCCAGGACCGTGTCGAGGGGGGCCACGGATTCGTAGAACTCTGCGAGCCTCAGGTCTCCCGTGAGGGTCCGGGCATGGATAGNNGGAGGTCAGGTTCCGGGAAGTACCGGTAATCCTGCTCCATCTCCTTGCTCCGGGACGCAGTGGTGACACCCCTCGCCTCCACAAAGTGCCGGGTTGCGGATTCCATCTTCTGGCCCCTCCGCAATGCGTTCTTCTGCCGGGTCACTTCAAAGGTGAGCGCTTTCTCAACTCCCTTGTAGGAGGAAATATTCTTCACTTCCACCCTCCCGCGGCCTTCCTTCCCTTTCCCTTCCCGCTCAAACCAGCCTTTCGGCTGGATGGAGATGTTTGCATCGACCCGGAGGGATCCCTCCTTCTCGGAGTCGAACACTCCAAGGTACTCGAGAGTCGCCCGGAGCTTGTTAAGGAACCTCCTGGCCTCTTTCGGGGACCGCATGTCGGGTTCGGTCACGATCTCGATGAGGGGAATCCCCGCCCGGTTATAATCCACGAGGGTATACTTTGGCCTGTCCGTGCCTCCCTTGTGCACGAGCCGACCGGGATCCTCTTCTACGTGGACCCGGGTGATCCTGATCCGTTTCTCATCGGACTCGCCCTCGATGTCAAGGTACCCGTTCACGGCAAGGGGCCGGTCATACTGGGTGATCTGGAACCCTTTATTCAGGTCGGGGTAAAAGTAATTTTTCCGGGCAAACACCGATTCTTCAAGGATCGTGCAGTTCAGTGCCTTCCCGACCCTGAGTGCAAACTCGATCGCCTTTTTATTCACGCGGGGAAGAGAGCCTGGGAGCCCCAGGCAGACCGGGCAGACGTGGGTGTTGGGATCATCATCCCGGAAGTCCGAGGAGCAACCGCAGAAGAGCTTGGTCCTGGTATCCAGCTGGCAGTGGATCTCCAGGCCGATGATCACCTCGTCGTCGGAAAAGTCCAACCCCATGGTTGCAGGCTGCCCTGCTCTCTGCAGATCCACACTACCCTCATCCGGGATGTTGGTCATGGCTTTGCCCCCTGTTCGTACGCGTAGGCCACGTCCATCACCTGCTCCTCTTCGAACCAGCGGCCCGTGATCTGGAGGCCGACCGGGAGACCGTCCAGCGTCCCGCACGGCACGGAGACCGCCGGGACACCGGCAAGGTTTGCCGGGACGGTGAGAATGTCGGAGAGGTACATGGAGAGGGGGTCGCTCTTCTCGCCGAGCCTGAACGCGACGGTGGGCATGGTCGGGCCTGCGAGGACGTCGACCTCGGAGAAGAGGCGTTCGTAGTCGGCCCGGACGTTTCCGCGGGCGGCCTGGGCCTTGGCATAGTACTTGCCGTAGTAACCGGATGAGAGGGCGAACGTCCCCAGCAGGATCCTCCTCCGGACCTCCTCTCCGAATCCCTGTCTCCGCCGCTCCTGGAACGACTCGTGCCATGTTTTTTTGGTATCGGGAGGGGTCCCGTACCGGATGCCGTCGAACCGTGCAAGGTTGGAGCTCGCCTCGCTCGTGCAGGTCACGTAGTAAGCGGCCAGGGCGTAGGCCATGCTCGGCATCCGGCAGGTGATCACCTCGGCGCCCTTCCGTTCGAGAAGGGATATCGCCTCCCAGACGACCGAGGCAACCCTGGGGTCGACACCCTCCCCGAAGAACTCTTCCGGCACTCCGATCCGGACACCCCTGATCTCCGGGGTTGGAGTGTGCCGGTAAGGCCGGTCGACCGAAGTGGAGTCGCGCGGGTCGTACCCGGAGATGACCTCCATCAAGAGGTTTGTATCCGTTACGGTCCCGGCCATGGGTCCGATCTGCTCGAGGGAGTTGGCATAGGCGATCAGGCCGTAACGGGAGACGCGGCCATAGGTCGGTTTTAATCCGACGATCCCGCAGAAGGCGGCCGGGCAGCGAATGGATCCCCCCGTGTCCGTCCCGAGAGCCATCGGGACCATCCCTGCCGCGATCGCTGCAGCGCTGCCGCCCGAGGAGCCTCCGGGCACGCGGGAGGGGTCGGCAGGATTGAGCGTAGGGCCGAACGCGGAGTTCTCGGTGGTGGTGCCCATCCCGAACTCGTCCAGGTTTGTTTTTCCCACGATTGCTGCCCCTTCCTTCCGGAGGAGTCCGACTACCGTGGCATCGTAGGGCGGGATGTACCCTTTGAGGATCCTGGAAGCGCAGGTCGTCTCGATCCCGGCGGTCGAGATGTTGTCCTTGACCGCCACCGGGATCCCCGAAAGCCGCCCCCTGGAAAACGGGGCTTCCGGAACGGTGGTCAGGAATGCGTGGAACCTGTCGTCCGGGTGAAAAGAGAGGATCTCTTTCTCCATCACATCACCCGCGGGGCCTTGAAGAATCCTTCTTCCTTCTCCCTCGCGTTCGCGAGCACCGAATCCTGCGGAAGGGAGGGTTCCACCTCGTCCCCGCGGAGGATGTTGCAGGTCTCAGGCCCGGTTGATGCCTCCCCCTGCACCTGGTCCAGCAGGTCGAAATATTCGAGGATCTCGTTGAAACGGGTGGTGAATCCCTCCAGTTCGTCCCGTTCTATCGCGATGTCGGCGAGCTCCGCGATATGTTCCACGTCGTTTTCAGATACCATGCACCATCATCCCTGGGGCCCTATGCTTCTGTTGAGATTATGTACCCTTGCACCCGTTTTTTAAAACCGTTGTTGTTCGAACACAGGAAAGGATCTGCGGTATGAAAACGATGGAAAATCGCAGAGATCCATCAGAATGCGCTATATTCTTGATTTTTTGGGACCTTTGAGCCATTTGTCCCGTGATCCCGGAGGGCGGTCTCGCGCGCACGGATCCCCTGCCGATACAGGATCTCCTTTGAGGGAGGATCGGTTTTCGGTGATCAGTGGCATTCGACCAGGGGACCATCCATCCACCAGGGATTCGTATCGTGATACCCGATCGAGGGGCCGACCCCCGGGAGATGTTTATCCTTCAAGGCTTCCGAGATAGTCCCGGACGTGGTGAAATCCTCTCCTGCGTGCCAGCCTCCGGATCTCGTTCGAGATCCCGGAGCCGTACTGCATGGCCTTCTTCTCTGCAAAGGCCAGTTCGGGAGGTATATGTCGTTCCGCCACCTGCCGCAGGGGGTGTTTCCTCACTCCCTGATGGATCAGTCTGTCGGCGGGAATTGCCCGGGCGGCACGGAACACCCGGAGATCGAGATAGGGCAGGGAGAGGTAAACCCCGTGGAGTAAGACCGCCGCCTGATCCCTCTCCCCCTGGGTCCGTAGTCCGGCAATGTCCCGTTCACGTTCGGCGTTCCGATCCGGACTGGACAGGTACCGTGCATAGCCTCCGAAGAGCTCGTCGGCTCCCTGACCGGAAAGGATCCTCTCGTGGCCTCGCTCCGCTGCCTCCCGGGCGACGAAGTACAGGGTTGTCGCGATCGATGCATCGACAGGGTTCTTCCGGGGAATCACTGCAAGAACCTCCCGGAGGGCATCTTCGACCTCGTCCCTCCCGATCACTACCCTGTCGCATTCGATACCGATCAGTGCTGCAGCATGTCCCGCACGCTCCAGGTCGAACGATCCCTCGAGGCCTACGGCGATGCACGGGAGACCCGCCAGCGCTGCCACGAGGGAAGAGTCCACCCCCCCTGACAGGGCCACCACCCCCTGGTCGCACCGGAGACGCACCGACTCCAGGATCGCCCCTTCCAGATCCATCTTCGGCAGGCAGGGGTCCACGCGGCAGACCAGTACCCCGTTGCAGACGATCGACCCGGGGGGGATCCTTCCCGGGATGATCCCGAGAGTGTCCCGGGCAGTGCAATGATTCCATGAGAGGAGGAACTCACCACCGAAACCTCCGGCATTTCCGGGAGCATCCCGGACGATCTTCCCGACATCGTCGCGGGTCAGCTTCGTTCCGTTGAGTTCCACCCATCCACGGAGTTGCACCGTCATACGCGGATCCAGTTAGATCGGCTCAGGTCAAGAGTATATGGGAGAACCTTCTCCCTGATCCTGACGGGGAGAGGGCACCTGGGAAAAAGGATTCCTCGCTATTTTTGAAGGCGCCGGGATTTCGGTATGTAGGCGCCGGGCTTCCGGCGGATATAGATGAATCCCGCTAAGGCGACGATGACCAGGACGACCCCCAGGATCATCCAGGGACTTACCGTGGATCCGGTGGCGGGCAGAAGGGTATCTGCGGTGGTCACCATGGCAGGGTGCGATTCCCCACCCTCCGGGGGAGGGATGGTGAGCGGGGGTGCATCTGCCGGCGCTACGGCAAAAGCGAAGGGAGGGACCAGGAGAAGGACTGCCAGGATCAGGCACGCCCGGAAGGAAGCCTTCATTCTTTCACCATGGAAGATCGGTCACCTGCCCGGAAGATAAGGATGCCCATTTGCTCCGATAAAAATCAGGGCTCCTTATATCCGATCCTGTTCAAAGTATTCGATTCGACGGAGAACTGGAAGGATGGAGACGGGAAGGAAGAGGGAATCCGGGGAGGTCCACCTCGTGGGAGTGATTCTCATGGTGGTTCTTGTCATTGGAATTGTGCTGATCGTGCAGTCGTTCGCGATGGGAACGACATCTCAATTGCATTCCACTGTGTATATTGCGAGCGAGGCAGGAGTAAAGGAAGTAATCCAGGCAAGCGGGCCGCCCGTCCAGGTCGTCGCCCTCACCATCCGGGAAGCAGAACCATTCCATTTCGAAGGCCAGCCGGCACCCGCCCCCGGAAAGGTGGTGCGGATCAAGGTGATGAGTCCCGATGGCAGGACCCTTTACCCGGAGCCCTTCCTCTCTTCGGGGTCGCTGGAGGGGCGTACCCTCTTCATCTATCCCAATTCGAGCTCCTATTCCGGGTACTGCGACTATATCGTGAGCGAAACCCTCCCCAGCGGCAAACTCAAACCACTTACCATGGGGACCTGGGTCGTGCAGTTGATCGATCCCGAGATTCCTCTCCTGATCTCCAGCGATGATAGAGCGGTGATTACCAGCGGGACCACGTCCTATCCCCTTGCAGGGGGTACGGCGGGGGGGGATGTCTGGAGGACCGACTGCACTCCGCTCTCCTATTCGGTGAATGGGAACCCGGTGACGGGATTTACGGGAGTTCCAATGAATATGACCTACCTGCGGTTCGACGGGGACGACTGGCTCTCGTATGCCGATGATCCGACGCTCACCTATACAGGAGACCTGACGCTGTCCGTCTGGTTGCAGCCCACGACGGTGGGGTCCTGGATGCAGGTCCTCGGAAAGGGCCTCCAGACCAACCAGGGAGGGCAAATCACGGAGGATAAGAACTACGACCTCTACCTGATCAACGGCAAGGTTTACTTCGAATGGGACGACAGAGTCACGAACACCCACTACCACGTCATGACCGACAACGTGGCGGTCACCGCCAACAACTGGAACTACGTGGACCTCGTGGTGGAAGGCGGCACCCCCACTATCTATGTCAATGGCGTTTCCCAGACTTACTCGTATTACCAGTCCAACGTACCGGGAACGAATAAGATCACCTCGCCCTCGCAGATCCCGGACGTGCGGCTCAAGGACAACGATCACCCCCTCACGATGGGACGCCAGGCTTCGACCCAGTATCCTTTCTACTATTCAGGCAGTATCGGATCGTTCGCCCTCTACAACCGGGGGCTTACTCAGGGAGAGATCACAGGGAATTACCAGAACTACCTGGCCTGAGCCCGATACCCGGGATTTTTTCTTTTTTCTTTTCGGAACCGCGAAAAAGGGCGTATCCTGGTATGTGCGTGATAACCACAGGGATTTCTATTACACTGTATGACCGCATAGTACAATCCCCCGGGCAGCCATTAACGGTCTTGTACAGAGGGGGCCGTCCGGCAGGTTTCCCGGGAGAGAAGGATCTTATCAATTCCCGTTCCCAATAGTATGCCATGGGGTCGTATCAACGCGGGGACGTTGTTCTCGTCCCGGTGCGGATCCGGGAGTCCGGAGAACAGAAGGTCCGGCCTGCAGTGGTGGTAAAAGCAGACGAGGGGGGAGATCTTGTGGTCTGCCCGGTCTCGCAGAAACCCGCGTTCGATACACCCAGCATCCCCATCGGCCTTCCCGATTTTGCAGAGGGAGGCCTCGATCTATTCTCCGAGAGTTTCGTCCTTACGTCCCATCCCTGCAGGGTGAAGGCCACCGTGGTCCGGGGAAAAAAGGGGAGGCTCCGGGAAGAGGTGGTGGAGGAGCTGGATTGCAGGAGATCGTGAGGAAGGGAACAGTCCGTCCGCGGGCGGGGAAGGTAACTCTTCAATCCCCGGGAGGGATCTCCTCCTCTTTCCCGCTTTCATCCTTATTTTGTTCCTTCTCGAAGAAATCTGTCAGGAAAACCGAAGCCACCGCGGCAAGCACGATGCACAGGGTCTTGTCGATGATTTCCACGAGGAGAGAGGTGGCAAATCCCGGCATCACGGGGCCGGGTAAGATGCCGGTGAAGAACCTGTAGATCGCCAGGGTCCCTTCATAGGGCGGCTGGCCGAATGCGGTCGAGATCGAGAAGGTTGCAAAGGCGTTCACGATTCCTGTCGCGATCCCGGCCGCGAGGAGGAGCCACGGCGTCCGGACATCCACCCATCCGCGGCTCCAGAAGAGCCATGTCATGGCGGCCACGAGAACGCTGCACGCGGCGAACAGGATCGATGCCGGATCCCAGATAGTAAGCCCCAGGATCACGTTGGACAGGATCCCGGCTGCCGCTCCGACGGGGAATCCCCCGAGGATCACCCCGAGGGAAGTTCCCCAGGTGTCCAGGAAAAGGGGGAGATTCAGGGCGGCAGCCACGAGAGCGGTCGACATGTTGAGCATCACCGCGATGGCCAGGAGCACGGGTGTCCCACCGGAGGACAGGAACGGTGCCCGGAACCTTTTTTTGGCCCCTTCCCGTCCTTCAATCCATCGTTCCCTCGGGGTCGAATAGCGGGCACTGTAGTGGGCGTTCACGAGGAGTCCGATGAGCACCGCCATGTACATCACGCCGATCAGCATCTCGATGATCACCAGCGACCGGGCAACGGGGGAGATGGCCGTGATATCCCCGAACCCTGCCGTGGAGAGGGCACCGAATGAGAAGTAGATGAGCGACTGGATATTCGTTGTCCCGTACGTGAACTGGAAGGAGTCGGGGGACAGGGCCTCCACCAGCAGGTAGACCATGCCGAACGCGAGTCCGATCATGATATACGAGGTTACCGCCCGGATCATCTCCACGAGCGTCACTTCTTTTGCCTTGAACACGCGGTGCAGGATCGAGAGCGTGATATAGGATAGAAATACGGTCAGGGAGAGGAGCAGGGCCACCCAGATATCGTCGGAGGGTACAAAGAATTCCGTCCATGCACAGAGGAGCGTGGGGACCGCCAGCAGGAATCCCGCTGCGACCTGGGATGGCCGATCGCTCACGGAATAGAGGGCTGAGAGGAGCAGGGCCGAGATCAGGATGACAAGGAGCATCTCTCCGAAGGCGGTTCCCTCGAAGTAGGGGAAGATGAGGATGATCGAGATGAGCCATCCCAGCGTGATGAGGTCCCTGTTCCTTCGGAAGATTGTCTTGAAATCGTCGATCATGGGAACGCTGCCACCTGAAGCGCAAAAGCAAAAGGCAAGAGGTGCGGTTGAGTTTAGGTCACCGGGGGGGATGATAGAGTTTTTCCCCGCCGCGGGGGGTTTCGATCCATCAGGGGCAGGATTTATCCATTCCCCTATTGAGAATGATAGTCAGGTACCCATGCCCCCTCTCCCTAAGTGCCCGGATCTTCTATTATCGCACCCATTCCTTCTCCAGTTCTTTGTGATGTGCCTGCTCTCGGCGGCGTCCATCCTGATGCTGACCGATCTGCAGACCATGTCCATCGCGGAGGAAGGTTTGTCCACGTTCCTCTCCTCGGTCGGGGAGCAGGTCAGTGGGGGCACACCGGTTCAATCGTTGTTTGCGTCCGATCCGCTGCGGACGTTCGGCACGGATCTTGCGATCTTCCTTATCGGCTGCGGCCTGTTGCTCGTTCTGAAAAAGGAACACTGGATACGGTTTTTCTTCCTCGGGTACTGCCTCATATGGCTCCTCATCCTCGCAGCGAATACCGCCCTCATGGTGGTCTCGCTCTGGAGCCCTGCCGGGAGGGCTGCATGGTACCTCCTCGATGCCGCCATGGTATGGTCGTTCAATATCCTCCTCTCGGGGGTGATCTTCTGGCTGCTGGACATGGAGGACCAGGTGATCGCCCGGAAGGATTCCGGTCACAGGACCCAGTTCATCTTCCCGCAGTCCCTGCTCGCGAACCCGGCCTGGAAGGACTGGCTTCCCGGGATCTTCGAATACCTCTTTGTGGCATTTACCATCGCCATCACCTTCGGGCCCTCGGATACGCTGATCGTCTCCAGGAGGGCGAAATTCTTCTTTGAGAATAGCGAAAAACCCGGCT
>DAEV01000079.1 GCA_002509495.1 Methanolinea sp. UBA473 | reverse complement strand
TAAATAGTTTAGTTCTTAACTATATGTACAAGCATCGTGGAGATGTACTGGATCAAGTGGAGCACGTGATTCCTTTGGAAGAGGAGATCCAATCCGTTGAAGAGGCGCAGGGCCGCGACGACCATTGCGGTAAATCCCCGCAGTCTGCCGGGTCGTTCCTCGTGGGTCAAGGCAGCAAATATGTATTCTTCCTTGCGGTGCTCGGTTCGGCGATCCTGTCTATCGTCCTGTTCATCTACGGGTTCGTCATCACCCTGTACAGCGTCTTCCACGCATTCGGTAATTTCTCTCCTGAAATCTCGGCCATGAAGGAGGTAATGGCCACCTCGATCGAGATCATCGACCTCTTCCTGGTGGCGACGGTCTTCTATATCATCGCGCTCGGCCTCTTCGAGCTCTTCATCTCGAAGGCCCCCCTCCCCGGCTGGCTGAAGATCTGCGACCTCGACGATCTCAAGGACAAGCTCCTGGGCCTGGTAGTGATCGCTCTCGCGGTTCTCTTCCTCGGAGAGGCGCTGACCTGGACAGGGCAGGCCGATATCATGGCGTACGGCATCGGCACTGCCGCAACCCTCATCGGCATCTCGCTGTATTTCTGGGCGAAACACTGAAGGATCATTTCCCTTCTTTTTAAGGAGACCTTGCCATCCCCTTCCTCCGGGTCATCGGTAGTCCCCCTCCCGCATCCTTGATATAGTCCCGCCGCCACCCTCTGACCATGAAAGTCGTGGCGTTCAACGGCAGCCCGAGGAAGGGCGGTAATACGGAGCACCTGATCCGGCACGTGCTCGCAGTCCTCAAGGAGGAGGGGATCAGGACCGAACTCGTGCAGGTCGGCGGAAAGAAGGTGCACGGGTGCATCGCCTGCGGGAAATGCTTCGTGAACCAGGATGGCAAATGCGTCTTTGACGACGATATCATCAACAAGTGCATCGGGAAGATGGTCGCCGCGGACGGCATCATTATCGGGTCCCCGACCTACTTTGCGGATGTCTCCACCGAGACAAAGGCCCTCATCGACCGGGCGGGCTTCGTGGTGATGGCCAACGGAGGTCTTCTCTCCCGGAAGATGGGCGCGGCAGTGGTCGCCGCAAGGAGGGCGGGTGCGGTCCATGTCTTCGACTCGATCAACCACTTCTTCGGGATCAGCAACATGTATACCGTGGGGTCGAGCTACTGGAACCTGGGGATTGGGATGAATCCCGGCGACGTGGAAAAGGATGAGGAGGGGATCCAGACGATGAGGAATCTCGGCGCGAATATGGCATGGATCCTGAACAAGCTGGAGAATGGAAGATAGGTCCGATCGGATACTCTTTCCGGGGACGGTCCTTGGAGGGACATCGGCTGATTTCCGCAGCGATCATGGTGTTCCCCCTCGTGCTCAAAATTGCATCCTTCGCGGTCAAGTGAGATAGTGTTTCCGTGATATTGTCCCATCTTGTAACATCATTTCATCTCTATGGGGAATCTCTCCCTGAAAGTGATCTCATTACCCTTCAGGAAAAGCGCGCAAGGTTTCGGGAAGGGAGGTTCAGAGGCAGATTCGCGGCAAATGATCCATGGGAGTGGCGAAAGCAAACCGAAACAGGGATGCCCGCCCCCGTATGATGGCCTGACGTGAAGGTTTAATAATTGCGAAATTGATATTTCGAAGGCAATAAGACCATGCGGTGAATGGCATCATCGGATACAGCGGGAGTGACTTAATGTGAATGCCTTCGCAGTGCGAAAAGTGGATCTGATCGGGTCGTTTTTCAAGAGCCAGATCCCGAACAATCTCTTTGTCTGCATCATCCTCATCTATGTTCTCTTCGCCCTCGATATTGCGGCCACCACGATGATCCTCTCCCTGGGAGGCTTCGAGGTGAACCGGGTGATGGTCCCCGTGGTGGACAATGTATTCTTCCACCTGCTGATCAAGGGAGTCGTCCTGATCTTCATTGCGGCTGTCGCTCAATGGTCCGAGTTGATGATGAAGGGATCGGGACTCATTATGATGCTCGTCATCACAGGATGGTATTCCTTCGTGGTGATGAACAACACGTCGGTACTCATCCGGCTCTGTGGACAGGAATGCCCGCTGCTCCTGTTATGAGCCAAAATAGTTGGGAGATCCCTATCAAAATCCCTCTTCCCAGTAATAATCCCCTGGTATCTCTGCGATGGGCTGTGTGACATGCGTGGTGAACGTCCCGTAAGGGACTGCCTGGTTTTCAGGGACGCCTCCTCTCAGGATGAGATGAACTCCGGCACGGTACCCATACAGGTTGATATGGTACTCTCCTGCCTTGCGGATGATAATCCTCTTCACCGGATCAGAACTGTATGCCCCATTGTATCCCTCCTCCGCCACGACCAATCCTGTTGCATTATCCCTGACCGTGATGAGCACCCGGGCATCGTAGGGATTATTGGTCCCGGCCTCCACTTTGAATTCGATGACAAAGGGAGGCGAATCCGGGTTTGCCACCAGCGCGATATTGTTCCAGGAGAGTGAATAGGCTTCCTGGAAGAAGGGTGCGGTGGGATATTCAAAGGGCCTCGGGAAAAATTCGGGGGTCTGGTTCAATACCCTGTGAGTGATATTTCCCGCAATACCTGGAGGTATGGGATCGGTGTACGTGGCAAGACCAGGGCCGGTTCCCGGTATGGCTATCGGGGAAGGATTGACCAGTGGAGCATTGCTGTTATCCGGAGAATATGGCGGGGGAACCAAGGGAGACTGCCGATCGGGAGGAGACAAGTCCTGCCCGGGAGGTGATTGCGAGCCTCCGTCTGTCCCTACCTCTACGCAGCCACAGATGAGAGAGAGGCAGATGATCAGAACCACTACGCACACCGCGAGCAGGACGTGACCGAAAATTCCCTCCTTCATTCCTACCATATTAGAAAAATCTCCATATTAAGTGTTACCTATTGTTTCAATGTTATTATCGCACGAATCATTTCCTCCCACAGAACGAGGCGAGATGATGGTGGAACAATTCAAATCCTCCCCTGCACTCAGCTGAACTCCTAAGACTGAGATCTGGTCGGGTTACGTTCTTCATTCTCTTCTATTAGGGAAATGTCAACATCGATAGTTACCGGGCCTGTTCCACCGGTTTCGTACCGGGAAAGCGCCAACGGCACTCCTGTTCTCACACAGGCAGCAAGGCGGCTTCCAACATCAGTGACGATCCCGGCATAACGGTGCACCTCTTCCCCTTCGCAGGCCATGATGACCGCATCGGTGGGTGTCGCCATGATTCCCCTGTCGTTCTCGAGCAGAGCCTGTGTCTTCGCACTGCTGATAGTCGCGATGGATTCGAGCAATGCGTTCCTTGCCATCCCTTCCCCGCTCACCCCGATGATGTTGATCGTGTGGTTCGAGATACCTGCCGTGACGAACACGGTCAGGAACCCGGACCTGCAGATGACGAGCGAGGTCATGGGGACGGCGGTCAAAAGGCCAAAGAAGTCACCTCTGATCTCTTCTCTCCCGGCAATCTCGGAGAGCAGTATTTCCGGATTGTCATCATGCCACTCGCGGGGGACGGTGTGGTTGAAGAGGGCATCCACCTGCCGGATGTCTCCGCCGACTCCTGTGGATATCGCGAGAAATTTTCCCCGGATGACAAGCGTGGTGTCGGAATAATAAAAATCCATGTGTACTCACCTGCATGGCCGGCAAAGACCGGGATTTTCGGAAGCAGTGAAATGGNNAGTTGCGTTGTCCAGGGACGGGCCCTCCCTGCACAACTCCAGTAAGATGGAGGAATATGAATGATTGAACGAAAAGAAGACGCCGTATCACCGGTTGTCGGCGTCATGCTTATGCTTGTGGTGACGATTATTATCGCCGCGGTGGTGAGCGGATTTGCCGGAGGGCTTGCGAGCGGAAAAGAGAAAGCCCCGCAGGTGTCGCTGGAGACGCATATCCAGTTAAATGGGGGTATGATGGGCGGCACACAGATGATTATCAAGCATTTAGGCGGCGACCCGATTAACACGAAAAACGTAAAACTTGTGACCAGTTGGGTAAACGAGAGCGGAGTCTATCATATGCAATCAACGGTTGGTCCGAAGTATGTGGATGACGTGGAGATGTACTATGACAATGGTAACGGAACTACCACAAGTGCTCACTACGCCCTGTCATCCCTGAATACCCATTATTCTTCATCGTATCAACCCGGATCACAGATTTATTACAATGAACCCTACTTGGTGATTCCAGGCACTATGCCAGCATCTGAGAATAATTCAACCAGCACTCCTCTCTGGTTTGGTAATTATATTTTACGTGCGGGGGATGTAATCAAAGCAGATCAGAATCTGTATCGTGTTATGGGTGTGGAATGGGAAGGAATGGCTGATTATAACCAGGCAGTGCCGGTGATTAAGGACGTAGAATTACTAACTGGAAACGAGGTCGTAAATGTCAAATTGATTGACCTGAAATCCGGCTCAACCATCTATGACAAAGATGTCATCGTGGAGGTGTGATCATGCGAAAGATGCATTTTAATGACAACGCAGTCTCACCGGTGGTCGGTGTGATGCTTATGCTCGTTGTCACCATCATCATCGCCGCCGTAGTCAGTGGATTTGCAGGAGGCCTTTCACAAAGTACTTCAAAGGCACCCCAACTCAGTGTCGGAGCAGAAGCACACAATGATCAATATATCCTCATCGATTTCAAGGGTGGAGACACGATTAGCGGCGGTGCGATTATGATGAGAACCTTCATTCCCATGGGTTCTTTCAAGGACATGAGTAATCCTGTGAATTTGAAAAATGTGACATACCTACCCACCAATGAAGCTTTGAAAACCGATTGGAGTGCAAAGACAATCCAGACGGGTGACAAGATCAAGATCTCATGGGAGGATGCGTTTGCACCATCGGCCTATGGAGGTTATATGGCCCCGGCACTCGGTGAACTTGTCAACATCGAGATCTATGATTCTGCGAGCGGGAAGATGATTGTCACTGTGCAAACCACGGTACTGCCGTAACCAGGAATGCCCATTCTGTCCTGTACATGAATCATGTGCTGAACAGAACGGAACATCATCCAATTTTCGAATTACCAAAAAAGTCGAATCGAGGTCTGAAATGGCAAAATACTGCGGATGCCAGCCCGCCGTTCCTACCCGGCAGGCGGTTGAGAAGTTCGAGAACGAAGTCACGATCCGGCACAGGAACCAGGTGCTGATCAGCAAAGTCTACCTCGACATGCAGGACCATTCCTGGGCGGTTGCGGTCGCATATAATCTGTCCCGCCAACCCGGGTTGCACGGGCACGAGAATTCCCTCGAGGTGAGATATTCGTATGCCCCTGGAGAGCAGGGGATGATGAACGTGTTCCGCTCCGACCGGGGCACGGTAACCCCATTGGGCGCAGGACCATTCAATGATCCTGATACCTTTGTCCAGCATGCCCTGAAATGCGAGCGAAGTGCTGCCAGCCCTGCACTATGAGGAAAATCTTCCGGATCATGAGGACAGGAACAATCCCCCGGCAATACAGAGCTTTCAAAAAAGGCACTGACTACCTGGGGGGATTCTCCCTCATTTTCCATGAGTATCTCTTTTATTTCCCTTACTGCGGCGAATCACGCATCCAGATCTCTTCTGATTTCCCGCATTTCCTACACAATATGGCAGGTGTGATGGAACCTCTATGACCAGAACAATCCCGATTCTCGTTGGCCTGGCCGTCACCGCCATCCTGACGATCGTGCTTTGCATCTTCATCGGGCCTGCCGGCTTTGGGATCCCGTCCCTGGGACCCGGGGCTGCCGACATCGTCGGGGGGATCCGGCTCCCGCGGGTCCTTGCCGCATTTTTTGTCGGCGGAAGCCTTGCCGTTGCAGGTGCCGCGATGCAGGCACTCTTCAGGAACCCGATGGCCGATCCCTATATCCTTGGCACCTCTTCCGGGGGCGCACTGGGAGCGTCCCTTGCCATCGTGTTCCTCGGCGGGTTCTTTGTCCCGGTCTTCGCGTGGATCGGTGCGGTCCTGGCGATCCTGATCGTATGGTCGATCGCCGGCCGGCGGGGCGTAATCTCAGTCGAGACCCTGCTGCTGACCGGCATTGCTGTATCGTTCTTCTTCTCTGCCCTCGTCTCGTTCCTGATCGCCATCGCGGGCCAGAACGTCCACCAGATCATCTTCTGGCTCATGGGCGGGTTATGGAACGTTTCGCCTTCGGATGCGATCCTGTCCGCTTGCATCCTCGTCCCTGCCGGGGCACTCCTCTTTTTCATGGGCCGGGACCTCAACGCCCTCTCACTTGGCGAGGAGACGGCCGCCCACCTTGGTATCGATGCCACCCGGGCCCGCTGGGCAGTGCTCGGCGGCTGCACCATCCTCGTTGCCAGCGCCGTCTCGATCGCAGGGGCGATTGGATTTATCGGCCTTATCACCCCTCACATCGTCCGGATCCTCCTTGGCCCTGATAACCGGGTCGTAATCCTGGCATCCATCCTTGTCGGGGGGATCATTCTTGTGATCTCTGATACCCTCGCCCGTACCTTTTTCTCAGACCTGCCGGTCGGGATCATCACAGCGTTTATCGGGGCGCCGTTCTTCATCTGGCTGATCTACCAGCGGGGGGATAGCCGGTGAACGACAGGCTCAGTCTCGATGCAGAGAACCTGCATGCGGGTTACTGTATGGAGGATATCGTCAAAGCCGTCAGCTGTTCGTTTGCAGAAGGCACATTTGCCGGCATTATCGGGCCGAACGGCTCGGGCAAGACCACGCTTCTGAAGGCATTCAGTCGCGTGATACCCTCAAGCGGCATCCTCGAACTGAATGGAAAGGCAGTCACCGGGTATTCCCCGGCTGAACTGGGTATGGCGCTCGGTTTTGTCCCGCAGGACGAGGGGCGCCCGTTCTCCTACACGGTGTTGCAGGTCGTCCTGATGGCCCGGTATGCCCGGACCAGCAGGTTTGCCGCACTCGCACCGGACGATTACACCCGGTGTCACGTGGTCCTTGAAGAGACCGGGATTGCCCATCTTTCCGACCGTTCGATCCGGACCCTGAGCGGCGGGGAATGGCAGCGGGTACTCATTGCCCGTGCCCTTGCGCAGGACACACAGGTGCTCCTCCTCGACGAGCCGACATCGCACCTCGACCTCTCCCACCAGTCCGATATTCTCTCGCTCATGCGCAGTCTTGCCGCGTCGGGCTCCACCATTATCGGGGTCTTCCATGACCTCAACCTGGCTGCACACTACTGCGACCGGCTCATTATGATGCAGAATGGGCAGATAGTCGCTGACGGGACGCCCGCCCTGGTGCTGACACACGAAAAAATCCGCGAGGTCTATGGGGCAGACGTGGTCACGTCCTTCCATCCGGCCACCGGCCGGACTTTCCTCATGCCCCTCTCCACCCCCCCGGGAGCCATCGCACCGGATAAAACCCAAAATGTCCTGGTTATCTCCGGCGGGGGGAGCGGCACAGACCTCCTGCACTTCCTTTCCCGAAGGGGATATTACCTCAAGGCAGGCATCCTTGCGACCACGGATACCGATTACCTGACGGTAAAGGCGCTGCAGATCCCCTGTGTGGAGGTCCTGCCGTTCTCGGAGATACCTGCCCATTCTCTTGCCGAATTCCGGGACCTGCTCGCCCGGGCAGATCGGATCATCCTGGCAGTCCATCCCGTGGGAACCGGCAACCTGCCGGTTCTCCTTGCACTCCGTGAGGCAGATCCGTCCCGGGTTATTCTCCACCTGCCGGAAGGCCGGGATTTCGTCTCATTCGATTATGCCAAGGGTGCAGCCGCTGCAGCCCTTACAGATCTCTGCGCTGCCGGCGCACAGTGTACCGCCAGTTTCAACGGAATTCTCGGACTTCTGGACATCGCACCCCATGAAAGAGCACAGCCTCCGGTGTGAACCATGAACACGCGACCCCTCTTCATCTCGACCTTCTGCTGCATCGACCATCCGCTTGATACCGCACTTGAGACCCTTGCTTCCCGGACATCGCACGTCGAAATCCTCTCGGATGGGATGCATGACCTCCTCGTGGACAGTTCCCCATGCAGGGAGTACTCCATCTCGTATTCCGTCCACGCACCGTCAAGCGAAGTCAACATTGCAGCGGTCAATGAACGCATGCGGAGTGCCTCATTATCAGTGCTCGGGGACGTGCTTGCGGCCTCTGCCGGCATCGGTGCACAACACCTCGTCGTCCACCCGGGCTACTCGCCGTATGACCAGGTGCGGGACCGCTCCTTCTCATCCATGCTGCGCTCGCTTGATGAACTTGCCTCTCTCCAGGAGGAGCACGGGGTCAGGGTCTGCATAGAGAACATGGGTGGATGGGAGTGCTGCCACTTCCGGACCCCCGCCTTCCTGCCCGAACTTGTCTTCCGTGGCCTCGGCTGCACACTCGATTGCGGCCATGCCCGGATGAACGGAAACCTCGACGAATTCCTTGCGGCCGGGGAGTTCTGCCATGTCCATCTCCATGACAACAGTGGGCAAAACGACGATCATAATGCGTGCGGGGGCGGGACGATCAACTTCCCCCGTCTGGTGAGACTCCTCCCGCAGCATGCGACCCTTGTCGTGGAGACGCGGGATCTCGCCGATGCTGACAGGAGCCTCCAGTATCTCTCGACCCTTTTACACGGAGAGCATTAAATGAGTCCTCTACGAATTCCACACAATCATGCCCTGGCAATGCCGATCATTCTGACTTTTCTGGCCTTTTGCATCCTGCCGGTATCTTCGATTACGATCACCGATGATGCCGGTATGACCATTACCCTGAATGCGACACCTTCGCGCATCGTCTCGCTATCTCCCTCCAATACCGAGATCCTCGCTGATCTCGGTCTTATTGACCGGATTGTCGGCGTGACCGAGGTCTGCGACTATCCTCCCGAAGTGAAGAACAAATCCCATATCGGGGGCTATTCTGCCATCAGCATCGAGAAGGTGTCCGCTGCCTGGCCGGACCTCGTGATTGCGTCGGACCTCACACCAAAAGAGACGGTGAGCCGGCTTCGGGAACTTGGCCTGCCGGTGGTGGTCGTCGCCCCCCGGAATATCGATCATATGATCCGGGACATCCGCCTGGTCGGGACCCTGACCGGTTCCGAACGCCAGGCAGAGGAGCTTGTCGCACACCTTTCCAAGCGTATCGCTGCAGTTCTCCCATGCCCTTCTGCATCAGGCCGCCCGACTGTTGCCCATGTGGTGTGGCATGAACCGCTCTATGTGAGCGGGAACGATACGCTCCAGAACGATGTGATCGTGCATGCCGGCGGCGTGAACGTCTTTTCCGACAGGAATGGGTGGAGCACGGTTTCACTGGAAGAATTCCTGATGAAAAACCCTGACATTCTCATCGTAAGCGGGGGCGGAGGGATGGATTCCTCTGAAAAAGACGTAATTCTGGAGGCCTTCATGACTTTCCCGCAGTATGCGTCGTTGTCCGCGGTCGAAAACAACCATGTGTATGCGGTAAATGCCGATATCATCAGCCGGCCCGCCCCTCGGATCGTGGACGCAATGGAGCAGGTCGCCCGGCTCATCCACCCGGAATGTGACTCGCAAGCCCCCGCCGCTGTGAACACGACACCGACCAGCCCGGTCAAATCTCCGGGGTTCTGTGCGGGAAGTTGCGTCCTGCTCATCTCCCTGATCATTCTCCTGCGAGCAGGGAGGAACAATTGATGGAACCCAATACGGGATGCAGGAAAAGTGAATTCTTCTCCCTCTGCTCTGAGAGAACCCGTATGCGGGGAGGATGGGTCGGCACCGGCAGCACGTCCGTATCTGTGAGGAGTGTATGGTGGTAACCACTCCCCGGATCGTGATCGCGGGAACGCACAGCGGCTGCGGAAAGACCACTGTTGCAAGCGGACTGATGGCGGCACTCACGGAGCACGGACTCCGGGTCCAGCCGTTCAAGACAGGACCGGACTTCATCGATTCTTCCCACCATTCCGTAATCTGCGGCAGGATTTCGCGCAACCTCGACCCTTTCATGATGGGAGATGCGGGGGTCCTCCGGACATTTGCCTCTGTTTCTGGAGATGCGGATATCTCGGTGATCGAGGGAGCCATGGGCCTTTTCGACGGGGTTGATGGCACGGATATCGCCAGCACCGCCCACGTGGCGCGGATCCTCCGTGCACCGGTCATCCTTGTGGTGGATGCATACGCTGCATCCAGAAGTGTCCTTGCAGTGGTTCAGGGGTTCCGGGATTTCGATCCCCGCGTCCGGATCGCCGGTGTCATCTTCAACCGGATCGCGACGAAGAAGCATCGCGAAATGATTGGGACAATGGAACCGGTTCACGCTCTCGGATGGATACCTCACCAGCGGGGAAATGAAGTAAAGAGCCGTCACCTCGGCCTCGTGATGGCCCATGAATCCGAAGGAATGAGAGCATACGGCCGGATTATCCGTGAATCCTGCGACATCGATGCGATTCTGGATGTGGCCCGGAGTGCTCCCGCACTGGATGTCTCCCGAATCATTCCAACCCCTGCCGGGAAAAAAACCCAGGCGGTTATCGGAGTTGCCCGTGATGATGCATTCTGCTTTTACTACCAGGACAATATCGACCGGCTCGCCAGGGCAGGGGCAGAGATCCGGTTCTTCTCGCCGATGCATGACCTGTTGCCGGATGTGGATGCCATCTATCTTGGCGGGGGATATCCGGAGTTATATGCCAGGGAACTCGAAGGTTCGCGGTGCAGGCATTCGCTCCATGACATGGCTGAATCCGGCATGCCGATGTATGGTGAATGCGGCGGCCTCATGTACCTGGGCAACTCGCTCTCGGCCGACCATGAGTACCGGATGGCAGGAATACTGCCTGCCCATGCGGAGATGACCACATCGCTCCAGGCCCTGGGCTACGTGAAAGGAAGGTATAATCGCGGGCCTGGACTATGGACAGGGGCCATATCTCTCCGGGGGCACGAATTCCACTATTCCCGGGTTGAGTGCGATCCTGATGCCCGGTTCGCAATCAGCCTGATGCCGGGGAATGGGATCGTGGATGGAAAAGACGGGCTCACCGAATGGGGGGTCATAGGGGCGTATACCCACGCGTATTTCAGCGACGCATTCTGCCGGCGCTTCGTATCAGCCGCCGCGGATTTTCGGAGGAACCGGTAGATGAACACAGAGTGAACAGTGCGCTGCCCCGCGGGCCATCCTGGAACCGGCAGTTATGGGCAGGTGCCAACACCGGAATCAGGGAGCCAGGTAACATGAAAACACCGGGGGAAAAAACAGATCGAACACCGGGAAACCTCGATTCCCGTCCGGTTCCCTGGGCCACGACCCTTTCATGAGAAGAGAGGGGGGAGGGTCCTTTCTGAATTTGATAAACAAAACTGTAATAAAAGTATGAGAGAATATGTTTGTTAATCTGAATATTCTTAATATCAGGGATCCCCCATGAGCAATCTGCACACTATGATAACTCGATTCATTGCACGCTTTTCTGGAGCGGAGCACCGGCCGCGTGCACTCGCGATGGCAATCCTCCTCCTCTGCCTCTTCTCCTGCATGAGCCAGACAGCGTGGGCACAGGACGCTGGAACGCTGAGTGAGGAGGGCTCGGCATTGCTTAGAAACGGGGACTATTCGGGAGCACTTGCCGCATTTGACCAGGCGATCGCCGCCGATCCAGGATACATGCCTGCACGTGTGAACCGGGGAATCGCCCTACTCTCTCTCGGGAGGGCGCAGGACGCGCTCCTTTCGTTTGAGATTGTGCTTGACCGGGACCCCGGGAACACGCCTGCATGGATGTACCGGGGTGATGCGCTCTCATCGCTGGGAAGGCCGGGCGATGCACGTGAATCCTATACCCGGGCAGCACAACTCGAACCTGGCAATCCCCTGGTGCAGGAGAGGCTTCGGAATGCCGGTGCCGCAGGATTTCTTCCGGGACTCTCCTTGGTGTCCATGGTTATCCTCATTGCAGCGGTGGGAATAGTCGCAGTACTGGGTGTGGGCGCGGTTCTCGTGATGAGGAAGAAGGGGCGCATGGGATCACCTGTCCGAAAAGAGGAGATGGCAGGGAAACCAGGGAGACCGTTCTCATTATTTACAAAATCCCTGCGTACGAAATCACCAGAAATACTGCCCGGGCCTGAGAATTCAGCTCCATCTCCAGAGGAAGACACACCAGGCGGGGGAGGAAGTCCCGCGAAGGGAAAGATCCCAGACCGCATCATCTCGCTCTTCTCCCGCAAGACCCCTGGTGCGAAGGGAGCTGGGCCGGTTGCAGCAGGGCAGCAGGCTGAAAGTGCCCCGGATGGGCCCCTGCAGATGAAGGGGAGCGAGATCTTCTCTTCAGACGCAGGGAACGGGACATTCGGTGATCCCGAGAGCAGGGAGCAGATCATCGGGGGTTTTAATCGCATCCTCGCTGATTCAGGGATAGACCCCTCCGGCTTTCGGGGCCTCTCCTACTATGCGATGGGACATTACCGAGAGGCACTTCGGGCATTTGAGGAGGAGCGACGGGAAGAGCAGGGATACCAGGGCATCCGGGCCCTTGAAGCGTCTGCTCTCCTGAAGATGGGGCGGACCGAAGATGCCCTCCGTTCCTGCGAAGCAGCACTCCGGGACGAAAAAGGATCATTTGAGATCCGGAGGGTCCAGGGGAATATCCTGGAAAGGATTGGGAGGTATGAAGAGGCCATCCGCGCCTGTGATGAGGCCATCACGCAGAACCCCCACTCCGTAGAAGTGTGGGCCATGAGGGCGCGGGCCCTCCATGGTCTCCGGAGGGACCACGAGGCCCTCCAGTCATGCGACCGTGCCCTCGGGATGGACCCTTCATCACCTGATCTGCTGCGGCAGAAAGCCGTGATCCTCGCCGATCTCGGGAGAGTGGATGATGCACTTGGTACTCTTGACCAGGGGATTGCGACAGATCACCGGGATACCTCGATCCTCCTCGAGAAGGGGCGAATACTCCAGCGTGCCGGGCGGGCTTCGGAGGCATTGAACGTGTTTGATTCCGCCCTGGCACTTGCCCCCGATGACCACGAGGCCTGGAGAGAAATGGCGCTGGTCCTCCATGCCATGAAAGATCCGCTTGAAGAGGCAGCAGCATGGGAGAGGGCATCGGCGCTCTCTCCCGGGACAGTGGGGTACTTCATCGCATGGGGGGATGCCCTCCATGATGCAGGTGACTACCTCGCCTCGGCGAAGGTGTACCTCAAAGCCATACAGAAGACCCCGCGTGACCTCTCCACCTGGCACCGGCTCGGAAAGAGCCTCTATTCGGCGGGGAAGTACCGCGACTCTGCAAAGGCTTTCCAGCACATCACAAAAGAGTCGCCAGGAGACGGATTGGCGTGGAAACTCCTGGGCTGCTCCCTGATTCGCGCCGGTCGTCCGGACGAGGCCCTTGCAGCGTTTATGGAGGCAGGCTCACTCATCCCCGGCGATCCCGGAGTCGCCGAAGGAATTCGTCGCGCGGAAGCAGCAGCCCGAAAGGTGGGGGGGGAAGGGGTGACCCAACCCCCTGCAGGATCTCCGCACCGGGATGAGACGGGACGTGAGTTACACGAAAGAGATCCGAGGATCCAGGGGAGAACGGATTCGCGGGAGCACCTTTCAGGCACACTGCCGCAGCATTCTCCTCCGGAAGGATTCACCGGGCTCTCCAACAGCCCAATCCCGGATGCCGGAAGAGACCGGGGCATGAAAAGGCAGGGCGGGAGGTATTCCTGATGGCAGCTCCCGGAAAATCACGCATCGGATTCCCCTGGGGGCAGGGGAGAGCGCCTACCTCTCCCGTGCAGGACATCAAAAAAGAAGAGACCTCACGGAGGTCTTTCTCCCTCCCGCGGATCGGAAGGTTTTTCGGTTCAGGTAAAGGCCCTGGGAATGGAGATACGCTTCCTCCTCTCCCGGGGGACCCGGCGGGCCCGTCCCCGGCGATGGAGACTGCCACGGGAGGGAAGGTCCGTGACCGGTACTGGCTGAAGGAGGGGTTCTGCTACGCGGCCATCGTGGAGAACGAGCTCTTTGATATCCATTACACGGTCACGGAACCTGCAGTCAGCATCCAGGAGCGGATCCTCATTGAGGAGGTGCATAATTACCTGCGCGATGTCCTCATCTACGAGACCATGACCCGCAAAGAGGATACCAGGCTCTCGTACGAGGATGTCAAGCGCGGGATCTCCCATTTCGCGCCCGCCCTTCCGGCCGACAGGGTCTCGGTGATCCATTACTACCTCGAGCGGAACCTGCAGGGATACGGCCCCATCGACCCCCTGATGCACGACCGGTTCATCGAGGACATCAGCTGCAACGGCTACACCTCCCCGGTCTTCATCTACCACACGGAGTACGGGTCCATTCCCACCTCCATCCGTTTCACCGCCCAGGAACTGAACCGGTATGTCCTGAAGCTCTCCCAGAAAGCGGACAAACAGGTCTCCATCTCCTCCCCGCTTCTGGACGCCCCGCTCCCGGATGGCTCCCGGGCACAGATCACTTACACAGACGTGATCTCCTCAAAGGGGAGCTCGTTCACCATCCGCAGGTTCAAGAGCGACCCGATGACCCCTGTGGATCTCATCCGCTACGGGACCTACGACCCCGAGATCCTGGCGTACATCTGGCTCGCCGTCGAGAACCGGAAAAGCATGATCATCGTCGGTGGGACGGCGAGCGGGAAGACCTCCACGATGAACGCCATCTCCTACTTCATCCCGCTCACCGCCAAGATCGTCTCCCTGGAGGACACGAGGGAGATCCAGCTCCCCCACAAGAACTGGCTCCCGACAAAGACCCGGGAGACCACCGCACAGTCAGGGAAAGGCGACATCGACCTCTTCTCCCTCCTCCGGGCGTCCCTGCGGCAGCGGCCGGAGTACATCATCGTGGGGGAGGTGCGGGGCCCCGAGGCCCAGACGCTCTTCCAGGCCATGAACACCGGGCACACCACCTACTCCACGCTGCATGCCGGGAGCGTCGACGAGTCGATCAACCGGCTGGTCAATCCTCCCATCAACGTCCCGAGGGCGATGTTCGGGGCGCTCGACCTCATGGTGGTCCAGCTCCTGCAGTACCAGGAGGGGCGTGCGGTCCGCCGCTGCCTCTCCCTCAACGAGATATCGGTCGACAGCGCGGCGAAGATACACTCCCATGATCTCTACCGATGGAACCCACGTTCTGATACCTTTGAGAGGAATTACCACCGGTCACGTGTCCTGGATTCCATCTCCTATGCCCGGGGGTGGTCCAGGAACGAGGCGGAGGAGCAGCTGGCGCTTCGGGCCCACACCCTGGGCCTCATGGCCAACAAGGGGATCGTCCGTTCCGAGCAGGTGAGCGGGGTCTTCCACCTGATGAGGAAATCCTCCCGGTTCGTTACGGGGGAGGAGGGCGCCGGTGCCGGAGAGTGAGGGGTTCGGCACCATCAGGGACCGGCTCTTTGACCGGGAAGCGTTTTCCCGGAACCTCCGGGGGGCCCGGATAAAGAAGTCCTACCTCGAGTACACCCGCGAGATCCTCATCCAGACGGGCATTGCGGTTGCAGGGGCGGTCGTTGCACTGGTGATCTTCCACCTCTTCTCCATACGGTTCACCGTGCTGAAACCCTACCCCTTCTGGGTCCAGGACGCGCTTGTCCTAGTGATACCGGGGGCGATGGTCTTCCTTGCCCTGTATTTCCAGCCGGTGCTGGCTGCGAAGGGGAGGAAGGCCCGGATCGAGATGGACCTCCCCTATGCCATCACCTACATGCAGGCCCTCTCCACCACCCTCAACCTCTACAACGCCATCCGTGGAGTGTACGAGCAGGGTGATCTCTACGGCGAGGTCTCGAAGGAGTTCGGGATGATCGTCCGCGACGTGGAGGTCTTCGGGGACGACCTTGTCACCGCCATCCGCAATTTGAGCCGGACCACCCCCTCCGAGAACCTGAAAAAACTCCTCGATGACCTGATTTTGATGTTCGAGAGCGGGGGGGATCTTCCGGCCTTCCTGTCCTCGCGGTCTTCCCACTACCGCGAGATCGCGGAGAAGGAGCTCGAGATGTCCCTCAAGACCATGGAGATCATGGCCGAGGTGTACGTCACCGCGTTTGTTGCCGCTCCCATCGCGGTGATCATCATGGTGGTGGCCGAGAACATGAGCGGGCAGTCCACGCTCTCGGCGCTCATGCCCTACTTCTTCATCTTCCTCCCCATCGGGGCAGCGGCCATGGTCTGGATCCTCTCGCTCGTGGTCCCCGGAGAGAACGTGGAGATCACCCGGCAGGAGAGCAGGGATACCGAGTTCGGGTCTGGTATACCGGTGACTGAGGGGATGGATGTGCCGGACCCCGCGTTCTCCCGGGAGATCGCCGCGAAAAAGAGGCTGCTCCGCGTGGCGGCCATGCTGAAAAGCCCCCTCCGGTACTACATGTCCGACTACCGTTTCGGCATCGTGATCGGGACCATCATCGGTTCGGTGATCGTGCTGATGGCCATGACCGGCATGTTCCAGGGGATATTCCCCCATTACCCTGCAGAGATCATGATCTGCCTGCTGACCATCGCGTTGCTCGCCCCTCTCATGGCCGCATACGAGGTCCGCCGGTTCTATGTCCACCAGGTCGAGACCCAGGTCCCCGACTTCCTGCGGGAGCTCCTGGACTTAAAAGACATCGGGATGACGCTGCAGGGGGCGGTCAAGCTGATCTCCGAGTCAAAGATTGGCCTGCTGAGCTCGGAACTGAAACTCGTCTCAAGGGACGTGCGCTTTGGGACCAGCATCACGTCAGCGCTGGTACGCCTCGAGGAGCGGATAGGGGTGCTGGTGATCAAGCGGGTCATCTCACTGATCATCCGTGCAAGCGAGGTCACCGACTATATCCGGGATATCCTGATCATTGCAATCGATGACATGGAGCACTTCCTGAAAATGAAGCGGGAGCGCTACACCGTATCGTTTGCCTACATCATGATCATCTACCTCTCCTTCGGGATATTCCTCTACACCGCCTACCAGCTGAACGTCTCATTCATCACCTCGTTTGAGAAGCTGAACACGAACATCGATATCTCGGGCAACGTGCTGGACATGTTCAGGATGTCCATCATCCTCGGGATATTCTCAGGGGTGATGGCCGGCCAGCTCTCCTCGGGGAGCATCCTCGCAGGGTTCAAGCACGTGATCCTGTTCCTGATTGCCGCGGTGGTGCTGTTTGTCTATGTGCTGTAGGGAGCAGTGAAGATGATCCGGAGTCATGGAGAAAAGGCAGTGTCGGAGATAGTCGGGGAGATGATGATGATCACGATAGTCCTTATCCTCGTTGCGATTTTTGCAGCCAATGCAGGAAATCTCCTGCCCCCTCCCCGTGATCCCTCTGTGACTATTATTGCTGAAAGAGAAGGCGGGTCAACAGCTGATCTAATGAATATCACGCTGTATCACAAGGGTGGAGATTGGATCCAGAAGAAGGATATCACTGTGATAGTCGCATGGGGAGAGAATACAACCCGGTTCCGCGAGGATAATGAATCATTCCAGATGCAGCCTGAGAAGGCTGTATTCGATCTCGGCAGTCGTATCACAATAAGCGATCTCCCCACAAATCAAGCAAGAGTCTCCCTTGTCACACCCAGAAAGGTCATTTTTTTCGGGGAGGTCTGAGAGAATGAATGACGATGCCCTCTCTCCAGTCATTGCGGTCATGCTCATCCTTGCAGTTGCCGTCACCATCTTCTCTGTCTATAATGCGGAATACCTTCCCGGCATGAAACAGCAGGCCGAAGTGGAGCACCTCCAGAAAGTAGAGGAGAGTATGGTGCGATTCGGGTCGGCAGTCGAGAACGCGATATCCCTGAAAAGACCAATGTCCTTGTCTGAATCCGTGATCCTGGGTGGAGGGGATATACTCCTGCACTCATCGAGGTCTTCAGGCACTATCAGGGTGCAACAGGAGGAGGATCCGGTCATTTTTGTGTGGATTGAGACCAGCACTGAAAGAATCCAGGTACCTCTCCATTTTGTGAATTTCAGCTACTGGCCAATGGACAATTTCTGGGTGGACCAGGGTTACAGCTGGCAGTATGGCTACATCAATGTGAGCCGGGTTTCAGGAGGCAGAATGTATGATTCTGTTCCACTCCAGTATTCAACAATGGAGAGTGTGAAACTAAATGTCCTCCAGAATTCCTCCCTCTACAAGAGTCTCATCCATTATGAGCGCCCGTCGGACAGCAGCAATAATCTCACCCTTTTTGCGGTAAATTTGGTGCCGGGAGCAAAGAATTTTTCAAGCGGAAATGGTGTTGCGAGTTTTACCCTGAAAGCAGAAGTGGACACAGATGGACAATATTTTAAAAATGTCGACTCTGTGAATTTCTCTTCCGGGAACACACCCTTCAGGGACATCCAATACTATCAGAATACAACCCTTGGCGGCGGCAATGTTACCCTTAAAATGATCAATATCACGGTATCGACTTCATAAGGAGAATCGGATCATGGTAAAAACCAGTGCCCCTTTATGCAGGAATGGCATAATACCGCCAATCTTTTAAAAAAAACACCTGAGGAATTTTAGAGAATCCACCTAAACGTCATAGTTGAAAATGTCAGGGTTGCCTGTCTATAATACGGGTGCGATTAACCCCGCCGCCCCCGAAAGGCGTCCCGGGGGCGGTTTAAGATATTCATATTGGTCCTGAAGAACGAAATTATCAGAGGATATTCACAAAACGGCAAGAAATCTGCCTCAATGTAATGGGTCTCCATGGTGCCGATCCAGGACCCTGAAATGATCAGTATTACCGGGCGCTGGGAAGAACTTCATCCCGACACTTTCCGAATTTGGAGGATATTGCGGAATTTTATGCAACTAGGTAAGGGAATTCATCGATGGCGATGACAATCTTCCCGCGGGATTCATGGAGGGCAAAACCTGTATGGTGGATCAGGGAGGAGAATAAGGTGTACCCGTCTGCTTACTGTGCCGCTTCGAGGGGCGTGTCATGCCGGAACCGCGCAGCCCCTGGTGAGCAAATTCCAAAATATTCCGAGATCCCCCGCCTCGGATGCGAGGAAATATATGCCGGGGTTCCTTTCCAGGAACCGCAGCACCAGGGCAGTCTTCCCCACTCGTCTCCTGCCACAGAGATGATACATTCCGAAGTATCCTGTCCGACCGTTCAGCAAAAAGGATAGCCTCTTGAAGAGAGTTGTCGCGATATTTGGATTATGCGTGCAATCAAAAGGGAAAAAGAATAATCGATCCTATAGGCATTTCCCAACGGAGTGAAATAAGGACTATTTCTTTGCAACCTTCGCCGGTGCTTTCTTCGGTGCTTTTGATGCCGCCATTTCGGTGGTCTTTCCCGCCTTTTTGATCGGCTTTACGGCAGCGGTCTTCACATCTTTCGCAGGTGAGGGTTTTCCAGTTGCTTTGACTGGTTTTTCTGCTGCTGCCGCTTCCTTTGCAGCAGGCGCCGGTGTCTCCTTGACAACTGGTATGCGTGCAGGGTTCGGGGCTGGAGTGGTGGTCTTTTCTGGCACACTGGTCTTCTTCTTTCCCATCTCAACGGTCTTTCTTGCTTCCTTTGCAGGTGTCTTCTTCTCCATCAATCAATCTCCTTTACCGGATGAATTGTATCATCGCGTCATAGCGGGGGGAGTCCGGTCCCCCCATACATGCGAAAGAGGTAGCCCGGCCTTCGTGGAAGAACCGGCTCACCTTAATCATATGAATACTGTCTAGGGTATTAAATATTATGATTATTTTGTTGTATTTTCATAATGTTATGCAGTGATTCCGGCATAAACACCTGATCCCTCATTACCTGTTCTTCCGATGATGCCTTCTTTGGTGAGGTGGGGGGTTCACACATCTCTCTTGCGGTTGACATCATGGGCCCGGAGGTCTTGCTGAAAGATATTACGTGCGTTTCGTGCAAAGCGCCGTGCATCAGGGCCTGAGAGCAGAGAGCCATCACGGAATATAAGGCGGACAGGGGGACTTCGTCTCTTCTCCCGCGAACGGTGCATACGAGGCCTCCCCCACTACAAGGCCGACAAATCCTGAAGTGAAGGGAACCCACGATCGCAGGAATCCTGCATCCAGAAGGGATTTCCGAAAACTCTCGATTGTCGAGAGGAAAGGCCGCCGTTCCGCCCGCTGCCCGATCATCGCATCGATCACGTGTTCTGATGCGCCCTCGCGTTCCATGGATCTCACCCAGGATTCCGTCAGCAACTTCTCTTCCCAATCAGTTGCTGCCCGGTAGATATCCCCGCAGATGAACCGGCCTCCGGGATTGATCACCTGCGCTGCCCTCTGTGCGACCGAATGCCGGCTGCCAGGGGGGACGTGGTGCAGGCAGAGGGAGGTGACGATGGCATCGAATGTTCCGTCCGGCCAGGGATCGCGGAGATCACGGGCAAGGAACGTGATCCCTTCGAGGTCCTGTTTTGCGCATGCAACCCTCAGCATATCGGGGGAGAGATCGATGCCGGTAATCTCTGCCCCCGGACGTGCCGCCCTTATCATGCCGGTCAGCATGCCGGTCCCGCAGCCGAGCTCGAGGATCCTCTCGCAATCCCCTGGCAGGTTGTCGATAATCGAGGAGTGGAGAAGTGGCTGGCTTGGGACGATGGCCCTGATGACCTGGTCATACCTGGCGGCATCCATGACGCCGTGCAGTTTCCCGGTCCCGGTCATACGATGGCTCCGGGCCTGGAGATGCCGCAGTTCATGTATAAAGTATCGATTTTCATACAATTCCGTGGGAAATTATGGTATTTATTTCATACCAAATCTTAATTCCCAATTTATAAATATCAATCTGGAGACATTTATCCATGGATGCTCACACTCATTCTCACTGCAAATTCTATAACCTGAATCCCGAGTTCACCGTGTCCGACCTTGCCGCATTTCACGGGCATCTCGGACCCTATATTGTCCTTGGCTATCGGATCGGCAAGTTCGTCCGTGAACACTTCTGCGATGATCCTTTCCAGATGAAGGCCGTGGTATATTGTGCGGGAACTCCCCCGCAGTCCTGCCTTGCGGACGGAGTCCAGCTCGGGAGCGGGTGCACGCTCGGAAAGCAGAATATCGAGATCGCGATCTCGGATGCGGTCAGGTGCGACTTCACCGCAGGCAATTCCCGGATCTCCATCACTCCAAGGGCCTTCCCCCTCCCGGCGAAGGACATGGACTACGAGGCTGCCATCGAGGCGGTCGCAGAAGAGATGTACACCCGGCCGGAACGCGAACTCTTCGACATCTCGTTTTCCTGATGCCCATGAACCATGGAGGGCCGATCATCGAGATCATGGGGGTCTACACCGCCTACGAGGGGGCAGATCGCCCCACGCTTCAGGACGTCTCGCTTACCGTCCGGCGGGGCGAGTACGTAGTGATCGGGGGTCCCAACGGGGCAGGGAAGACGACGCTTCTGGAGACCATCAACGGGATGCTTCCGATCACCCACGGGGATGCCGTGGTCTGCGGCCATAATGTAAGGGGAGACGGGTGCCGGGTCAGGTGCCGCGTGGGCTATCTCCTCCAGAATTTCTCCTTCGACCCGCTCACGCCCTTCACGGTTGGCGAGGTGGTGATGATGGGCCGGTTCGGGAAGATCGGGTTGTTTCGGAAACCCGGGCTTGAGGATCATGAAGCCGTGGCCCGTGCGCTCTCGCTCCTTGGAATAAGAGACCTGGCATCACGACCTATCGGGCAGCTCTCCGGCGGGCAGCAGCAGAAGGTCCTCCTCGCCCAAAACCTGGCCAGGAATCCGGAGATCCTCCTCCTGGATGAACCCTTCTCGAACCTTGACATGTTTGCCAGGGAGTCCATCAACGCTCTCCTCAGCCGCCTGGTCTCCGAGGGCGTCACAGTGGTCATCGTCTCCCATGCATTCGATGACCTCCCGGATCGCCCGGTGAGGGTGGTCGTGATGCAGGAAGGGAGGATCGTGCTCGACCGCGAGTGCGCACCCGGGCTTGTCGAACAGGTCATCAGGAGTACCGGGGGCAGTGCGGCGAATGCTTGAATTTCTCATCCAGAACAACATTGTCTGCCACGCCGTCGAGGCGATGCTCTTTGCATCGATTGCCTGCGCCATCCTGGGGGTAATCATCACCCAGATCCACATCTCATCGATCGGGTTCACCATGGCGCACGCGGCATTTGCTGGTGCAGCGGTGGGGATGTTCCTGTCGGTCAACGCGATGGTTACCGCGATCATCGCAGGGGTGTGCGTGGCGTTTCTCATCGGCCCGCTCTCGGACAAGGCGCGGGTCTCCCCGGACACAGCGCTCGGCCTGCTCTTTGGGATCAGTATGGCGGTCGCGATCTTTTTCATAGCCTACATGCAGACCCTGGGGCGGGGCTTTTCTGCCATGGGACTCCTCTTCGGCGACGTGATCTCCCTCTACCGCGAGGAGATCTATCTCCTGGCCCTCATCAGCGTGGTCGCGGTGGTCTTCGTGGTGGTCCTGTATAAGGAGATCACCGGGATCATATTCAACAAGAAGATCGCAGAATCTGTCGGCATACAGGTAAAGCCGGTCTATTACGCGATGCTTTTTGTCATTGCGCTGACCGTCGCACTCTGCCTGCCGATCATCGGCGGCCTCCTCCTCTATGTCTGGCTCGTCACCCCGGCAGCGATTGCGCTGCAGTTCTGCTACCGTCTCTCTGCCATGTTCGTGGCTGCGCCCCTGGTGGCTGCCGCCATCAGCGTATCGGGGGCACTTGCGGGCCTGGAATATTCGTTACCGGTCGCCCCGCTCACCGCGGTGATGTTCTCCGTCGTCTTCATCATTGCAGTGCTGCTCTCCCCGAAAAGGCGTGTGACATTTCGAAAATCTTAATCTTCTTCTCACAAAAAGTGAAGGTATGATAAAAAAATGTATGCTGTTCATGCTACTTCTCTTACTGCTGTTCACACCGGGAGTGAGTGCGCTGAAAGTTGTCTCAACAACTGCAGTCCTCTGGGACCCGGCCCAGTATATCGGGGGGGAGAAGGTCCAGGCTATTTACATTGCAGATCCCACCATCTGCCCGCACATGCAGGCCGACATCATCCCGAACCGTATCCAGATGGAGAAGGACTTCATCCGGGCCGCTGACCTCTACATCGCGCATAACGGGTCGGTGGATGTCTCGTACGTGATGCCCTATGTCACCGACTTCATGGCCGCCAACAGTCTCGGGACGGTGGAGTGGGTCACTCTCAAGAACCCTTCCATGACCTGGAATACGCCGGAAGGGGCAAAGTTGCTTTCCACAGAGGTTGCCGGCTGGCTTATTGAAGCAGATCCCGCAAACAGGAGCTATTACGAATCGCGGCTGAACGAGTACCTTGCAGAGATCGATGCGGCGGATCTCTCGGCCGATGAGAAGAAGCGTATCGGGGGCCAGGACGTCGTGGTGATGATCTGGCAGCAGGACGCGGCCGAGAAATGGCTCGGGCTCCACACGGTCTCCGTCTTTGCCCCGGAGTTTTACAAGAACGGCCAGTTCACCCCGAGGGCGGTGGTCAATGATATTTATAACAACTCTACCAGATACGCGGGAGTGAAGTATGTCATCGAGAACATGCAGTCGGGGGAGATGGCAAAGGGCCTCGAAGAGGCGTTGCGCGACCAGAAGATCGACGCAAAGAGGGTCATCTTCACCAACTTCCCGAAATCGCTCCCGGGAGTCGACTCGCTCCCCGACGTGCTGCGGTACAACAAGCAGCTGGTGATGCCCTCGGCACAGGGGCAGGCATCTCCTGAAGCGACGACGGCGGCACCGACGAAGGCGCCGCTGAGCCTCCTCCTGCTGCCGCTGGCCCTGGGAGCGGCGTTCGTGCTCATTGGACGAAGAGACCCCTGAAGAGTCCATTGGTTCATACCCCCCCCCCCCTTTTTTTACTGCGCGATCTGATCCGTGCGATGGGGACCGACCCGGCGGTGCTGATCATGCGGGGAGTCGTCAATATTGGAGACGTATTCCAGGCGATAGTTTCGTGAATGGATCCTGGAACTGCCATTTTTGCCCGGTGGACCATGAACGCGAGGGAACGGGAGATCCTCCGGGTTGCAGGAGTTATTCGTGGATGGATATGGGGATCTGCAGGTTTCAGTTTTTTTCCTTTTTCGCGCCGGCTCCCGGAAGGATGATGACTTCCCACGCGGGTGCAGACCCACCGGGAAGAGACGATCCTGGTCGGTAAAGGGCCGGGATCAATGCATCAAACGAAATTGCCGGAGATCTCTTAAGATTAATAGAATTGGTTGCCGTCCGTTTTTCTTGAGGATACCCTGTCATTGCTTAATTAAAATAAAGATGTTATTCTTAAATAAGTAAATACTAATATAATAATTGTATGTAGAAGTCTTATAAAAATAAAATAAAATACACTTTAGTAACATATTTATAAAAAAAAATCATACTGATCGGCGTGGAAATTGCTATGCGTTACTGCCTGGCATGGCATGATGCCACTTTGAAGGGAAATTAGGGTCCCTTTTACGATTTGGAGGAATTACATGAGGAGGAACAAAGAAAAGAAAGACGATGCCGTCTCGCCGGTGGTCGGGGTGATGCTGATGCTGGTGGTGACCATCATCATCGCCGCCGTCGTGTCGGCCTTCGCGGGAGGAGTCACCAGTTCCCAGGCGAAGACCCCGCAGGCGAGCATCGAGGTGTCGACCGGATACATATCCGGAAACTTCGACATCAAGTTCGAGCACAAGGGTGGTGACCCTATCCTGACGAAGGAATGCCAGTTCATCACATACTTGACGCTGCAGAACGGGACTGTCGTGAGACATATTCAGACACCGACGTCATCGTTGGCAAGGAGCGACACACCGACTCTTTCAGACCAATATACGTATTCACGCGGTCCCCACCTGACGGACCCGCAGAAGTATGCGTATCCCTGCAATCCAGCGAACGATGTTACCCTTTCCAATGGATGGACTGTGTATGGTTATACCAACACTTCGGCTTTTCCGGAAGGTGCAAATTATGCCTGGTTCGGGCAGGCAGTCTGGCTGCCTGGCGACATCGCGCGCACCTACAACAATGGGTACACCGCGAACTTCGTGGGGCTTGTGTCAAACCCCATGTCTCCAACATCCGCAGAAATTGCACTCCTGAAGGAATGTGTCGAGCGGAACTGCAAGCTTGAGATCAAGATGCTCCATGTCCCGAGTGGGAAGTACATCATGGACAGGACCATCATGCTTCAGGGGTGAGGAGAGATGATAGGAATCAAAAAGAAGGATGACGCGGTCTCGCCGGTCGTCGGCGTCATGCTGATGCTGGTCGTGACCATCGTGATTGCTGCAATGGTCAGCGCATTTGCGGGTGGTCTTGGGAGCAACCAGGAGAAGGTGCCGCAGGCGTCCATCGTCGCCAAGGAGGTCGTGATTCAGGGAGTAAGGGATACCGATTCAAGCGCGCCTCCGGGTGGTGCATACGGAGAGGGATTTGCACGACCCGATCAGGGGGAAACGAATGCCGCACCCGATATCTACGTGCTCTTCCAGCACAATGGAGGAGACTCGCTGAACCTCGACCGGGTCGAAATGCACCTGAGCAAGTTGAGCGAGCCGCAGGTGGGAACGCTGATTTCCCGAGCGCTAACACCTCAGACCGGGCCGAATCTCGTCGCATCCCAGTCAACGAACGGAGCGACGATCGGAGACAAATCGCTTATTTCTGGTTTCAGCCAGAGCTGGTCCAAGTATCTTGAAAAATACCCTGACAAGACCAGTACTGTCATCACCCCAGGAGACCAGTTCGTCCTTCACGCCGACTACGGTGCAAGGGATAATAATGGAAGAGATGAGGTTGCCTGGCTGAAAGAGGGAGGGAGCTATGCACTCCCCATCCGTGAGGGTGACGTGCTCACGTACGACCTGATCGACACGGCCAGCAAGAAGGTCATCACATCAGGGCAGATCTTCGTGCCGGAGTTCACGGTGGCGACCACCTAAGGAGGTGTGAAAAATGAAAAGACAGATACAATTCGATGAAGCGGTCTCGCCTGTCATCGGCGTCATGCTGATGCTGGTCGTCACCATCATCATCGCCGCGGTCGTCTCCGGCTTTGCCGGGGGGTTGATGGGTGGGAGCGAGAAGGCGCCTGCCGCATCGTTCAAGACCGTCATCAAGAACGGCGGCGGTTGGGGCAACTCGATGTTCGACATCCGCGTCCTCGCGACCGACCAGGGAATCCCGACGAAGGATATCAAGATCGTGACTTCGTGGAAATCGAAGGACGGATACAGCAACACCACGACGATCACCGGGCCCGTTTCAGCAGGTGCGGAGAACACATGGACTGATAATGGAGCAAGGAGATACCATGGCCCTATCGGGCATGGTGAAGGGATTCCGAGACCGGATGGAACGAGTGAATACACTGGAGCCCCTATGGCAGGAACCTACTGGCCAGGACAGCACTTTGGCAACTACACGCTGGTTGCCGGGACTTCTATGCACTCTTCGCCAGGGGGCGGAATGACTACCGGGACTTCCGGAGGATATGGCAACCCGACCCTGTATCAGTACGGATATGGGACAAGTTTCTCCGCCACTGACAACGATGCCATGATGGCAGTTCTTGGGTGGGACTGGTTCCACCTGCGCGCCGGCGACGTGGTGAACGTCAAGATCATCCACCTCCCGAGCCAGAAAGTGATATACGATGAGGGGATTGTCGTGGAGGGAACCGCATGACCCGGAGCAGAGAGCGAACCGAGCATGCAGTCTCGCCTGTCGTGGGAGTGATGCTGATGCTCGTGGTCACAATCATCATCGCAGCGGTGGTGAGCGCGTTTGCCGGCGGTATCACATCGGAGACCGAGAAGGCGCCGACTGCCCAGATCAAGGCCTCCTACAGCCAGTCCAGGGGCATGACCATGGAGAACCTCGGCCCCGACACCATCAACTGCCAGGGCGTCACGGTCTGGACACGCCTCTCAGAGTCCTTTGGGCAGGCGGAGCACGGCACCTGGCAGATCAACAAGACCTTCATCCTCAATGTCAAAGACGTGACAAAGGTCGGGACGTTCACCACCAATACTACTCCTCCTTCAGGAGCCTGGTGGAGGTTTGCCGGTTTTTCCGGGGTGAAGACGTGGTCTCCCGGTGAGGTAATGTATATCCTTCCGCCATACCACTTGTCCAACAATACGCAGGTGGGGATGACTTCGTACACCTCATATGCGTACAACTTCACCGGCAGCCTTGGAAAGGAGTTCTGGCTGGAGCTCAAGACAACCGATGGTAAGGTGTTTGCGAAGACCAAGGTAAGGATTGAACCGTGAGGAACAGTCCAATTACCTTTTTTTCCTGATTCAGGGTGTAGTTCGAAATTTTTGCAGAGGATACGCGAACGGTCATCCCCGCTGCCGGCACCCAGGTAGGATTCGCCATCATGAGGATGAAAACCAGGGCCCTGAAGGGATAAGCATGAAAAATCAGTCGGCGCCCATCTGGTGGTATGCTCATGGATAAAAACGCCCCGAATAAGGGAATTGCCATTGTATCGTGCACGGCAATATGCATGTTCATCATGTTCTCATGCGGGTGCCTGACCGCACAGGAGTTCCCTGATGCGGGTGCCAACCACACCATCCTTGTCACGGACTCGAAGGGGGCTGTCCATACCCTCCCGGCACCCGCCACGAGGATCGTGACCCAGAATGGCGACGCGGTGGAACTCCTCGTCGCGATAGGTGCCGGGAATTCCATTGTCGGGGTCGCGGATCATATCAAAAAGGATCCGGACTTCTCGGCCAGGATCCCGAATGTAGCAAACATCGGTGACTGGCTCACACCGGACACCGAGGCGGTCATTGCCTGTGCCCCCGATGTGATGATTACCTACGGGTCCCGGACAAAGAACATCGACAAACTGGTTGCCACCAACATCACGGTCATCGTGCTTGACTGTTACCGCCCCTACGAACTTGCCCGGGAGGCCCGGGCACTGGGCCTCATCACCGGGAGGGAGGCGGATGCAGAGGAATATGCGCAGTTTGTCGAAAGGAACCTGAACATGGCCGATGAGAGGCTGGCGGTTCATTCCGGACAGCCACCCCCAGTGGTGTACATAGAGCACTACACGGACTACTCCGCGGAAGGCATGGAGGGTGGGGGAGCCCGTCTGCTCCAGAGGCTGAACGCCTCGTACATCGGCGCGGATCTCCCCGGCCTCACCCAGAAGGTCAGCCCCGAGTGGATCATCGACCAGAAACCCGATGTCATCATCAAGCTCGCGAGCACGAGCGCCCTCGAGAAGCAGAACCTCACCGCTATCCGGCAGGGCATCATGGAGAGGCCCGGGTTCGGTTCCATCCCGGCAGTACAGACCGGGAGGGTGTATGTCATAAACGCAGAGCTGCTGAACAGTCCTCGGGGCGTGGCAGGCGTGGTGTACCTTGCAAAGGCGCTCTTCCCTGAACGGTTCAGCGACATCGATCCTGATGCGGTCCTAAGGGAGTATGCGGAGCGTTTCTATCCGGGTGCGGAACAGATCGAGCGGATAGCCCCCGCAGTCCAATAATCGATTGGCATGCAGGGAGTTTCAACCGGTTGCCGCTTTACTTTCACCTGCCGGAAGTTTCTCCGGCAACCCCTCTCTTTGCACGGAGCGGGAGGATGAAACTCCCCCTTCCGGTCGTCACGACCTCGGACTCGATCCCATAGACCTTCTCTATCTGCTCCGGGGTGAGAACCTCTGCAGGGGATCCGTACCCCGCCATCCTTCCCTCGCAGATCATGAGCACCGAATCGGCGAACCGAAAGGCAAGGTTGAGGTCATGCACCGCAACGAGAACCGCTGAACCCTTTATCCGCGCCACCTTCTGCATCAGCTCCATGACTTCGATCTGGTGCCGTATGTCAAGCGATGCGGTGGGTTCATCAAGGAGGAAGAGCCCGGGGTCCTGCGCGATTGCCCGGGCGATAAAGACCTTCTGCCGCTCGCCTCCAGAGAGCTCGTCCACGTACTTCCCTGCAAGGTGCCCGATGTCAAGCGCATCGAGCGCATCCTGTACCCTCGCAAGTTCCTCTTCTGTCACTGACCACCTGATGTGCGGCCTCCTGCCGAGGAGCACCATCTCAAAGACCGTAGAGTACTTGGTGTAACTGAAGAACTGGGGGACATACCCGACGCACCGGGCCAGTTCTGCGGGTTCGATCTCGAATACGTCAGTTCCATCGAGCATGACAGAACCGGACGACTTCGGGAAGATGGTGGCGACGATCTTGATCAGGGTTGACTTCCCGGAACCATTCGGTCCGACGAGCGCAAGGATATGCCCGGGGCCAAGCGTGACAGACACGGAGTCAAGGGCCCGCGTATCCCCGTAGTCTTTGGTTAGGTTTTCAATCACGAGCTCCATCATATTCACCCTAGAACAGGCCCTTTCCCCTTGCCCTCAGGATGAGGAAGAGGAAGAAGAATCCTCCCACCACGTACATGATAATTCCCACCGGGATCTCGACCGGGCTCATGATCGTCCGGGCCACGGTATCGGACACGAGCAGGATCAGTGCGCCCATCAGTGCTGAGCAGGGGATCAGGTACCGGTAGTCTCCCCCGATGATCATTCGGCAGATATGGGGAGCCATCAGGCCGATGAACCCAATGATCCCCGTGAAGGCAAGGCATGCAGATGCTGCAAATGTCGAGGCAAGGAGACCGAGCAGCCTGAGCCGGTTCACATCAATCCCCACGTTCTTTGCGATATCATCCCCTGCGACCAGGGCATTCAGGTCCCATGCCTTCCATTCCAGGAGGACAAAGCAGATCAGGGTGATGGGAATCAGGAGGAGGACAGCGTTCCAGGTTGCACCCCACATCCCTCCCATCAGCCATACCACAAGTTCTCTCAGTTTTTCGTTGTTGGTAAGGTACTTGAGGGCAAGTACCCCAGCCGAGAAGATGTACCCGATGACCACGCCGGCGAGGATTAGGGTCGCCTGGGTTGTTCCGCGCAGCCTCGATATCGAATAGACGAGCATCATGGAGAGCCAGCCTGAGAAGAAGGCGCAGATGATAATGAATGCGTTATCCCCAAAAGCCCAGAAAGGTATCAGGATAGCCGGGCCGATTACGATGGCAACCGCGGCCCCGAAGGCAGCTGCCGATGAGAGCCCGAGGGTGAAGGGGCTGACGAGAGGGTTCCGGAGGAGCCCCTGCATGACGGTTCCTGCCACTGCGAGGCAGATGCCCGTGAGCACTGCGAGCAGGATTCTCGGAAGCCGGAAATCCAGTACGATGAGTGATGTCTGGGGACCTGACGGTGCAGGGAACACTGTGGGTGCGAGTGCATGCAGTATCGCAAGTACGGTATCGCCCGGCGGGATAGCTACCGTTCCGATGCCCGCGGCAATGAGTGCAGAGAAGAAGAGCAACACTGCCAGGGCAATGATAAGACCTATGCGCCGCCGCGTAGTCGAATGGTACAGGGAATGGACGCGGACCTGCGGGTGTAGTGTTCCTTTCCCGGTCAAATCCGCACCCCGCCAGGCCTGCCTGATTGGGTTTCTCTACATCCCGATGTTCCGGACCGCATCAACAATGGCCTCTGCCCTGATATTCTCGAGTCTGAGATAGCGGCCTCCCATGATTTCGGAGATCTGGCGGGCAAGGCCAAAACTCAGAAATCCCCGTTCTGAATCGATCACAAGCGACGGGATCTTCGCCTCGCAGATCTCCTGTGCTACTGCTTTCGCGGCCTCGACAGGGGAGTCGTAGGGGGAGAGTGTCACGTTTGCTTTTCCGTCAGATATCAGGACGAGCAGGGGAAGGATATCCCGCCGGCGGGTCCTCTCCTGCTCGATCAGGCGGAGCGCAGTGCAAAGCCCCCCCGCAAGGGGAGTCTTTCCTCCTGTTGGGAGTGATACAAGGCTGTTCTTTGCAAGATCCACACTCGAGGTGGGGGGGAGCAGGACTTCGGCATTGTTGCCGTGGAACGCTACAAGGCTGACCCTGTCGCGTTTCTGGTATGCATCGACGAGCAGTGAAAGCACTGCTGTCTTCACCTCGGTCATTCTCTGCTGGACACCCATGCTTCCGCTCGCATCCACCAGGAAAATGAGTGTGCTCCCGATCTTTCGTGTACGGACCTTCTCGCGGATATCGCCGCTCTCGATCTGGATGGCGAGTTCTCCCTGCCTTTTCTGCTGGTGGGGTGCGGCAGCCCTGAAGGTGGCATCGAATGCAATGTCAGATGAGATCTGCCTTGGGATGCGGCTCCCTGTGTATCTCCCGTCGCGAGACTCGCTCAGGGTCCTCTTTCCCTGCCCTTTCCGCATCTGTTCATCAGTTCGTGTCTGGACCTGGAGCGAAGACTGCTTTACCTGGAAAGGATCTCGTGTGGGAAAAAGGGTCTCCTCTGCGTTATCAGGCTTCTGTTCGCTCTTACCCTGGTCTTTACTATCGGTTCTCTGTTCAGGATCCTGGGAATGCCGCCTTCCCTCCTCGATCGACTGATTGATCCGATCCTTCTCCATCCTCTCCTCTGAAAACGGAGTCCTCCGCATGCGATGCGGAAGGACCAGTTCGGCAGCTTCCCGTACATCGTCTTCATTCACTGTCCTACGCCCATGCCATGCGGCGATGGTGAGTGCGGTCTTCAGCATGGTGATGTCTGCGCGGTGTCCATCGACATTCATGTCAGCGCATATCTGTGCGATGATGGTAAGAATCTCGTCGCCGGCGCTGACACCGGGAAGGAGCGATCGGGCCCTGGTAACGTTCTCTCGTATCATGGATTCCTGATCAGCCCATTGTGCAGAGAATCCGACAGGGTCAGACTCGAATTCCACTCTCCTGCGTATCAGCTCAACCCTCGTCTCCACGTCCCTGATACCCTCGACCTGGACGCAGAGCCCGAATCGATCAAGGAGTTGGGGACGAAGCTCCCCCTCCTCGGGATTCATGGTTCCAACAAGGATGAAAGAAGACGGGTGGGTATATGAAACTCCTTCGCGCTCGATGATATTTATCCCCATTGCAGCGGCGTCCAGGAGTACATCGACAATATGATCGTTGAGGAGATTCACTTCATCGACGTAAAGGATATTCCGGTGTGCGGAAGCGAGGATGCCCGGCTCGAACTTTTTCTCTCCCTTTTTCAGGGCATGCTCGATGTCGAGGCTTCCTACGACCTTATCTTCAGTCGCACTGACCGGAAGCTCGATGACCATCATACGGGCATGCGTAGATTCAGGACGCTCCTTCTGGGATGCACAGTCCCTGCAGAAATCCAGGGGTGTTGCAGGATCGCAACCGAACCGGCAACCTTTCACCACTTCTTTTTCAGGCAGCAGGTTTGCAAGGGCCCGGACCGCAGTCGATTTTGCGGTACCCCGCTCACCTTTTATCAGTACGCCTCCGATACGTGGATTGATCGCATTGAGCAGAAGGGCTTTCTTCATTCGATCCTGCCCAACGATTGCCGAGAATGGATAGATACTGTTGAATTGGTGCATAGTGTGTATCCCGTACCTCAAGGTCTGTTAGGGAAAGGCTACAAGGTTTCAGTATGATGAAATATTTGTATAATGTTGTTATCAAGTATTTTAATTAAAATTTGTTATCTGATTCTTTTGTAAGTTAAATAGAAATTCTGCAAGAAAAATCAGTAAAAATATTGCTTAAAAGCATTTTTAGTATTAAAAATAAAGAAAATTTACATAAATTTATTATCAGCTTCATCCCAGGAAGAAGGGAGAAGCTTGGCCACTCCAGGCAAATAAGGAGGTGGGAGTTATAAAACTGGTCTGCGTGATGTGGAATTCGTATGCTCGTCTCCTTCGCAAGGCGGCATCTGCAACCGGAATCGAGATATTGATATACCCAAACAGCCTGCTTGAGAAGGACCCCTCAAGGCTTGCTGATCTGGTTGCGGCATGCAGGGAAGCAGATGTTGTCCTCCTCTACAGGACCGTGCATGCCTTCTGGGAGGATCTCGAGCCGGAAATCCGCAGGATAGGAGAAAATAAGCCGGTAATCTGTGTGGGCCACGATCCTGCCCTCTGGGGCCTCTCGAATGTTTCAAACACTGTTGCGGCGAATGTCTACGCCTATCTTACCTATAATGGTGAGCAGAACATGGCAAACCTTCTGCAGTATATCGAGCACGAGGTGCTCTGCAGAGGTCCGCCTGCTGCAGCCCCGGTGACACTCCCCTGGCAGGGAATCTGGCACCCCGATGCGCCCGCGTATTACATGTCCCTTGACGACTATTTCGACTGGTATCCCCGCGTTTCGGGGGACAACGCCCCCTGGGTGGGCCTTTTATTCCCCCGCATGGCCTGGGCATCAGGGGCATTTGAGATAGAAGAGGCACTCGTCCGGTCCCTTGAAAAGGAGGGGCTGAACGTGATTCCCTGTTTTACCTATTCTATCAGGGACGATTCCCTAGGTGCGTGGGGCATGGCGGATGTTGTGCATCGGTTCATGGTAAGTGATGGCAAGCCCCTCGTCAATGCGGTAATCAAGCTCACCCCCTTCCTCCTGGGTGCGGGAAGGGGAGATTCGTGTGGAACGGGCCCAATTCGCGCAGGAGTCTCACTTCTTTCATCGCTCAACATCCCTGTCTTCCAACCTGTGATTCTCCATAAAATGACTATTGAAGAGTGGCGCGATTCCATAGGCATTGGAGATGATATAGGATGGGCCGTTGCCCTGCCTGAGTTCGAAGGCGTGATTGAACCCATTTTTATTGGTTCCAGTGCCTTTTCGGATCAAACGGATAGTGCTCGTGAAGTTGTCCCTGATCGCAGTGAAAAAATTGCGCGAAGAGTGAATAACTGGGTCTCGCTCTCAAGGAAACCGGTCAATGAGCGGAAAGTGGCATTTCTCCTGAACAATAATCCCTGCTCGAGCGTTGAGGGAAATATCGGGGGGGCTGCGCAGCTGGATTCTCTTGAGAGCGTGGCCCGCATACTTCAGCGGATGGCCAATTGTGGATATGACGTAACTCCCCCTGTTGATGGAAAGGATCTCGTCACGACGATACTTGACCGGAAGGCGATCTCTGAGTTCCGCTGGACAACCGTCCCCGATATCATCGCATGCGGGGGAGCGCTTGCTCAGCTCGACAGGAAAACCTACCAGCCTTACTTCGAAGACCTCAACCCCGAAGTGCGGGAACGCATCCGGGCGACGTGGGGAGATCCACCTGGAAAGGGGATGGTCCACGACGACAGAATTGTGGTGACTGGGGTGCAGTTCGGAAACGCTATCGTCTGCGTCCAGCCAAAAAGGGGTTGCTATGGGGCGCGATGTGACGGGGAGGTCTGCAAGATCCTTCATGACCCCGAGTGCCCGCCCCCCTACCAGTATATCGCGACCTACCGTTACCTCACCAAGGTTTTTGGGGCGGATGCCCTGGTGCACGTAGGGACGCATGGAACCCTTGAATTCCTTCCTGGAAAAGGTTCTGGGCTCTCCAGCAACTGTTTCCCCGATATCGGGATCGGAGGTGTCCCCCACCTGTATATCTACAATGCCGATAACCCTGCGGAAGGAACCATTGCGAAACGCAGGAGTTATGCCGTGCTTGTCGACCACATGCAGACAGTCATGACCAGGGGAGAGCTGTACGACGAACTCGCGGACCTCGATCGCCTGCTGGGCGAGTACGAGACTGCACGGACAGATCCGTCGAGAGCGCATGCCCTCCATCACCTGATCCGCGATGCCATCACCGACGCAAAACTCGATCACGACATGAACGTGACCCATGATACCCCGTTGGAGGAACTGGTCTCAAAAGCGCATGAAGCGTTATCCCGCATCAGGAACACGCAGATCCAGAAAGGACTTCATATCTTCGGCACCGTGCCCGCCGGTGAAAAAAGGTCTGATATGATTCGGTCGATAATCCGGTATGATTCGGGGGCAGGATCAATTCGGCACCAGATTGCGCTGATCCACGGACTGGCTCTCGAAGATCTCCTGGAGAACCAGGGGAACATATCGGAACAATACGGTGTCTCCCATGGGGCGCTCCTTGAGCGGATCGACCAGCAGATCAAGGAATACGTGACCGCAGTCCTGGAAGGAGAACGCGACCCTGTTGCATCGGTATTTGGTGAATCAGCATGCATTGCAGATAGGAATGCATTCCGGGGATACGAAGAGAGGATACGGGATATAAGCCGGCGGATAGATGCATCAGATGAGATCGGCTCGTTGCTCAATGGGTTCTCGGGGGGTTATGTTCCGGCCGGCCCAAGTGGCATCATCACCAGGGGACAGGACGATATTCTCCCCACAGGCAGGAACTTTTATTCGCTTGACCCGGATCGCGTGCCGACGCGGTCTGCATGGCGGGTGGGGCAGCGGCTGGCAGAAGCGATGATTGCAAAATATCACGCTGAAAAGCAGGAATTACCTGAAAACATCGCATTTTACTGGATGGCGGGCGATCTCATGTATGCAGACGGGGAGATGCTCGCCGAGATGATGGCCCTTATCGGGGTCGAACCCGTCTGGGGGCGGAATGGCCGGGTGGAGTCATTCACTGTCACACCGGTTGAGGAACTAGGCCGTCCGCGAATCGATATCACCGTGAGGAGTTCAGGGATCCTGCGGGACAATTTCAGCACACGTATCAACCTGCTTGACGATGCGATATCCGCAGTTGCAGGCCTCGAAGAGCCCTCCGAGAAGAACTACATCCGCAAGCATACCATGAAAAGCATGCATGAGAATGGGAACGGTTGGAGGGATTCCACGCTCCGGATTTTTGCGTCTCCACCGGGAACTTATTCCAGTGGCGTCAACCTTGCGGTCCTTGCGAGTGCATGGAAGGATGAAAAAGACCTCGCTGATATCTTCGTTGCATTCAATGGGTATGGATACGGTCGCGGTGTCCATGGAAGGGAGGCACATGCCCAGCTTGCAAGCAACCTCTCAACAGTCTCTGCCACCTTCAATAAAGTCGTGACCGATGAAAAAGACCTCCTCGGGTGTTGCTGTTATTTCGGGACCCATGGCGGGCTGACGGTTGCAGCGCGCCATTATTCGTCAGGGGAAGTCAGGGCATATTACGGGGATACCCGCGAGCCTGAACATGTGGAGGTCCGGGCCCTCGCAGACGAGATCCGACGCGTCGTCCGTACCAAACTCCTCAATCCGAAATGGATCGAAGGGATGAAAGAGCACGGCTACAAAGGTGCGGCGGACATGATGAAGAGGATCTCCCGCGTTTACGGATGGGAGGCATCCACAAAGGAGGTGGACGACTGGATCTTCGATGACATTGCAAGGACATTTGTCCTTGATAATGAGATGAAAAAATTTTTCGAGGAACACAATCCCTATGCCCTCGAGGAGATTGCCCGCCGTCTCCTGGAGGCCGAACAGCGGGGACTCTGGAATGCGCAGCCCGAAGTCATCGAGAACCTCAGGAATGCATACCTTGAAATCGAATCATGGATGGAGGACATGGTGACAGAGGGGGATTTCCAGGGAGGAAACGTTGATATTTTTACTCCTCAGGATGTTGCAGGGTGGGGTGAATCGGTGGACAGCATCCTTGCGAAAATCAGCGTCCACCAGAAGAAAAGATGAACCGGGCAGAATTTGCTGCGAGGGTCCATGTCAATAATCGAGACCAATGAACTGGTAAAATACTATGACGATCTGTGTGCGGTCGACCATGTCACGCTCTCGATCGATAAAGAAGTGTTTGGGCTCCTGGGTCCGAATGGTTCAGGGAAGACAACGACTGTGCTGATGCTTACCACCCTGCTCCGTCCCACCTCCGGCAACGCGAGCATCTGTGGCCACGACATACAGAAGCATGCAGAGAGGGTGCGGAGTGCGATCAGCTACGTTCCCCAGGATATGGCGGTAGACATTAAGTTGACCGGAAGGGAGAATGTCATGTTTTTCGCGAAACTGTACGGCATTCCCTCCCCGAAAGATAAAGCAGATGAGGCACTTGCCCTTATGGAATTGAGCGAGAGGGCCGACGATCTCACCCGGACCTATTCAGGAGGTATGCGGAGGCGACTTGAACTCGCACAGGCTCTGGTACATGAACCTTCGGCATTGTTCCTTGATGAACCGACTCTGGGTCTGGATGTTGCCGCCAGGAAAAAAATCTGGGAACATATTGGAAGTTTGAGCAGGAGAGGAATGTCGATCTTTGTGACGACGCATTACATGGACGAAGCTGACCGGTTCTGTGACCGGGTCGGCATCATCAATCGAGGGAAAATTGCAGCGTGCGGTTCTCCTGAAGAACTCAAAACCAATCTTATGAATGATATCATCACGGTAAGAATTGAAGGGATGTGCCAGCCGCCGGATCTCGAAGGGGTTTGGTATGTGGGCAGACAGGAGGATGAGATATCTTTCACGGCGGAAAATGGAAAGGAGGCGCTTCCTGCACTCGCTGAGACACTCACCAGGAACAATGTAAAAGTCCGTGCGATGTCCCTGCGTGAACCTACACTTGATGACGTCTTCCTCCAGGCGGTCGGGCAGCAGGAAGAACCGCATGGCTTTGCCGATTCTAAATTCAGGATGATGTTGAGGAGGCGGAGATGAGGGGCATTATCACCTTCATTCAGAGGGATTTTCTCCGGTGGGAGAGGGGCCGGGTCGCGGTCATTTCGGCTCTCATCATGCCTGCGGCGTGGCTGATATTTGTCGGCCTCGCCTTGCCGGTCCAGTTTACGGGTAACTACCTGGACTTCATCACTCCGGGAATCCTTGTCATGACTATGCTCTCTGCCGGGCTATCGGGGGGGGCCTTGCTGATGTTTGACAAGATTCTCGGATTTCTGAACAAGTTCCTTGCGCTGCCCACACCCCGGGAAAGCATACTGTTTGGAAAAATTCTCTTTATTACCGGGAGAGGTATCATTCAGACGACGATAATTCTCATTATTGCAGTCATTATCGGCGCCTCATTGTTGCAACCGCTACAGTATGTAATGATATATATTGTCCTTTTTGCATTCGGCATCCTTATTTCCAGTTTTGCAACGACTGTTGCATTATATCTTGAGGACCACGATTCATATGCAGCATTCAACACCATGATCTCGATGCCTCTTTTCTTCACGTCGAGTGCCCTGATGCCGTATGATGTGATGCCGGGATGGCTCCGTGCTATCGCGGTCCTGAACCCGTTGAGTTTTGCAATCGATGCTATCCGTGACATCGGTTATGGCATTATTCCGGTGCTCCCGCTCGCCACCCTGCTTGGGATTGCATGTTTTGTCATTGTTCTTTGCAGTCACGTATTCAGGAAGGTGACAATCTGATGGAACTTCGGTATGATCTTGAGAGAGATAGGAGAAAAAGAAAAATCACAGGTTATATCTTTATTTTTCTGTTCATTCTCTCTTTGATACTCTCCTGTGGATGCCTTGATGCAACAAGCCAAGCTTCCCAACCTGTGGATAACAGGACTGGAATGGATATGGCACCATCTGCTTCTGCTGGTCCTGCAACCAGTGAATCCAATCCAGTTCATGCCCAACCTGTCAATGGTATCCATCCCTCGACGGGGCGTGAGATTGAGGTTATTACCAGTGACGGAACGGCGGTCAGGCTGCCATCGACTGTCAACCGGATCATCGCGGCTAATGGCGATGCAGCTGAACTCCTCATAGCACTTGGAGCAGAGGGGAAGATTGTGGGAGTAACTGATTCTGTTGCAAGCGATTCTGTACTGAACCCCTATATTGCTAATGCCAGATCCATCGGAAACTGGCAGACACCGGATATCGAGGCGATGCTGGAACTGCATCCTGATATTGTGATCACTTATGGGAGTTATCGTCCGAAAAATATCGACCGGATACTGGCAATGAATGTATCGGTCCTGAGTATAGATTGCTATCATCTGGACTCTCTGAGCCGGGACATTCAATCACTCGCTGTGCTTACGGGAAGAGAATCCGAAGCTATCCCTCTTATTGCTTTTATTGAGCGTAGCAAGGAGATTACACGTGAAAGAGTTGGGGGTATCGATCAACGCACGAAACCCCGGGTGTTTATCGAATCTTATACCGAGTACACGGTATCCGGAAAGGGCTCTGCAGCAGATACCCTGATCACCTTTGCGGGGGGTATCAATATCGCAGGGAACGATAGCCAACCATCTTTCAAGGTGAACCCAGAATGGATTGTGACCCAGAATCCCGATGTGATAATCAAGCTTGTGCCAGGGAACAAACCGTGGGAAGAATATCCGAAAATTAAAGAAATACTTTTAAACAGGCCAGGATTTGCGAATGTTTCAGCGGTTCAAAACAACCGGATCTACCTTTTAAATGGTGAATATGCATTCGGGCCAAGGGTGAGTGCGGGAATACTGGCAATTGGGAAGATCTTGTATCCGGAAAGGTTCGAGGATATTGATCCGAATGAATTGGTTTCAGAGTATCGTCGGAAATTTCTGGATACTGTGCCGGAAGGCCAGATGCTATTCCATTAAGATGCGGAGGTTGGTGATGGCAGAGAATAGGAAAAAGAATTCCCGGAATTATTGTCATTCATACAGAGAAACCACGTTTCATGTGCGATTCGAGAACTTACAGCAAAGGGGAGTGATAGTAGATGGCTGAAATTTTTTTTGTCGGAGCAGGACCAGGAGATCCGGACCTGATTACAGTAAAAGGTCTTCGCCTGATTGAAGATGCAGATGTGCTGTTATACGCGGGTTCCCTTGTAAATCCATTGCTTGTTGAAAAATCCCATGCACGTATCAAACTGAATAGTTATGGGATGAAACTCGACGATCAGATTGGTCTGCTCGTTCAGCATGCAGAATCAGGAAAAAAGGTGGTCCGCCTCCATTCGGGCGATCCATCGCTTTATGGAGCAATTTCGGAACAGATTATCGAACTTGAGAAGAGGGGGGTAGGGGTCATAAGCGCTAACTTAATTTTCTTC
>DAEV01000033.1:35707-36015 GCA_002509495.1 Methanolinea sp. UBA473 | reverse complement strand
CGGGCCGGTGCGTGAGGAAGAACATGCCGGATCCTGATCTTTACGGTTAAAAAAAAAGGAACGGATTTTAGGAATTCCTGTTCCTGTTAAGGAATAGTGCGGAGGAAACTCTCATGAAATCCGGAATGTTTGGAATTCTTCTCCTTCTCATCACGGTGTTTGGCTGCATTGTCGCTGCGGATGGGGGGGAACCCCAGACAGAGACCTGGGGTATTCCGAGCGAACGCTGCGTCGGGAATCGTCGATCTCTTCCAAAAAGAGAAGAATTTCAAGTCAATGGTTACCGGTTCTGCAGGGACCCGGATTGT
>DAEV01000033.1:489-35656 GCA_002509495.1 Methanolinea sp. UBA473 | reverse complement strand
GCGAAGGGCTCCGCCCCTCGCACCCCTGGCCACCTCCGGTGGCCTAGCAGACAGCCCCGGGGCAAGTACAGATGCCAAGCAGAGGGACTCATCCGTTGTTCCTAGAGCAGCAAATATGCGGGGCGGACACTCCCCCCCGACGGGATACACCCCGCCGCCCCCGAAGGGCGCCCCGGCGGCGGATCAACCTGCTGTTGCGAAACAGCGAAACATACTAATCTCATCACTGAGCAGGAATGCCTTCCCGTTGAACGGCATTTCCAGGTTGCGGCAACAGTCCCCAGACCCAGCTCGAAAATTGCAGGATGACCTGTGATATTTAAGAATACTTCAATTAGGGGATATCCAGATAAGATGCATTCACTTATTCCTACGCCAGACGGCCACCTCGTAAAGCAGGAGGATGGCAATGACCAGGCAGCCGCCCAAAAAGAATGCAAGGACCGGCTCTACGGAAACTCCTGAAGAGACTGCATCCATCTCCGGGGTCGGCAGCATCGAATATCCCATCGTGGAGCAGGTATCATGGGCCTCCTGAATGGTTGCGGAAGTGATCTCTTCCGATGGGAAGGGGATCGATGCGGGGGCCGTTGTGACCTCGGCACTCTTTGCTACCTGTATGGCAACCTCGGAAGTGTCTATGGCCGACGGGGCCGTGGTCGGGGCGGTTGCATTCAGAGCACCGGCACCGGCGCTGGCGCCGTCAAACCGGGGAAACGCCTCCCGTGTTTCCCTCCCTGTCCTTGCGACCAGGGGCAGAAGGGAGTATGCGGCGAGGGATGCAAGGCCGATAATTCCGAAGAGGGACGCGTATTTCAGGAGGATGGAACGGATATTCTGGACCTTCGGCGCCACGATGAGGAGCTGGTCCTTTAAGCCGTAGACCTTGACTTCACGGCCTTTGACACTGTACTTCTTCTCCCTGACCTCCAGGAGCCCGGCGTCCAGCAGGTTCTCGATATGGTATTTCACCGTCCCCATCGGGATCTTGAGGTCCTCTGAAAGGTCGGTTGCCGTCATCAGGCGGTTTTGCAGCAGGTGGAGGATATCGTTCGCCGTCTGGCTTGCAATGGCCTTGCCGATCTTCTGCGCCCTTGAATCACCGGGCTGCAGCACCACGACCTCCTGCTGGGAAAGCGGATCTGTCTCTGCCCCGGCGCCCGGCTCCTGCGGAATATTCTCCTCAGGCACCCCCTTCACTCTCCTGCGTTCGGCTGCAGGGCTGCGAGGATCCGCTCCCTGCCCACTTTGAGGGCCAGGTCGAGCTGCTCCACCTGGGGGCCACCGCCCTGGGCCATCGTTCGCGAACCCCCGCCTTTCCCTCCAAGGAGGGTGCAGATCTGTCCGATGATCTCCCCTGCATTCACCAGTTCAGCACCGGACATAAGGACCACGCCGGCCCGTTCGGAGCCGGTGGCGAGGAGGGCGACTCCACCCCGCCCCGATATCTTCCCTGCAATTACGGCAAGTTCTTTGGCCGGGAGATCGATCCGCTTCACGACGAGTGGTAGTCCCGACACCTCCTCGGGGGAGAGGTTTTCGATCTCGAGTTCCACCAGTTTCTGATTCAGTCGTTCGATCTCCTTCTTCTGTTCCTTCCATTCGGAGAAGAACCGTGCCACGGTAGCGGGCAGGTTCTCGTACTGGACCGAAAGGACATCAGAGGACTGGGCAACGAAATTCTCAAGCCGGTGTCCGTACTCGACCGCTGCCAGGCCAGCGGCGAATTCCAGGCGTTCAATCCCGTCCTGGATATGTTCCACCCGGATGATCTTGATGCACCCGATCTCTCCGGTGCTGTGGCAATGCGTCCCCGCACATGCCTCGACGTCGCCCGCCACATGAACGATCCTGATTTCCCTTCCCGGAGGCACTCCTCCCTGGTAGAGGGCAAACCCGTAGAGCTGCTCCGCCCTTGTCCGGTCCAGGTGCCCGACATCCACGGTCTGGTTGGCCATCACCATCCGGTTTGCAGCCCTCTCGATCTTCTTCTGCTCGTCCGTGGTAATATGCTTGAAGTGCCGAAGGTCGAGCCGGGAACTCTCGGTGCCTTTCTGGGCTCCTGCCTGGTGGATATGGGCTCCAAGGACCTCTTTTGCAGCATGCAGGAGGAGATGGGTGGCGGTGTGGTGCCTCATCAGCGACCACCTCCTCTCCTCGTCTATGATCCCCTTGACCCGTTCGCCGCGCCGGAGGACCCCGCCGTCGATATGATGTACGATCACGTCTCCGATCTTCCTGACATCATCCACCCGGACCATACTGTCGGTGGTCATGAACATCCCGAGATCGGCCGGCTGGCCGCCACCTTCCGGGTAGAAGAGGGTCTGGTCCATCACGGCGTATCCATCGAAGTAGTCGATGACCATTGCATCGAACTCCATATCGCTCGGCTGTTCATAGTAAAGTTTCCGCGTCGCAGGCAGGGAAGCGATCCTGTCATGGTACTGGGCAAAGGGATCTTTCTCCTCCTCTCCTCCCGCTTCGGAGTGCATCTCTGCGATGAGCGAGTAGAAGTTATCGGGGAGTTCGACCACTGCACCCTCCGCGGTTGCCACATCCTTGATGATCTCGGGGGGAATGCCGTGGGAATCGTACAGGGTGATCACTTCTTTCAAGGGAACCCTTTCACGCTTTCCCCTGTACGTGCGGGCGATCTTCTGCACGATCTTCGTTCCCCTGGCCAGGGTCGCATTGTATTTTTCCACTTCACGGTCCACGATCTCCCGGACGATCAGCATGTCCTGCTCGAATGCCCCGGTTCCCACGATCCTCATCTGCTGCTCGATCAGGTCGGCAAGGGGATCGTGAATACCCAGCTCGTTCATCATCCGAAGGGTTCTCCGCAGCACAAGACGGACAAGGTAGCCTTCCCGCACGTTCGAGGGAACGATACAGTCCCCCAGCATATAGGCCAGGCACCTGGTGTGGTCGACAACGCCATACACCTTCTCAACAGGTGTGATCATACGATCCAGTTTCTCGATCGGCACATCGATTGCCGCAGCCACCTTTTTCCGGAGCGGATAGAGGTTGGTGCCGGAGATGTCCATGACCCCAGCAAATTTTGCATTCAACGAGAGGATCTTGGTGTATTCCTTGTTGTCCAGGATATGGGCGAGTCCGGCNNCCACGGGAGGCCCAGACAAACCGCTCGAGACCGTAGCCCGTATCCACGATCCAGTTCTTCATAGGGTAATAGGTCTCCCCGGCAAGATCGATCCCGGGTTTACCTGATTTCGCCCGCCCAAGGTTCATGAAGACCAGGGTTGCGACCTCCAGACCCCCGATGAGCACTTCCACGCTCGGCCCCGCATTCCCGCCCCCTATCCAAGGGTGCTCCTTGTACGTCACACGGTTCAGGTCACCTCCGATGGAGGCGATGAACTGCTCGCAGAGTTCGAGGGTGCGGTCCTTCCAGTAGATCTCCTCGATCTCGGAGTTGAAGGCATGGTGGGCCATCATCNNGGATGCAGGGCTGGGAGATGGTGAGGGGGTTGGCGGGTGGCGGGACCACGCCTCCTGTAACCCAGGGCTGGAAGTCGGCGATGGACGCGATGGTGAGGTAGATATCATCCCGCCACCGGGCTGCCACCGGGTAACGCTCTATCCGGGTATGTCCGTTCCGTTCGAAGAAGGAGAGGTAGGCCTCCCGCATCTCGTCCACGGTGTGCCTTCGGAAGACCGGCTCCCCGATGAAATTGTAAGTCTCGCAGGGGGCGTCCCCGCAGATGTCCAGATCCGGGTTCCTGGTCCAGAAGGCGGCTCCGCACTTCTTGCAGATCTTCCGGACCAGTCCATGGGTCTTGAAGTATTCGAGCTGGTATTCTTCTTCGAGCATGGAAAACCACGTGATACCATTTTATTCTCATTTAACCGATAAAAACTGTTGGATTGCCTTTATCCCCGCCCGGACCAGGTATCCTGGTACCACAGGTCGTAGACCTCGAAGCATCCGCAGAGGGCGGCCAGCCGGGCTGCGAGGAGGTGCCAGCAGCACCCTCTCCTGAAGGAAAAGTCCCGGCACGTGCAGTAGTCCTCCTCCACCACGTACTCGTCAGAGGCGCCGACCACGACCACGAAGTCGTTGTATTTTTTCACATGGCCGCGATCCAGGGCTGCCAGGGCTTTGCATCCCCTGTCCCCGTAGAGGAGTGCGATTGTGTCCCTGATCTCAGGGGTGAGGGACCGGGTCTCTCTTATTTCCTTCCAGAGGTCGTGTTCGTCCATATTCGAAGAGGTGGCGGATCGTCGAGGAATTCCCATCCCCTGCATTCCGCCAGGGAACGCATCCCGGGGGCTTCCAGGGCATAGTGGGTAGCTTCGATCAGGGGCAGGGAGGCACTCCTGGCGACCGAGTGCCGAAGGTCAGACGAGAGGAACGTGCCGGCTCCATAGTCCCTTGCCTCATCGATGAGCACCGGATCAAATCCTGCACCCCCCACCACCGCAAGCGTCCCAGGGATTTCCGGCTCTCCCCATACCCGGAGAGGACAACCGAGCCGGTCCGCGATCTCCTGGAGGATGAGGGGACATTCCCCCACGAGACCTAGGGACAGGGGCCCGACCTTTTCGAGATACAGGAGATCGGCCAGTGCATCGTTCACCCCCCCTGGGGCATGGTCGAAGTTGGTATGCATTACATAGAGATTGAGCCCGGCAGAGAGGATCCTGCGCAGAAGGGGAGCGAGAGGATCCCGTATTGCGGTGACAGGGGTCCAAATCGGCGTATGATGCACCACGAGCATATCCGCACCCCTGCGCACCGCTTCATCGACCACCGCCCGGGTGCAGTCCAGGGCACAGCAAATCCTGCCGATCTCGGGATTCCCCTCGATGATCAGCCCGATCCTTCCGGAGTCTATCTCCTCCGCAAGTCCGGGCGGGGCCACGCGTTCCATATCCCGGACGAACTGTCCAATCTCCATAGTCTGGTATTCGGCAGGAAGGTTAAAAAAAGGTATATTACTACGAGTAATACGAAATAACTATAAATATGCTTAATAAAAATATAATCCTATGCAGAAGTCCATCGACCAGATCAATGAACGCATCCGGGATGGAAATGCCAGGGTGGTTACCGCCGAGGAGATGCCCCGGATCGTCGCCGATCTCGGGGAGAAGAAGGCACTTGCCGAGGTGGATGTGGTTACCACAGGGACGTTCGGGGCCATGTGTTCTTCGGGAGCATTCCTGAACTTCGGACATGCCGATCCCCCGATCCGGATGGAACGCGTCTGGTTGAACGACGTAGAGGCGTACGGAGGCCTTGCTGCGGTAGATGCCTATATCGGCGCCACCCAGCAGTCTACCACCCGCGAAGAGAACTATGGAGGGGCACATGTCATCGAGGACTTCATATCAGGCCGGTCGGTGGAACTTCGGGCAATCTCGCGCGGCACGGACTGCTATCCACGCCGGACGATCACCACCGAGCTCCTCCTGGAGAATCTCAACCAGGCCATCATGTGCAATCCCCGGAACGGCTACCAGCGGTATAATGCCGCATCGAATACCACCGACAGGATTCTCCATACCTACATGGGGATGCTCCTGCCGGGATGCGGGAATATCACTTACTCGGGTTCAGGGCTTTTGAACCCCATTTCAAACGACCCCAGGTTCAGGAGGATCGGATCGGGAGTTCCCGCGTTTCTCGGCGGTGCCCCCGGGATGGTGATCGGGGAAGGTACCCAGGCCTCCCCGGGAAGCGGGTTCGGCACCCTCATGGTGACCGCGGACATGAAGCGGATGAATCCCGAGTTCATCCGGGCGGCGACCATGACGGGATATGGAGTCACCCTTTACATAGGCCTCGGGATCCCCATCCCTGTACTCGACCTTGAAACGGTGCGAAGTACTGCAGTCCGTGATGAGGACATTTGGGTGGACGTGATCGATTACGGAATCCCGACCCGTTCCCGCCCGTCCCTGTCAAAGGTGAACTATGCCCAGCTGAAGAGCGGGGTGGTGGAACTCAGGGGAGAGGAGGTTCGGACTTCGCCGCTGTCGAGTTTCCGGAGAGCAAGGGTAGTGGCGGAAGAGCTGAAACTCTGGATCCAGGGGGGGAAGATGACCCTCGCTCTCCCCACAAGAAGGATAGATAGCGAGAAGATATCCCAGCCCATGCACGAAACTGTGCAGGGCCCAAGGGTCCTCGAGATCATGGACAGGCGTGTGATCGCCATCGGGGAAGGGGAAGCCATCCGGACCGCGGCCCAGAAGCTGCTCAAGGGTGAGACCAATCACCTCCCGGTGATCAACGAACAGGGCGTCCTCGTAGGAATCGTCACCACGTACGATATCTCGAAGGCGGTGGTCAACCCTGCCAAGGGGCCGCTCGTAAAGGATATCATGAAACGGAAAGTGATCACTACGACCTCCGAGGAACCGGTAGACATCGCGGTGCAGAAACTCGAACGGTACAACATCAGTGCGCTTCCGGTGGTGGACAGGGAGTTCCGGGTGATTGGGATGCTCACTGCTATGGACCTCGGCAAGCTCTTCGGAGGGAGGTGGCTCAAGTGAAGCTCCTGGTGACATTCTCGCGGAAGGAGGGCAAGAAGCCCATCATCGCCCAGGTCGTCCGGGACACAGGTGTCCTGATCAACGTGGAGCGTGCGCTCATCGACTCGTCCGAGGGCGAAGCCTTAATCGATATCCCGGACGAGTCCTGCAGGCTCGTCAAGGAGAAACTGGAGGGGATGGGAGCCGCGGTCCGTATCCTTGAGGAGGAGTTGAACCTCGACGAGGCCGAGTGTGTGGACTGCGGGGCCTGTGTCAGCATCTGCCCGCAGGAGGTGTTCTCGTTTGACGGGAACTGGAAGCTCCGCATGGAGGGGAAGAAATGCGTGCTCTGCGGCCGGTGTATCGAGATCTGCCCGCATCGTGCACTTTCAAGGAAGGGAGAGGCCTGAGCCGGAGGAATACCCCGTATCCCTCCCCCGCGAATCGTTCAGGATTGATCTCCCCAGGTTTCATGCATTTTTGAACCCGGCAGGGGGCGATCGATTCCCCGAATCCGGGCCCTCGCCTCTGCAAGCGTGGAATACCCTGCACCCGCAGGAGCAGCCGAGATCAGGGTGAGGAGTTCATCGAGTGAAAGAGGAACGTATCCGATCAGCTCGGCGCTCACGTTCACCCTGCGATTGCCGGTATCCAGAAAAGGGAACTCCCGCGTCTGGTTGTTATGGTGATGGCCGTGGATTACCCATCCGCGAAAATCCTCCGGCGCCTCGGAAGGATCGTGCACAAGGAAGAATTTCAAACCCCCGCATTCCAGCACATCCGATCCTGCCATCCCGGGGATCTCCCGGTCATGGTTCCCCCTGATGAACCTGATTCTCCCGGAAAGCCCGGACAGGTACTCTTCTGCCGTTTTTACTCCCGGGCCATAGGCCAGATCCCCCAGGAAGAAGACACGATCGGAAGGCCGTATCCGCAAGTTCCAGTTCCGGACGAGGATCCGGTCCATGGTCGCGACATCGGGGAAGGGCCTGCGGCAGTAGCGGATGATATTGGCATGACCCAGGTGGAGGTCTGCGATGAAAAAGACACCTCCGGAGCACTCGAACTGTGGGCCGGTGAGCTCATATCCCCGGAAAATCCGGAATGCGGCGAGAGTATCGGCCCATTCCTCCCTGCGATAAATCTCTGACCTGTCCAGCCACTTTCTGCGGGGAATGTCGTACTCCCTCCAGAGTGCCCCGTTCCTGGCGATTGAGATCCGGAGCAGGTCAAGAGGCCAGCCGGGGCTGATACGATTGCGGCGGGCATCCGGCCTGGGATCAGCCCCGGACGAGAGGGTTGATCTGGTAAGTCCCCTGACAATCGCTTCTGCCCGGGCTGGTTGAAGTCCTGATCCGAGCGTCACGTGAAATCTTCTCTCCCCCGGTTTCCGGTCGATCCATGTTGCCTCCGAAAAATGCGGCAGGAGAAGGGAAGAGATCTTGGAAAAGAGAGCCAGCAGATCTCTGTCAGGATCCGCCGCAAGGACGACCGCCTCTCCTACCCGGCCGCGCAGGAGGGCGAATTCGCCGAGTGTGCACGAGACGGAAACTACGTCCCGGGATGAATCTTCCACTGCTCGCTGGACCAGATCGTTCCCCTCCCCGCGAAGAAGACGGAAAGGGCCTGCCAGGGTCAGGTGGAGAATGTGCAGTTCGGGATGCCGGAGGCCGCCCTGTTCTGCCAGGAACGAGAAGAATCCCTCCAGCTGGGGATCGATAATCCGGAGCATGACAAGGAGGTGCGGGGATCGGTGCGCCCCCGTCAAATGTCTGCCGTGCAATCCCGCACACCTCCGTTGATGCATATCTGGAAGAGGGCTGGGCGTGGACGGATAAATACCCATCTTTCATCACCAGGTAAAACGAAACCCCCTGCTCGAAGGCCGGAATGAACGGCCCGGAAGGATGCAGTAGTGGTGAATCCTGCCCCTCATCCTTTTCTCCCGCCAGAGGAATATCTCATCGGATGATCAGGCGGCGTTTCCATTTCAGGGAGACCATTGCTACAATCCTCGCGGACCGCGAAGAGCACGTGGAGGCAGCCCGGGAAGGCCTGATGCGCGCACGCCAGGATCTCGAGCACTGGATCGCGGGCGACCCCTACTTTGTCGCGACCCTGGAGCCCTACGAGGTCCATTCCGGGTACAGGGTGGTGGACAGGATGTCTGCCTCCGGACTCTCTGCAGGGGTGGGGCCGATGGCCGCGGTAGCCGCGGCGATCGCATGGCAGGGAGTCGAAGCGATGGTCTCTGCAGGGGCACGCCTGGCGGTGATCGATAACGGAGGGGATATTGTCATGGTATCAGACCGGACCCTTCGGGTAGGAGTGCATGCGGGACTTTCTCCCCTGAGCGACCGGATGGCGTTCGTGGTTCCACCCCAGGAAGCAGTGCTTGGGATCTGCACATCCTCGTCGACAGTGGGCCCTTCCCTATCCTTCGGTACGGCGGATGCGGTGACGGTCTTTGCCCGCGATCCCGCACTGTCCGATGCCTGGGCCACGGCAATCTGTAACCAGATCTCTCCTGGATGTACGGGAATCATGGACAGGGTTCCCTGGGAAACCGTTATGGGGGTATTCGCGGTTCAGGGAGACTGGGCAGCATCGTTCGGCACGGTTCCCCCGGTGGAGGGGGCTCGTGTCGATCCGGACCTGATCACCGGAGGTCCCTGGTAATGCGCCAGATCAGAGGGCTTCGTCGATGAACCGGATCGCCTGCTGATAGGACTCCTTTCCCCGGAAATTCACGAGGACATGTTCTCCGTCCGTCACCGACATCACCGGCTGGTCGTCCTCCACCCGGAAGATCACTTCGAAGAGGTCGAGCTCGGTGAGCACCACCCCTTCCACAAGTGCGACGGCGGGCTGGAGGAGGAGCCGGTCCATCTCGAGATCCCCCGGATCCTGCCTGAAATAGTAAAAATAGGTCTGGTATGCGTTCAGGAATTCGGAGACGAGGAGAGCCCGGCGGACCCGGCCGTCAAGGGCGTCGAGTTCTTTCACAAGTGTTTCCACATCCTCCTCGCTCCGTTCCAGGATCTCATCTGCGACCTTGGCCAGCTCCTGGTACGTGGTCGCCTCGTCCCCGCGTTCCATCAACTCTGTATGGTCGTCGGGGAACGATATAGATGGCGGGGGACTGTGGCCGGGTCCGCGGTCAAAACTAATATCTTTGCTCCGGCAGGAATGAGTACTCGTGAAAGAGGAAGAGCTGGACTGGACGGTGTATCATCTCCTGATGGCGGACGAAACGAGATCCGGGGGGGATCTCGCCGCTGCTGCGGGCTGCACGATCGAGGATCTCGACCGTTCGCTCCACCGTCTCGAAAACGCAATGCTCATTGAGTGTCGCGGGGGGGGTGTACGGATCCTCCCGTTGCAGGATATCATCTTAAAGAGCCAGTCCAGATACGACCAGGGTTGTCCCTTCGAAGTAGAAGGAGGGGTGATCCGAATGAAACGACCCGGGGATCGCCATTGACAGACGTTGAAGTTCTGAGGATAGGTCACCGGCCTGAACGGGACATGCGGGTCACCACTCATGTGGGACTGACCGCCCGTGCCCTTGGAGCGCGGGGGATGCTCCTTGCCGGAAGGGATTCCGGCGTGGTGAAGAGCATACGCGATGTGGCGGAACGATGGGGAGGCGATTTCCGGGTGGAGGACCAGGTCTCATGGAAACGCTGCATCCTTGACTGGAAGGACGCGGGAGGTGTGGTGGTGCACCTGACGATGTACGGGGAGCGTCTCCAGGACAGGGAAGACGAGATCCGCGGAAATGATAAGATCCTGGTCGTGGTGGGGGCCGAGAAGGTGCCGGGCGAGGTGTTCGGACTCGCAGACTTCAATATCGCGGTGACCTCCCAGCCTCATTCCGAGATCTCGAGCCTTGCTGTCTTCCTGGACCGCGTTTTCCAGGGCAGGGAGCTCGAGGCCGCGTTTCCGGGGGCAAAGATCCGGATCGTCCCCAGCAGGGAGGGCAAGATCACCGAGGAACAATGAGATCACGGATTCTTGTTGCAGGATTCGCAACCCGGCATATTGCAAGGTCTGCGCAGGCGGCAGGATACGAGGTGTATGCGGTCGATCACTTCTGCGACCAGGACCTGTCCTGGTATACGAAGGACAGGATCGGGTTTGAAGAACTGGATGGACTTCCGGGCGCTGTAGAGGAGATGTGCCGCCGGTATCCGATCGACTGCCTGGTCCCGGCATCCGGTGCCGAACTGCTTCACTCACCGGTGCCTGTGCTTGGGACAAGCCCGGAGAGTGCTCTCCGGTTCCTCGATAAGCTCCGGACGAGCGAGTTCTTTGACGAGAAGGGGATCGTGTCCCCCCGGTTACTCACCCCCGGGGACTATCCCGCAATGCTCAAGCCGCGCACTGGATCGGGAGGATGGCGGAACAGGGTGGTGACCTCCCGGGAGGAGAAGATCTGCTGGGAAGAGGCATTTGAAGATCCCCCCGCTATCGCCCAGGAGGTCGTGCAGGGACTCCCGGCATCGGTCTGTTGCGTAACCAACGGTAAATCGGCCGTTGCGGTCGCAGTGAACGCGCAGTTGCTTAGGGGAGAGGAAGATGCAGAGTATGGGTTCTGCGGATCGATTACTCCTTTGCGCGATGAACGGTCAGAAATCCTTGCGGAAATCGCGGAAAAAATTGCAGGCGGGAGCGGGTGTCGCGGGACCGTCGGGATCGACTTTGTTCTCGGGGAGAGGCCCTGGGCCATCGAGGTGAATCCGCGGTTCCAGGCCACGGTGGACACGGTTGAGATGTCCACGGGGATCAACCTGTTCTCTGCCCATGCCCGGGCATGCGAAGGGGGCCTGCCTCCAGGCCGCCCGGAAGCGATCCGATCTGCAGTCCGGAGGATCCTGTTCGCAGACCGGGACCTCGTGATCAGGGAAGATCTATCACGTCTCACTCCGGCGATTGCCGATATCCCCTGGCCGGGTGCGGAATTCGAGGATGGCCAGGCAGTTGTGAGCGTGTTCGGTTGGGGGGACAGCAACGGGGAAGCCCTTGGTCTGCTGGATAAACATATGAAGACAGTCCGACAATATATTGGTTGAAGGCCCTATGGAAGAGATCCTCGCCAATACCGCCATCCGTGCATACCTGTTCCGGCTGATAGGAGATGAGGGCATCAGCCTCCTGGAAAGTTTCCCGCCCGAAGGAGAATACTCCGACGAGGAACTGGCCGCCCAGACCGGGATCAACCTAAATTCGGTCCGTCATACACTCTACACTCTCTACGAGAAGAGGCTGGCCGAATACCGAAGGATCAAGAACAACGAGACAGGCTGGCTCACGTATCTCTGGCATCTCAGGGTGGACAGGATCTACGAGGTGATCGCAGAGGACATGGAGCAGATCCTCGAGAAACTCGTAACCAGGGAGAGGTACGAGGAGGAGAACGACTTTTACATCTGCAAAGCATGCGGACTCATCCTCACGTTCGGCCAGGCCCTGGACAGCCAGTTCCAGTGCCCGGCGTGTGATCAGGCACTGGAACATTTCGATAATGAGATCCTGCTCCGTGCTCTCAAGAAGCGTATCCAGACAATAAAAGAGACCCTGGGGCATGCCTGATCGAGCTGCCGACTTCGATTCTCTTTTACGGGGGGCAGGGTGCAGCCGGAGGGTGATCGAGCACTGCCATACAGTGACGGATGTCGCAATGGAGTATGCACGAACCGGTGGATTCACAGACCGGGAACTGCTCTCGGAAGGAGCGGCCCTCCACGATATTGGGAGGGGGCAGACACACAGCCTTTTTCATGCACAGGCGGGTGCGGAATACTGCCGCAGGCTGGGGCTTCCCGAACCAGTCGCCAGGATCGTGGAGAGGCACACCGGGGCCGGCCTTACGGCAGACGAATGCAGCCTCCTCCGACTCCTTCCCATCGACTGCATCCCCCGCAGCCTGGAAGAAAAGATTGTAGCCAATGCCGATAATCTTGTGAGGGGGAGGCGACGGATTACAATCGATGAGAGGATCCTGCGTTCGTGTCCCCTCCCCAGGAAAGTAAGACGTCGGATCTTCCATCTCTGGCTGGAGATGGAGTGTTTTTTATAAAAGATTAAAAGGTGACCTGGCGGACCTGGGGCAACCTGCGGATTCCCTCGATGATCGAGGGAGGGAATTCCCCGTCGATGATCACCACAAGCCGCGGTTCCTCGGAGAGGAGCGGATCGGTCACGAAGATCTGCCGGATGGAGAGCCCTTCCTCCGCGATGAGACGAACGGCGGCGCTCACGATCCCCTTTTCCCTGGCATCACGGGGGAGGATCGTCATCACCGAGAGTCCCAGGTGTTCTGCCACCCTTGTCAGGTCGGGGGCAGCCCGCATGAAGGTGAAGATATCCCGGTGAAGGGGCATCGACAGGATTCGTTGGGCGGTAGCATCCACGACTCTCCGATCGGTGTCAAGCGCCTTTGCCACCTGGGTTGCCGGGATCTCGATCCCATTGCAGGTGATCCTGCCGTCGGCGTTCACTCCGAATCCGTTCTCCAGGAGGAACTTCACCACCCTGCTCTGGGAAGGGGAGTCTGCGAATTCCCGGATGATCTCCGACCACATGCATGAGATCAAGCTGTGATCATTCATATACATCTTTGTCCACAAGTGAGCACAGGCGGCCCGGTGATCCGGCAGAGGCCGGAGGGGCGTCCGGACGGGAGAATCTTCCTCCTGGGCAGAGATACATTATTTTAGAAAGAAGTCGTTTGTAATATGGCAGGTGCGAGGGTTGCCGAGCCAGGTCANNTGGGTTCAAATCCCATCCCTCGCATAGTAAAGATCTCGCAGGTCCCTGCAATTGTCTATCTTTTCTTCCTTTGGCTTCGATCCAACGGATCTTCGAACGTGGTTTTTGGAAAAATACGATACTCGGGAAGGTTTCTTGTCCGTATTATACCAGTGGATCCGGACACCTGTCGCTGGAATAGGGCAGATTTGCACCCATGAACACCATGGGGGTGGAGGTATGGAGGACTTTCCAGAGGAGGATCTCTTTACCCCTCGCNNACCGGAATGGCAGATCCGGCCTGGATGAGTGCGGATTTCCCGGCAATCTCCCTTATGTGGCGGGAAGCACAAGCGGTGATCAGGTCCGCAGAACGGGCGAACCGTGCTGCATCTTCTGCAGTGGTTCCGGTGGTGTGGACTACGACGATCAATGTGTCGGGATATTCCCCACGGATCCGTTCGGCATCACCGGCATCCGCTACCGTGACTGCCACTCGCCGGAAGCCTTCTGCACAGGCCCGGGCAACGCCCTCCACCTGATCGATCCTTGCAAGCTGGCGGTCGAGGACGATTCCTCCCGCAGATTCGATCCTTGCGATCACGGCAGGATGGGGGGTCGTGCGTACAAGCCCGGACATCCTTCCTCCGATTCCCTGTACCAGGGTCGGGGTCGATGCAAGGATGGTCCCTGCCCCGTCACCTGCAATCACGGCGCAGTCGATCAACCCTCCTTTGATCCCTGCAGAAAGGATCTCGGATGCACCGAATCCCACGAAATCCCCGGAAAGCTCCACCATACGGTCAGGGGTGCACATCCCGAATGACCTGATGCGGTGCTCGATATTCTCACGGACCGCGCCGGGAGTAATCTCGTGGACGGGTCTCGCAAACCTCTTTGCGAGGGGACACTCCCTGATGACGGGTTCCCCCACCTCCACCACCTGTCCGTTCCGTATCACAATCCTTGAACGCCCGATCGCCTCGAGTATATGTTCATCCTCGTCTTCTTTCATCCTCACCAAATCCTGAAGTTCTGTTCCATAAAGATCACAGGAAAAAAGGAATTCCTATTCCTTCCCGTAGTTGCAGACCAGGAAGAGGCCCGCCAGGATTCCCACGGCTGCAAGGATGGTGGAAACGGAGATCGGTGACTGCGTGGGTGTCGGTGCCGTGGTCGGAACGGTCGTTTCGGGTGTCGTGGAAGTGATTACTGGTTTCGTAAGCGTGGATGTTGGGGTGGGAGTGACCGGCACGAGGGCAGAGAGTTCTATATTGTCCAGGTAACCTTCTGTAGTCGGCCCGAACGCATAGTCCCCTTTTGTGGTGATTGCAAGCCGGGTCATCGAAAAGAGGTCCTGCCCGATATCCACGTAGTAGCCCCAGAGCTGTTCCCCTGTCTCTTTCTCCACAACTTTCATATCCGCATTCTGCAGCGCCTTGTTATATCTCAGGGTGATATGATAGGTCTTGTTTTCGTCAAAAAACCTGGAATCGCATCCGGGCTGCCCTTTACAGTAAGACTCGTAAAAACTGGTCGCTTCGTGGAGATGGTTGTTCTGATCGATGACACGGAGTGCGACCATTCTCCCGTATTTGTTATACTCGAAGTTCGAGAGGACGTTGGTCCCTCGGCTGATATCCATCTCGCTGCTGGTGATACCTATATGGGCCGCACTGTCCTTCGTAATGGAAACAATCGTAATGTCATACTCCAGGGTGAAGGAGTCCCCGCCATAGTCGATGGGAACAAAGGAATACCCGTTAGTCCCTCCCTCGGCAAGAAAATGATACATTTCCCGCGTCGGATCCCAGTAATACCGGGTGGGGCTGTTGGTGGTCCATCCCGGTTCCGCTGAAAAATCGCTCTGGTACAGGGTTTTCTTCTCTGTTACCTCAGCGCCCATTACGGGAGGGATTGCTAGGAAAATAACTACGGTAAGGAGTAACAGGGGGATCAATCTTCTGCCTGACATGATGGTTGCCTCGTCTGGGTAGGTGTGAAATCATCCGGATCGTCATTGTCCTCCATGGCTGGAGGTCCCCATTCCCGGCGATGAAAGGGAGGATAGAGACGGGGATTTGGGATCCCGGAAAGATAACAAATAATCTGGGTTCCCGTGCTATAATCATTTCGAATCCCCCGACTCTTTCCGGACAGGGGCAATGCGGTGAGGCCCGGGAGTTTCAGGAATAAGCGACATGGTTAAGAATCCCCAAATTCCATGTCAGTGTAAGAGAACAATTCCGGTTGCATCCCGGACTGGGGGGGGTTAGATGGACGGACAGATCTTTTACAATCGTGGCGTTGCATTCCACAAGAAAGGCCTATACGAGGAAGCCATCGCAGATTACACCCGTTCCATCGAGATCAACCCCGGGGATGCAGAGGCGTATCATAACCGTGGCGTTGCCAGGGCGGGAAAACATGATTACGAGGGAGCGATTGCGGACTATGACTCGGCTATCCGGATCAACCCTCATTTTACCGAGGCCTATTACAATCGGGGGGTTGCCTGTTCCCTTCTCTCCCAGCCTGACCAGGCTATCCGGGATTTCTCCACGGCACTGGAGATGGATACAGATTTTTCTGAGGCATGCTACAACCGAGGGGTGGAATATGCCCGGATGGGGGAGGACGAATCTGCCGCATCAGACTTTACCCGGGCGCTTTCCCTGGACCCGGACTACGCGGCAGCCTACAATAACCGGGGAGTGATCTTTGCCCGCAAAGGAATGCATGAGGAGGCGATCGCAGATTATTCCCGGGCGTTTGAAATAGATCCCGCGTTTGTTGAGGCTCTCTTCAACAGGGGGATCGAGTTCTCCCGGCTGGGGCACCTCGACGATGCGGTGGCGGACTATTCCCGGGCCCTCGAGATTCTTCCCGATAATCCGGACCTCCTCTACAACAGGGGCATTGCGTACGGGAAGCTCGGCCAGTCCGAGCTGGCAATCACGGATTACCAGAAATGCCTGCAGATGAATCCCACGTATGCAGAATCTCATAATAACCTTGGGGTGGAGTACAGCCGGCTTGGGCTCTTCGATATGGCAATCGAGCACTATGGGAAAGCGATCGAAATGAATCCCCGGTTTATCGAGGCCTATAACAACCGGGGAGTCCTCTATAACCGCCAGGGCCGTTTTGACGACGCGATCCGGGAATTTACCCGTGCGATCGAGATCATGGACGAGCCGGCTGCGGTTACTGAGGAGATACCCAAACCCGGCACACCCTCCGATGAGACTTCTCCCGGATACATCTCCTCATCCGGGACATCCCGCGAAGGCTCTCCCCCGGATATGGAGGAAGGGATGCTGGGGGAGATCACGAGAGAGATCGAACGCTCGCCTGACGATCCGGAGCCCTACAACAGGAGAGGCCTTGAATATTCCAGGATGGGGTTTCCTGAAAAGGCCATTCTGGATTTTTCGAAAGCGATCGAGCTTGATTCAGGCTTCATCGAGGCATACTACAACCGGGGGAACGAATACGACAGGCTGGGAAGGATGGAGGAGGCGATCACCGACTTTACCAGGGCATTGAAGATCAATCCAAAGTACGCGGAGGCCTACTATAACCGCGGCAGAGAGTACCAAAAGGCCGGGATCTCGGATCGGGCGATCTCCGAATATACCAAGGCTCTTGAGATCAACCCGGAGTATGCCGAGGCTCATTATTATCGGGGGAAAGAGTTCTCCCGCATCGGCCTTCCGGATATGGCTGTCAGGGATTTTTCAAAAGCCCTCGATATAAAACCAGGTTATCTGGAGGCCGCTTACAGCCGGGGCCAGGAACATTCGAAGAAAGGCCGGAGCGGGGAGGCGATCGAAGACTTCACCCGGGCTATCACCCTGGATCCAAGGCATACCGGGGCGCACTTCCAGCTGGGCAGGGAGTATGCCTCCCAGGACCGGGACCCTGAAGCGATCGAGGAATTTTCCCTGGCTCTCGAGATCGATCCTCATTTCCACGATGCGTACCTGCAGCGCGGGTACGCGTACCGACGGGCCGGGGACAAGGAAAAGACCCTCGCCGACTTCACCCGGGCTATCGAGACAAGCCCGGTCTCCATAGAGGCATTTCTGCAGCGCGGTATCGAATACGGATCGATTGGGAGGAGCGAGGAGGCCATCGGAGATTTCTCAAGGGCGCTCGAAGTCAACCCGCGGCTCTTTGAAGCATACCTCCGGAGAGGACAGGAATACAGCCTGCTCGGGAACCGGGGAAGGGCGATCGAAGATTTCACCAATGCGCTCCGGCTCGACTCAAGATCGGTTGAAGTCTTCCTCGCAAGGGCTGCGGAGCACAGCAGGGCAGGCCATCCCGAAGAGGCTGTCCTTGACTACACCAGGGCAATAGAACTTGCACCCCACGATGATGCTTCCTACAACGCCAGGGGAGTGGAATATAACCGCCTTGGCAGAGTGGACGTTGCCATCGAGGATTTTTCGCATGCGATCTCTCTGAATCCAAGGAGCGAAAAGGCTCTCAACAACAGGGGGAATGCATATGCAGGGCAGGGCAGGTATAACGAGGCCATCAGCGATTTTACCTGTGCGATCGATATCAACCCCCGCAATGCGACCGCCCTCTACAACAGGGGGATCGAGTACGGGGAGAAGGGATTGATCGAAGAAGCCATCGCCGATCTTGATAAGGCCATTGATATCCGCCCCGATCTCACCGAGGCCTACTATAACCGCGGTGTCGCATACCATAAGAGGGGGCACCTCTCATCCGCTATCGAGGATTACACAAAGGCCATTGCCCTGTCCCCCGGGAACGAGAAGGCCTTTAACAACAGGGGCAATGCCTATGCGGGAAAAGGCATGTATGACGAGGCAATCGACGATTTCACCCGTGCAATCGAGCTCAATCCAGAGAATGCCACCGCGTTCTACAATCGCGGGATCGAATACGGGAAGAAAGGGCTGATCGACCAGGCGATGGCGGATTTCACCCGCGCCATCGAATTGAAACCCTACCTGGCAGAAGCATATTACAACCGTGGCGTGGCGTACCAGAAGATGGATCGCATGGAGGAATCGATTGCCGATTATTCAAAGACCCTCGAGCTCGATCCTCACAACGAGAAAGCCTGGAACAACCGCGGGAATGCCTATGCCCTCAAAGGAATGTACAATGAAGCCATTAACGATTTCACCCGTGCCACAGAGCTGAATCCAGGAAACGCAACTGCATTCTACAACCGTGGAATCGAATTCGGAAAGAAGGGACTGATCGACGAAGCCATCACAGATTTTTCCCGTGCCATCGAGTTGAAACCGGATCTTGCCGAGGCATATTACAACATCGGGAATATCTACTATAACCGGAACCTTTGCGAAAAAGCGATTGCCGAGTTTGACCAGGCTCTTTCCATCAACCGCGAATACGCCAGGGCATATCTCAATAAAGCCCTTGCATGCGAGAAACTCTCCCAGACAAGCGGTGCAAAGGCTTCCTACGAGGGGTTTTTACGATGTGCACGCCATGAGTCCAGAGAGCTCGTTGATTTTGTCTCCCAGCGGTTAAAAGACCTGGAAAAGGCCGCGTGATCCTTTTTTAGAACCATCAGGAAAAAGAAAGGGGAGACGTTGTTCACCCGACGAGGTAACTCTCGGTCCCGCCCTTATACTCTGCGAATCCTGCCTTCACAAGCAGGCTCATCTGTCCGTTCGAATTCGTGGTGAGCTGGTTCAGTTTGACCGAAAGTCCTGAAGCGGGGATGATGCGGCCTCCGTTGATGTACAGGACCATGCCCGTATCTTCGGGAGGCAGGGTTAGTGCGAACGTGGACTTGAGGCCGGCATAGGAGGGGACTCTGATATCCGCCACACTGCCCCGCCGGATAAATTCCCCGTTGATGAACATGCGCACGTCATCGAATTTGAACGTGGAGACGCCGTTGGCATTCACATCGATCTCCCCTATCGCACCGGAGTCCAGGAAGAGCTGGACGTTGTCCTCCGGGGCAAAGCGATAGGTGGACCCGCCGATCTTGATCGATCCCTCCGATCCGGTCACCAGGAACTGCAGGTATCCATCGGACAGGGTTGCCGCACTGCTCTTTAAGAGGGCTACATCCAGCCTGTTCTGGACTCCCACGTTCACGCAGTTGGACTGGATCCTTGTGTGGGAGCCGAATGCGTTGTGTACCGTCAGGGTAACCGTGTAACTTCCCGATGCCGTATAGGTGTGGATCGGGTTTCTTATCGTAGACGCATGGCCGTCGCCAAAGTCCCATTCCCAGGAGGAAGGGTTGCCGGAAGAGAGATCGGAGAACTGCACCGCCAGCGGGACTGTGCCCTCGGAGGGGATCGCCACGAAGTTGGCGACGGGGATCGATCCCGTCGAGATATAGTCCTGCTCTGCCTTCTGCCCGCTCCCGTAACTGTTGGTTACCGTGAGGGTGACCGAATACACGCCGGGATTCGAATAGGTGTGGGCAGGATTCCTCTCTGTCGATGACGACCCGTCCCCGAAGTTCCAGAGCCACGAGGTAGGTTCACCCACCGACATGTCGGTGAACTGAACGGCAAGCGGGAACTGGCCTGTGCGTGGGGTGGCCGAGAATCCGGGGATGGGCGGCTGCGGCCCCACCGGAACTGCAGAAACAGGCATAGTGACAGTGGGTGATGCAATACTGGTGGTGGTGACAGGTGAGACCCCTCCGGGGGTGGCCGTCACTTCAGGCTGCAGGGTGGATACGGGGATAGGGGTCACCTGTGCGGGAGCGGCCTGGGACGTGAAGAGGATCACCTCGGTCGAACCGCTCGAATAGAGGACCTGGACGAGATCGGGAGTGCCCTGGCCGTCATACTGGATCCTCATCGTCTTTCCGGGCGTCCAGGGCCAGTCCTGGCCGTGCAGGAAGGATAGCGACCCGGATGGAATGACCTGGCCGTTGATCTTCACCACCGTCCGGCTCATCTGGAGAGCATCTCCCCCGTCATGGTAAAGATAGACCACGTTTCCGGACCGCTCTATGTTGGCATTGAAATTCGGTACAATGTCCGGCTGCGGCGGGAAGAAGACCAGGACCATTATCACGGCAACGATGAGGATCGCCACCGATACCGCCAGTGCCAGGATAATATTCCTGGAGATTGCAGATTCCCTTTCCATTATGCTCCACCCAAAATACTCTTGAATTTCTCGAGAAACCGTCGGGCAACGGCCTCCGATTCTTCTGTTACAGTTTCATCTATTTTAGGCTATATGAATCTATCCTAGATTTTCCGGATTCTGCCGCGATATCAGAGAGAATCAGGCCCGGGGAACGTCCCTCTCACGAGATCTCACGGGAGGGCTCGATCAGATCGGGATGAGATTCGCCGTGCCCCGGAAATAGGTAGAATCCGGCCTGGAACAGTCCAGGATCATCATCCGATCCCTGCCGGGCTGCAAAGAATCTGCAACGAGTGCGGATCCTGGTTCAGGAACCGGTTTTGGTGCGCCCTCCTCCAGGAGGCGAACGGATCCCGGACCGTGGGGGATCACAAGCCGAAGACTGGAGATAAATCCTTCCGTTCCCGAAACCGAGATCTCCCTGACAGATCCCTCCGCGATACGCTGGCCGTCCCGGTAGAGCGAGACCTCTTCAAAGGAATATTCCAGGATCGCCCCGTTCTGAACGGAAATTTTTCCCTTTCCATTCCCCTCCACCACAAGCCGGATCCGGTCCCCGGGTTCCAGCTCCTGAACCTGGCCGCCGATTTTCATCCGTGCGGCGGGGGATACGACCGTGAATTCCAGGAACCCTCCCGGCACCACCGATCCTCCCCGATCCGCCTCAATGAACACATCCCTTCCCACGGCAGGTGTGACATTGATATACCCGTTCGCAATCCTGGTGTGAGCCCCGTAGGTATTGTTCACACTGAGCGATACCTGGAAGGATCCGATTGTCGAATACACATGAACCGGATCTTCCTCTGTAGAGCCTTTTCCGTCCCCGAAGGACCAGGTCCATTCTTCCGGAACACCGGTGGAAGTATCGGTAAACTGGACAATCAGCGGGACAGAACCGCTGCGGGGGGAAGCGGAGAAGGATGCGGAGGGGATGCCAGGGGTGGAGGTGGGTGCGGGTGAGGAATGGGGTGCTGATGTGAGAGTGAGGGCAGAGGGGGTGAGGACAGGTATCTTTGGTATTGCTGTGTCCGATGCCTTGCCTGGTATCTCGGAGTACATGATTTCATACGGGCCTTTTCCCTCATCGTAGGTGATCCGGATGGCCTGGGCCGATGCGATAGGCGAGCGCGGGATGACCAGGGACTCCCCGATCGACCAGGGGCATTCTGTGGAACTCACGGATGGGAATGCAATGACCTCTCCGTTCACGAGAATGGCCAACTTTCCGCATTCCAGGGGTTCGCCGCCGGTGTGAGTGATCCGGACCTGATGATCGGAAACGGTGAGGTTGAACTGGGCGGAAGCCTCCGGCTGAGGAGATGAGAGGAGGGAAATGCCGAGTAAGATCAGAATCGCTGCACCTGTCACGAAGAGTGCAGAAAAAATCACCGTTCGTTGAAATTCTGTGAGGTTCATGGGAATCGTGGAGAATCAGGAGAAGTTTCAGATCAGCAGATACCCTGAGGCACCGCCATCATAGTAGGTTTTTGTGCTCTGAACATCAAGCCGCATGAAGCTATTCGAGGTCTTCGGAATAAGGTCGTATAACTCGATCCCCTGGCCATTATCCCCATTGATAATGGTATTTCCGTCGAACACGAAATTTGTCCAGACAGGTGAGTGGGGAAGGACGATGATGGTCAGCGATGAGGTCATGGAACTGAATTCACTGATCCAGATGTCATTGACCTGGCCCCTTGCCAGGAAGACACCTCCCCGATATACAGAAACATCAGGGAATGAAAACCTGGAAATATGGTTATTATTCATATCGATCTCCACATCCGTGCTATCCTCGTTGACCAGGAGGGATATCACATCCCCTACTGCGAGATTGTACTGGATGCCTCCGATTGTGATATCCGAGCTGCTGCTTCCCGTCTTTACCCGGAAGGCAATCTGACTCCCGTCCTCGACGTACCCGCCTCGTTCAGAATTTAACAGCGTATCTTTTCCGGCCACTTGTGTAGGAGTGGGAGTGGGCGAAGTAGGCATCGGAGTTGTAGGGCTTGTTGTCGGGGAGGTGGTCACCGGGGTAGTGATGGTCGTTGTAATGTTGGCAGTGGGAGTCGCAGTCGGGGAAGTGGTGACGGGCGTGGTTGCATTCGTGGTGGGGATCGTCGTGGTGGCGGTGGTGGTCACAGTTGTGGTCACCGGAGTCGTGGCTGTTGGACTTGGGGAAGTGGTGGCGGAGGTAGCGGGATCGGGGGCTCCCGGGGAAAAGGATGCCTTCAGGATAAGACTCTGGGATGCAGGGCCCTGGTGGACGAGGGTCACGCTCGCGGGAGGAGAACTCTGGACTATGACAAGGGTCTTTCCCACGCTCCAAGGGGTCTTTGTGACCGACCAGCTGTCCTGCTCGATCGTTCCGTCTTCATTCTTCACACGGATGAGGCTGTGGTCCACGGGGGTAGGATCGTTGTTGATATAGAGTATTGTCGCTGCTTCTGCGAGGGAGTCCCCCCCGTTATGGTACAGGTAGATCGCATCGGTAGAATTGCCGGCAAGCGCATTCAGGTGCGGGACCTCTTCAGGGGGAGGTTGGGACAGGACCATGACTGCGACGATGGCCATCGCAAGGATGACGAGCGAGACCAGGAGGATCGCCCCGATCAACTCCGAGACTGCACGCTCTCTGCCATTTCCCCCCCTCTCTTCTCCAGCCGGATGCATCGGATCGCTCGAATGTACTATTCCTACGCTCTCTATATAACTGTGGATCGGATACCCTGCGGTGGCGGGCGGGTCGGGCCGGTCAGGGGGAGAAGTACTTGGTGACAAGGACAACCCCGGAACCGTCCGGTCGCCGGAATACCAGCATCGACGATCCCGACGGCACGTAGGAACCGTCGGACTGCAGGAGAGCCCCTGCTCTGAACTCCGTCGATCCGCCCCCGGGTGAGAACGAACCCGTCCGGTCGAGTCCATCCACGTAAATGCGGTAGGATCCAGGGGAGAGGGAGTCCCCCCCTTCGTGTACCACATAAATCGTACTGGACACGTTGGTGATCCGCACGGTCACGGAGGGGATCTCTGCAGTCTCCGTGCTGGATAAGATTACGACCCCCACGATGCTCACGGCAAGGCTGATGACCGCGACAAGGGCAAGGGCACCGACGATCTCGGAGACTGCGTGATCCTGGATCATGAACATTAAAGGGCGACCGGCTGCAGTTCCACCGTCAGGTTCACCCTTGTATAATCAAAGATGAGGTCGTACTCGGTGCTGGAGGGGTTCGGATCGATCGTGAGGGTGGCGGTATTTCCCGCCTGCGTATTCGTAATATAACTCTGGCCGCCGCTGATCCGCTTGATGTTTGCAAAAGTCTGGTTCCACATCTGGGCGGCCTGGTTGTCCTGTGCCTGGATCCTCACGGTTACGTTCCTGGAATTTGCAGTACCGGATGCCAGGAGGGAATTTCCTATCCGGTTGTCAATCACGGAGTTAAGCGTGCTGATCACCTGGACGGGGGAGGTGCCGCCGATGTTCCCGCCACCGTTGATTGCGACATCCACGATCCTTACGCAGGGGATTCCGGTTGTATCCTGGACACTGATAAGAGGCAGGACCTTTGCCACCGAGGCCTGGTCGCCGGGCTGGGAGAGGAACACGCCCCCGGCCTGGTAGTAGTAGTCCTGCTGGATCCAGTAGTTGTTGCCAGACTGGTATTCGAGGGAACCGAGTAGGTGCGATTCGTTGACTGCCAGTGGGATATACCCTATATTTACCGGGTAATAGGTGACAATCCAGGGGCTTGTGGAATTGTCAAGGGGTTTTTCGATCTCGAAGGGGAAAGTAAGTGCAGGAGAGAGCCCGTAGGCATCATCCACGAGATTGATGGTATAAAGCCGGTTGTTCTGGACATTTGTGGCAATTACGAGGTTGGTAAACGTGGCGTTATTATTCTTGACAAGAGTCATGGTGAGAGCGCTGGTTGTCGAGTAGGTCGAATTGACGTTCTCTGACCAGGGAACTAGGATTGTATTAATCCAGGTCTGGATTTGGGTGATTCGATTGGCACTCCCCCCTGACGTAGTCACAGTGGGTAAAACGCCCGGGGCAGTAGAAGGGGTGGGATTAATAAACCGGGTGATATTCAGCGTGATGTACCAGTCACCGTTCCCAGGAGAGATTACGACGCCCCCTCCTTTTGTGACATTTGTCGTTAAAATCTGCAAATACAGGCTATCCGGATTGTAGTAAATCGGTGAAGAATCGTAAGTGTTATTGCCTGGAAATCCCACAGCCAACGCATCCGCACTGATGGTGATGCTCTCGCCCCTTCCGTTCACCACCATCATCCCCCCCGACGCGTACGGCTGGAAGAGCGGGACGACGAAAGAACCCTGGGTCACCCCCGTGAGGGTGCCGAGGGTGAATGTCCGGGAGATCGGGACGTTGGTCTGGCCGTTGATCCACAGAGAGTCCACACCTGTTTTAAAGCCAAGGAACTGGTCGTTGATCCCGGCCATATGCTTTATCTCGCCCTCTCTTCCCTGGGCGGGTACAACGTAGGTAAGATACACGGATGCGAGTGCGGCTATGAGTGCAAGGATCAGGATGAACCCGATCACTTCGGAGAGTGCCTCCTCACGGCGGATCGACTGCATGGAGATGATGGATTATTGGATATCCTCATTATATAAAAGTATCAAATCGCGCAGTATAAAAAAAGATAATTTTTTGAGGGATTGGAAAATCCCGGAATCTCCTGCCTTAACCAGTCTTGTCGCTGCCGGGATCTTTCTCACGATCCCGCAGAATCCTGGTGAGGGGAGATGATTTCATGAGGAACAGGGTGAGGAAACCCGCAAATTCCGGGTCCCAGCAGTCAGAGCCGAAAGAGACCTCCCAACCCCCCTCCATGGCAATCTTGACATGCCTGCCGAGGGCCACTTCGAGTAACTCCCCGGACCGGAGGAGTTCGGCCGCATGGGTGTACGACCTCCTGATCTCCACCACGTACTTTCCCTGTTCGATAAACGGACCGGTGAAAAAGCCGTCTTCCGCCGCATCGAAATATTTCCTGGTGAACTTCTCGGAATTCACCCGGTTCCAGACGGGCGGCCCTGCATGGCGCCGGACCGAGGGCAGCCGGTCGACAAGCAGCTCGAAGAGGAGGATCGACCGCTCCTCGTGCATCTCGCAGTCTGCCCTGTTCGGGGAAAAACCATGCCGTTCGAGGAGCCCGCAGATCGATTCCAGGCTTTTTCTGAGCTGGGGGACAACGATATCCGCGATATAAGGGGGTGTCCGGAAGGTTACGGCATAGAGGAATGTTCCCCGCGAGGAGAGGAGACCTTCGAGGGAGTCCCGTGGGAGTGGGATCACTTCGGCCGGAGAGAAGAACCGGGGGGAGGGGCAGGACAGGTATCCCGAGGCAAGCTCGATAAACTCGCAGAACCGGGAGAGCGAGACCGAAGCGGACACGTTCCGCCCGGGGTCCACCGGGTCCACCACGACCAGGGGCTCTGAAAACTTCTTCGACTGGTGGGATTCAAGGTCGAGAACCACTCCGGGACGCCATTCTGCGGCCGCTTCCAGGAGTGGCCGGAAACCTTTACAATGCAGGACGAGGAGCTCGCAGAGATACCCCGAGAACCCTTCCGTCATCTGGTCCGATCCGTAGATCCCCCCCGCCTTGGCGAATTGTTTCAGCAGGAGGACGTCGTCGAGGTAGGAAGGGATCCGCTCCCGGATATACCTGGTATGAAAGGGGGTGCGATCCACTGCGCTCTGGAGGCAGGAGGCGGATTCCACGCGGTAGCAGGGTACAAGATCCACGTCCAGGCTATCGATGGTGGCATTGATGTAGGGGTGTTCGGCATATTTCTCGCGGAAACCGGAGGCTTCCTTCGATGCAATCTCTCTTGCGAGGGAGAGTCCCTCCTCCTCCAGTTGTTCCCGCGTGAGCGACGGGTCGAAGAGAAGAAAGATATCCAGGTCCCGGTCCCCGTGGATCCATGTCCCCCGTGCCACGGACCCCACGATCATCGCGTCAGCCTTCCCGCTCTTCTTCACGAATGAGAGGATCTTCCGGGCGACATCCTGTATGTGGGACTCCTCTTCTTTCGTGGGCCGGATGCGGGAGAGCACCTCTCTCTCGAGTAAGGATCTCAAAAGGAGACCTCCATCAGGTCCTCATACACCGGGCCGCGGGGGGTAAGGGTGCTCTGTTTCAGTGTGAATCCATTGACGGTGAACGATCCGAACTCTGTATCGCAGAGAGGTTTCATCTGCTCCGTCAGGCTCTTATGAAACTCCCTGACCCGGGCAAGCGTGGCATGCGGCCGGAACGCGCGGTTCTCGCGCGGAATTCCCAGGGGTGCGAGTACCTCCTCGACCTTTGCATTGAGTGCTGCGAGTTCCCCCCGGTCAAGAAGCCGGCACCAGATCACCCGTGGCTGCCTTGGGTTGTTGCCGGCCACCCCCTGGACCCTGACCTGGAAAGGATCCCTCCGGACGGTTCGGAGCGCATCGCAGATCTCCGGGACCTTGCCCTCCGGCATCTCCCCGATGAACTTGAGTGTCAGGTGGATGATCCCTGGATCTACAAGAGTAAGGCGTGCACGGCTTTTGGCGATCTCCTGCTGCGAGTGCAGGATCTTCTCTCTCACCTCATCCGGCAGATCGACGGCTACGAAGAGTCGCACCATCCGTCCCGCACCTCCCTATCATACTCCCGCGCATGCTCCGCCTGCTGCCATCAAACCAATGCAATAAACCGCGAAATTTTTGGAAAAGCCTTTGTATCTGGTAAGTATATCCGTCAGGATCGTCAAATATTTTTTTCATTAAAGCTATTACAGCTTCTACGGACATTTTGGGGGATTCCATGGTACAATCATTACAACTTGTGGTATACAGTCTAGAATTCTGTCCGAACTGCGATATTTTGAAGGAATATCTCAAGAATATGAAGATTTCCTATACCGAGCGGGACCTTTCCTCCGCAGAGTCCTTGACGGAGCTCCGGATCAACGGGGTGTTTGTTCAGGAAGCCCCTGTCCTTCAGAGAGGGTCCATGTTTCTCACCTCTGCAGAGTTATTCCAGGCAGGGTCCCTCCGGAAAGACCAGGTCCGGAAGATGATCGAGGGTTCCTGATGGCAGCCCGGGACACGCGCCAGTCCACCCTTGACGGTGTATATATCCCGGCGATGCCGCAGGTCCGCACCACGGATGGGCATATCCTCGAATGGGACCGGGACCGGATCGTGCGGCAGATCGTGGAAGAAACGAGGCTTGTTGAGACTTTCTACGGGTACGAGAGCGCATCCGCGGAGGCCGCCCAGGAGATCGCCCGTCAGGTGGAGCAGCGAATCAGGTCCATGGGCCTGCATACCCTCAGCGGCCCGCTCATCCGGGAAATCTTAAACATTACCCTGCTTGAACGGGGAATGATCCAGTACCGGAACGTCTGCACCAGGGTGGGGACACCGGTATACGACGCCCATGCCATCGATGTCGGCAGGGGGTTCGAGGCCAGGGACAATGCCAACCTCCAGGAGAATGCCGAGACCTCGCACAAGAAGAAAGCGGACAAGATCAGCAAGGAACAGTACCTTCTCCAGCTCCCACCCCACCTTGCCGACCACCACCTCTCTGGGGATATCCACATCCATGACCTGGAATACTTCGGGACAAGGCCATTCTGCCAGGACTGGGANNCTCCGGTACTTCTTATATTATGGCCTGATGCCGGACGGAAACGGCACCAAAGCGTCGGTCGCCGGTCCAGCGAAGAGGGCGGAGGTAGCGGTTCTCCACGCGGTCAAGGCCCTTGGAAGCGCCCAGACCAATTTTGCAGGGGGGCAGGGATACTACAACTTCCTCACGTTCCTCGCACCCTTCGTCGAGGCGATGCCCTACGCCGAGATCAAACAACTTATGCAGATGTTCGTGTACGAGATGACCCAGATGATGGTAGCCCGCGGCGGGCAGCTGGTCTTCTCTTCCGTGCAGCTCTCCCCCGGGGTACCGTCCCTCTGGAAAGACAAACCGTGCGTGTACCACGGAAAGGTCTGGGATGGAAGTATGGGTCCCAGGCGTACCTACGGGGAGTTCGAGAGGGAAGTCCGGCTCCTTTTCAAGGCGTTAATGGAAGTGATGATGGAGGGGGACTACTGGGGCAAGCCGTTCAGTTTCCCAAAGCCCGAGATCAGCATCGAGCCTGAGTTCATGACCGAGAACGAAACGTACAACAGGGAACATCCCGATCTGCCGACGTACCAGGACCTGTATCTCCTTACCTTCGAGCTGGCCAGCAAGTTCGGGACTCCCTACTACGACAACCAGATCCCTGCCTACAGGGGTGNNACTTCTCCATGGGATCCTGGCAGGTGGTCTCCCTGAACTGTCCGCGCGCTGCCTATGAAGCCGAGGGCGACGATGCCCGCCTCTTTGCCGGGCTTCGGGCCCTTATGGATGTCTGCGTGGAGGTCTTCAAGATCAAGCGCCGATGGCTGGATATCATCAGGGCTCACGGAAGGATGCCGTTTGCGATGCAGAGGCCCAAGGATCCGAAAACAGGGGAGAGGGGAGCGATTGCGGTCGATTTGGACGGCCTGGTGTATACAATCGGAGTGGTGGGGGTGAACGAGATGGTCCAGCACCACACCGGGTCCCAGCTCCACGAGTCGAGGGAAGCATTTGTCCTGGCCGTCCGGGCCATGACAGAGATGGAGATCTATGCCCGGGAACTCTCGAAGCGCCATCACATGACCATTGCACTCGCAAGGACGCCTGCAGAGACGACCGGGCAGCGGTTCTCGGTTGCCGACCTGCTGAACAAGAAGTACCGTGATTCTGCCAGAAAAGTCATCAAGGGAGACCTAGAACGCGGGCTTGCCAATCTTGGAACGACCCGGGACCTTCCCATCTACTACACCAACGGTACTCATGTGGCCCCCGGGGCAAAAATACCCCTCTCAAAGAGAATGGAGATAGAGCACGTATTCTTCCCCATTGTGGACGGGGGCAATATCTTCCATATCTGGCTTGGGGAGTCGAGGCCCGATCCCCGGGGCCTCATGGACATGGCGATGAAGCTATGCCGCACCACCCAGATCGGGTACTTTGCCTTCACCCGGGATCTCACGGTATCTCTTCACCAGTTCCACGAAAAACGAGGGGACAGGAAGGTCGTCGGATGGGTGGAATCGGATGCCAGGCCCGGCGCAAAGGCCTGAAAAATTGTATTGAGGTCCCCGGACGGGTCCGGAGGGGACCTCCTCGCCTGCCGCGTGGCAATAAAAAAATGCAAATTTTTCTTATTCGGGNNGGGGCCCGTACCTCTCCCCTGGTCACGGGCTTCTTCTTCAGAACGATATCGATGACCCCGTGGCGCACCTGGTAGTAACTGTGGATGACATCGATGGGAACGGGCATCTCGATCCGGACCCTCTGGTCGTTCGCGAAGATGTGGACCGCATCGGATCCAATATCTGCATAGGCTGCCGTCTGGATCTCTGACGGAATGCGTGCGGTCACGAAGATCCGGTCTTCTGCTTCGATCATCTCGTAAGTAATCTCCTGCGATATTGCAGAGCCCCCGATTTGCAGGAACGGCGGCTGAACTCCGGAAGTCCCGGTGATGATGGTGCACCCGATGATGCGGGGAGTATCCTCGGCCGGCATGTTCCGGAGGATATCCTCGACCATTTTTGTGAGTTGCTTCATGAACTCGTCGTAGGGGTTTTCGCTATTGGGCATGAACACCACGGAGACGGTAGGTCTCTCCTTCCCGCTCGATGATATGTTTCTCCTGAAGCTTCTCAAGGCTTTCGAACAGGGCATCCCCGGGGGCTTCCACCAGCTCGGAGAGCTCCTCGAGAGTGAGATCACAGTGGGCCAGGCTTATCAAGAGATCGATCTGGGTATCGTCATCCAGGATTTCATGGCCGTGCTGGAGGATCTCCTTGATCTGCTGGTTGATATCCCTCTCCAGGTTCTGCAGGCTCCCTGCCAGCTCCTCTCTGGCCTCGACAAGCCTGTGAAGGCGGGAGAGCGAGGAACGGAGCCGGTGGGAGTCGTCTCCTCTTGGCAGGAGTGTACCTTCCTGCCGCAGCAACCGGACCATCACGTCGATGTCGTTGGCAAGGAAATAGTATTTCCTGCGCCGCTCATCCAGCTGGAATGCCAGGATCTCTTCCCGCTCCATCATCTGCAGGTGCTCGATCACAGCTTTTGGGGAAAGGGTGAGGCGATCGGAGATCTCCGTGACAAAACAGGGTTTCTGACGGAGGAGTTCAATGATGCGTCTACGGTTGCGGTTTCCCAGGATATCAAGGATTCGGGCTGCTTCGAGCTGGTCGAGCATTGTAGTTACTTTATGTTAGTCTTTGTTATATATAACCGTACGCTTACGCCCCGGAAGTCCGCACAACCTCGCGGGAAAAAAATCGGGAATTAATCCGATAACCGGTAGTTGGGCGCTTCATCAGTGATGAAGATATTATGCGGATGGCTCTCGGTGTGGCCGGCAGCGGTGATCCGGATAAACCTGGTTTTCTCGTGCATCTCCTGGATATTCTTCGAGCCCGTGTACCCCATAGCCGATTTGAGGCCGCCGATGAGCTGATAGACCACATCCGAGGCGCTACCCACGTAGGGTGTTACCCCTTCCACCCCTTCGGGCACGAACTTGGTCTTCCCGATATCCTTCTTCTGGAAGTACCTGTCGCTTGATTGACCGCCGCTCATCACCCCGAGAGATCCCATCCCGCGGTATTGCTTGTACCTCCGGCCCTTCATCGTGATGATCCTGCCGGGGGCTTCATCGGTTCCTGCAAAAAGGCTCCCGATCATGACACTGTCCGCCCCGGCCGCGATGGCTTTCGCAACATCCCCGGAAAACCGCACCCCCCCATCCGCGATGACCGGGATACCGGTCCCCTTCACTGCGTCGGCCACATTTGCGACCGCGGTAATCTGGGGGACCCCGACACCGGCAACAATACGCGTAGTGCAGATGGATCCCGGTCCGATCCCTACCTTTAGACCGTCGACGGTATCGATGAGGTCTTCTGCGGCTTTTACGGTGGCGATGTTTCCTGCCACGATGTCGGCCTTTACACTGCCCTTGATATCTTTCACCGACCTGACCACGTTCATATTGTGGCCGTGGGCGCAGTCCACTACGAGTGCATCGATACCAGACTGGTCCATCCGGACAGCCCGGTCGAAATCGAAGGGGCCGACGGCCGCGGCAACCCGCAACTGGCGTTTTGGATCCCGGGTGGCATTGGGGTACTGCCTCTTCTCAAGGAGATCCTGCATGGTGATGATCCCGATCAGGTGCCCCGACTCATCGACCACAGGGAGCCTTTCCACCTTGTTGGTATACATGATCTCCAGGGCCTGGTCCATGGTGATCCCTTCCCCGGCGGTGATCGGGTTCTGCGTCATGATCATCCGGACACGCTCCGTCCCCCTCCTGGCTGCGATCGCCCGAACATCCCTCCGGCTTACGATGCCTACTATCTTTCCCCCCTCGATTACGGGTACGCCCCCGATCCCGTGCTCGATCATCATCCGCTCGACTTCGGCTACGCTTGCATCCGGGCTGACCGAGAGGACCTTTCGCTCGATCAGTTCCTCGGCCTGTTTCACCCTCCGGATCTCCTCGATTTCCTGGTCAGCGCTCATGTTCCGGTGGATAACCCCTATCCCCCCTTCCCTGGCAAGGGTGACAGCCATGCCGGACTCGGTGACCGTGTCCATGGCTGCGCTAACGAGCGGTATGTTCAGCGGGATATTCCGGGAGAAACGGGAGCGGGTGTCTGCCTCATTCGGTTCGATGAGTGACGCGGCCGGTTCCAGAAGCACATCATCGAATGTCAGTGCAAGGGGGCAGGAGAGTTTCTCGGTATACATGTCAGTGCACCATCCTCACCAGTTCAGCCACGAGGTCTTCCCGGATCCCCTCGTTCCGGTCCCCCCCGCAGACCATGCCCCGTACGCCGATGATGTCCGGATCGATCCTTTTCAAAGCGGGAATGTCCTGGAACCGGAGCGATCCGGCGAGTGCCGTGGACAGTCCGGCTTCGCGGTTCATCCTGCAGAACCCGATCAAAGCATCTTCGTTCATGAATTCGAACGTGCTGCGGCCATCCTTGATTCCCGTATCCACCATGGCGACATCCGCCCCGGCTGCCGCAGCCAGGGGCGACATGGCGAAGGGCGAGATCGTACCGAGGCGCTGGTAATCAGAATAGGATGCGATAACGACTTTCTTCTCAGGGAACTCGTCTTTCACTGCTTTTACGACCCCGTCGATCAGCTCCCTCGCACGGGAGGCGCCGTCGAACATGAGCCCTACCTTGATATAGTCAGCCCCGGCGCAGGCAGCCCCGTACGCCGTCATGGCCGCCCCGCCCGGGCGGAAGTCGAAGTCTCCGATGGCGGCGCTGACGGGTTTCGGGGAGAGTTTCCTGATCTCCCGGATCACCCAGGGAAAATTGGCACCCAGCGACCCCTCGGAAGGCCTTTTGACGTCCACGATATCAGCGGCAAGGGAACGCTTCGCTTCCTCAATGTCCCTCGGGCTGACTAATAATTGCATAGGATTTAATGATCCTTCTGGCTAATAGTGATTACGCTATAGCATGGATTTGGTCCTGGCGATGGATTTACGGTCCGGATTGGTGGTCCACGGAAAGCGGGGCTTGCGCAGTTCCTACCGCCCCCTCACGTGGGGGCTCTCCCCCTCTGCAGACCCCCGGGAATATCTCCTGTGCCTCTCGCCCCGATTTCTTTACATCGCGGATCTCGACAGGATTTCGGGCAGGGGGTCTCACGAGAGAGAGATCGGGATATGCAGCTCCCTCGTCGAGCGTTGTTACGTGGACCGGGGGTGCCGGACCCCGGAGGAGTACCTGGAAGGACCGGGAATCACCAATATCGCCGCGACAGAGACCTCCCTGGCCCCTCTTTCACGGTACCATGGAGGATTTCTGAGCATCGATGTGAAAGACGGAAGGGTCATTCCCTCCGGGGATGATCCTGTCCGGATGATGAAGGAAGCCGGTTCCTGGGATTTTGAAGGATGTATCCTCCTGAATATCGGGGCGGTGGGAACCGGGGAAGGGATCCCGGAAGAGATGCTTTCCGCACTCCGGGAAGCCTTCGACCGGACCCTCTTTTACGGCGGGGGCGTCGGCAGTGCCGGTGACCTTGACCTGCTTTCGGTTCTTGGATTCGACGGGGCAATCGTTGCGACCGGAGTGCACAGGGGCACTATTCCTCTCGATGCCTTGCGGAGGGGAGCCTGGTGCTGATTACCCTGGAAGGGATTGACGGGAGCGGTAAGAGCACACTTTTTTATCGGTTGCAGGAGTCCCTTGCCGACCTCTCCCCTGTCTTCACCCGCGAACCGGGTTCCACCTGGATCGGGGAATGCGTCCGGAGGGCGATCTCCGAGGAGGCGGATCCTGTCGCGGAAGCCCTCCTTTTTGCCGCGGATCACGCCGCCCACATCGAGGCTGTAATCCGACCCGCACTCCGGGAAGGAAAGATCGTGATCTCCGACAGATATTCCGACAGCCGGTATGCCTACCAGGCGGTTNNCCCTGAAGGGAAGGATCCATGATCCGATGGGATGGCTGAAGCAGATGCACGCAGGCTGGACTATCCCGCCTGACAGGACGTTCCTCCTGGTTCTCCCGGAAAAGACAGCGCTCTCGCGGAAGAAGGGGCTCACCGAACCCGAGCACTTCGAACAGGCGGATATTCTTGCCCGTGTCCAGGAGAATTACCTTTCGCTTGCAAAGGAAGAACCCGGAAGGTTCGTCGTTGTGGATGCGGAAAAGGGGGAGGAAGAGGTCAGCCGGTTCGTAGAGGCGACCATCAGGCAGTGGGATGGATTGTCACGATCACGTCCCCGAGGGTGAGGAGATCCACCTTCTCGCCGGCCTCCAGGTAATGGTACTGGAGCGAGAAGGACCCGGCAGGGACCGGGACTATTTTCCCACCGATCTCCACGGAATCCGGAGGATTCTGCTGCTCTCCAGGTGAGAGGGATCGGATTGCGTTCATGAAAGAGGGAGCATCCTTTCGCAGGGTTTTTCCGACAATGGCCATGTTGAACTGGACTTCCCCGGGCACTTTCTCCAGGTCCGGGGAATCCGCATGCCACAGGACCTCGCAGGCGTTCAGGGCGCGGGCAGCATCCCCGTCGTCGTCATGGACAGGGGATGAGTAGACCGCGAGTCTACCCATAGGGGCGTTCAGGGCCATACCTTTCTCGTGTTTGTACCTCCGGAGCTCCGATACTACCTTTACCAGGAGATCCCCCTCAGTCCCTGCATCGGTGTCCTCGATCGCGATCGTGGGCCACGGACTGGAATGGACACTCCCTCTTCCTAGGTAGGAATAACACTCCTCGGCAAAGTGCGGGGTGAAGGGCGCCATGAGCCGGCAAAGGGTGTCGAGTGCGGCAAAAAGCGCCCTGCAGGCCCCGTCCCTGCTGGAATCGTCCGCATAGAGTCGCCCCTTCACCAGTTCGATGTAGTTGTCGGCAAGGATATCCCAGGAGAACTCGCGGATCGCTTTCAATGCCCGATCGAACTGGCAGGCCTCCATAGCAGAAGTAACCTCCGTAACTGTGTCCCCGAGCCTGACCATTAGCCACCGGTCGGCCAGGGCGGTGATCGGAGCCTCGGGATCGAACGGTTTCCGCTCCAGATGGAGGAGTATGAACCGGGCGATGTTCCAGAGTTTCGTCTGGAACCTGGAGGCCGCTACGACATCGTTCCAGTTGAACATGA
>DAEV01000033.1:0-419 GCA_002509495.1 Methanolinea sp. UBA473 | reverse complement strand
GGCTCTTGCTCATCTTGAAACCGTCCTCGCCAAGGACCATTCCGTTGATGAGGATCTCGTTCCAGGGGCGTTTCCCCGTGAGTGCGACAGCCCGGAGGATCGTGTAGAAGGCCCAGGTCCGGATGATATCATGGCCCTGCGGCCGGAGTTCGGCCGGGAAGAGAGGTGGTATCCCCTCTCCGGTCCACCCTGTTACGTTCAGGACCGAGATGGAGGAGTCCATCCAGGTATCGAGAACGTCTGCCTCTCCGGAACACTCGGTCGATCCGCACCCGGGGCAGGGGGTCTTCGGGCGGTCGCGGGTGGGGTCGATGGGGAGGTCTGCCTCATCCGGAACCATCATCTCCCCGCACCTGGTGCAGAACCAGACCGGGATGGGAGTGGCAAAGAGGCGCTGGCGGGAGATACACCAGTCCCAT
>DAEV01000112.1 GCA_002509495.1 Methanolinea sp. UBA473 | reverse complement strand
GTTTCATGAGCACGATCACATCGGTGTGAGGACGGCCGCCCTGATCGGTGTCACTCTGGTAGAGCGTGGACAACCGGGGACGAAACAGGTCCCTGTCGATCAGACCTTCGATCTCGTTGAGAGGGTCACCACGGGCGGCGATGGCCGAATACTCCTGGTGGAGAAAGTAGTTCCCGAACGTGCTCATCCAGAGAGAGCGATCGAAGAATGGATAAAGGTAAGCTAGGGTTTATCGCTATTCTCATATGTACGATCTCGGCACCGGCATCGAGAGCGTCGTCTGTGACAATCCCGCCGACCAGTGGAACCCCGCGATCGACGGCAATCGCGTCGTGTGGCAGGATCGCCGCAACGGCAACTGGGATATCTACCTGTACGACATCGGCTCCGGCGTCGAAACACGGATCACCGACGATTCGGGGTATCAAATGTACCCCGCCATCTCCGGGGACCGCGTCGTCTGGGAGGAGTATCGCAACGGGAACGCCGACATCTACATGGCCGATCTCTCGCCGGAGATCGTGCCGTCCCGGGCAACGGTCTACCTCAAGGCGCAGGTCATCGGTTACAATCTGCCGATGAACATCGAGGCCGGGTTCACGGACAAGCTGGACATCGCCATTGCGGCGCTTGCTGCGGGCAATGAGAAGATGGCCGTCAACAACCTGAACGCCGTTATCAAACTCGCCAGGGCGCAGAAGGGCAAGTCCCTATCCCCCGGCCGGGCAGGCGAGCTGATCGCCGAAGCCCAGATGATCATTCAGAACATTCTGCTATAGGCTGCGCGGCGAGTGAAGCTACCATCTTTTTCATGGGAAAGGAACCCTGTGACCGTTCCGCCCCTGGAAGATCGTCGGTACGACCACCTGTGTTCCCTATGCAGGTGGGTAGCCGGACTCGCCCTTCCGACAAAGATCCCGATCCTGTCCGCGGCCGCCGGGACGCTGGCCGTCTTGACTGAAAGCGCGGCGGAGGCCGGGTTCGTCCTGCCACGACACTCGGGTCCGGTCGGCAGGCCGCACAAATGGACCGATGCGAGGACGTATCATCGGAACGGTTCGAAGATCGGGCCCTCGTCACGCTCCCCGGCGATAGTTCGCGTGACGGTGCCGGGCTGCCGCGGATCGGGCGGACGTTCCCGCAGCCATATGCAGAGAATATGGTGACGGTTTCTCAATTGCATCGTGGGAATGCGAAGGGACTCAATCGAAGACGAACAGCTCTTCGATGGTCGCGTGCAGGGTCCGTGCCACATCGTGCGCGAGCTTCAGCGACGGGTTGTATCTCCCCTGCTCCAGGAATACGATGGTCTCGCGGCGTACCCCCACTGCCTTTGCAAGCTCCTCCTGTGTCATGGAGAGCCTGGCACGGTACTCCTTTATCCGGGTGATCATTCAGATCGCTCCGGCAATTTCGTCATCCACCGGTATCGCCCTTGCTCGACAGGTACACCAGGAAGATGACTGCCGAACCGAACAGGAGAAGGATGGAAACGCCGAGCGCGGTCTGGGTGTCCGGTCTCCATATCCCCAGGGCGTCGGCCCAGAACACCAGGATAATCCCGCAGATCCCGGTCCACCATGCATACGACAGTGCCGTCGACCCGATCTTCCTGGTCCGCTCGTCGGGCATGGTCTCTTCCTCCAGCTGTTTCCGCTTGAGAACGAGGGTAACGAGTATGATCAGACTTGCGACGAGCAATGCCAGGGGGACGATCGATGTGGTCCCCTGGACAAAGATAAGGATCAGCGCGGTGAGCAGGAGCACTGATCCGATGATGTTCAGGTGGCGGTATCCGAGTCTCATTCCACGTCTCCGGTGATGTTATCTATTTCTAACATCATCCGTAATAAAGTTATTTATTTCTAACATTTGCTCGTGCCCTTCTCGTGGCACCATCGGAATGAAAACTACCCCCATAATCGGGGTCGACCGTCGGGATCCCCCCTCGGGGAATGATCTTCCTTCAAAGTAAACGATGAGGATCCGGGATCGGATCGGGAAACAAAAGGGGGAGAGTCGAACTGTGTGCGAAACGACAGGGGAGGGATTCGTCCTTCCGAGGATCGGAGCATCGGCGGCGTCCGGAGGTGCCGCGTTTCCGGGCCGCCTCCGGCCGTTGTATGAGGGCGCCGGATATCCCGAGCAGTGATCGTTTCGGTGGTGAAACAAAATTCCGGCCGAAGGAGTGTCTCAGGAGTCCAGGGAGGTCTCGCCGGCGGTGAGGGGATAGGCGCAGAGTTTCCGGTCGTGAGCGTCCCGCATCACCGCGTCGATCTTTCGTGAGACCTCCGCCGTGTACCAGGCTTCTCCGCACTCTTCGCAGACGTACGCCGGCACGTCGCGGATCACGACGACCTCTTCGCCCGCCCGTGCGATGAACTCCGTGGTCCCCTCCCGGATTGCGCCCTTATAGAGACTGCAGCGGTCGGGTATCATGCGGTTTCTCTCCGTCGACGGGGCTCGACTCACCGTTCGTCATCGGGGAGATAGACGGTGACAACCCGGATGTGGTCGGCGCAAAGTGCGACTACTACATGGTACGCGACTCGATTGATAAACCCGAGATTCCCCTCAGAATCCCCACTGCGAGAGGTTCGTCCTCTCGGGGTCGACGTCGGCCCACTCCCACCCGAGGGCCTCGATGATCCGGGAGATGGGCTGCTTCACCGTCTTCTCGAGCATGGTTTCCCAGTCGACATTGAACTCCGGGGGCACCTGGTCCCCGTATTCAAAGCAGAGGACATCGGTCTTCCGGTACTTCGAGGAGACCGACTTGATATAGACCCGCTTCGGCTTGCTCCCCTTGGAAAACTCCATGCCGAGGTGCATATTGGCGTACTTGGCCCCCCTCACGTGAGCATCATCGGTCTGATAGTCACCGAGATCCTTCCCTATCCCGCCGGGAATGCCGATCTCGTCCAGCGAATAGCGGCCAGCCCTGTAGTTGCGGATTACTTCCCCCAGGTACCGCTTCACTTCGTCATAGCCCTCTCCCCGGAGGATCAGCTCCATCACCCTGCCCTGCACAATCTTCGTGATCAGGGGGTAGTCGCTCCTCCGGATCTCGAATCCCACGATGTCGATCTCATCGACCGTTGCACCCTCCTTCCACACAAGGTGGCCCGCATACCGCTTCTTCTTCCCGGCCTGGAAGAACCGTCGGTATACTTTCTCGAACTTGATGGAGAAGAAATGCCGGTCGGCCGAGAGTTCGGTCCTTGCAAAATCCCCGTAACTCTCGTTCAGCAGGCGTTCCACCTCCCTTGCCGCAGAGATTGTCCCTTCAAGGTCCGGGCTTTTAATCAGCACCATGCAGGAGTCGGTATCCCCGTAAATTACGTGATATCCCGCACCCTCGATCACTCTCCTGGTGTGTTCGATGATTGCCCGGCCGACGGATGTAACGGCCGATCCGATCTCCCGGTCGTACAGCCGGAACCGGGTGTAACCGCTGACACCGTAGTAGGTGTTCATGATCACTTTGAGCACGTTCTGCTGGATATCGTAGAGCACGTACTCGGGCGACCCGAACGGATGGGAGTTCCGGAGCCGTTTCTTCTCATCCCTCTCCACCAGCAGTTCGCTGATGATGCTCCGGGTCAGGCCGTCGGGCTCTTTACGGAATCGTATGCCGTTCGGAGCGCGGAGTTCCCCCCCGGGATCCTTGGTCTCGGGCGAGGCGTTGATGGTCATCATCGCCATGGGATAGAGGGACTTTAAATCCAGGACCACCACGTTCTCCTTGACACCCTTGCTCGGGTCAAAGACCGTGGCACCCTCGAACTCCTCGGCCGGGGCAAATCCCTTCGAGGGTAGGACAAACCTGCCGTGGGCCTTGCGGAGCACGAAAATATCGATGACATTGGAAGAATTCAACGTCTTTTCCAGCGGGCATCCGACATAGCGGGCGATCTCGCGGTAGAACTCGATGATCCGGTTCTTCTCGTTGATCGAAACGCAGAGCTGCACATCCTTGAAGTTGTACTCCACGAGCAGGCAGGGATCTTCGCGCCAGAGAGAACTGATGGTTCCCTTGTACCTCACCTTCGTCTCCCCGATCTCGGCTTCCGCCACTGCATCCAGCCGGTACGACTCCTTCTGGGTGGCATGCATCTTCCGGTACGCGGCGAGCAGGTCGAAGGTTGCCCTGCCCCGGAGTGCGGCACGCTCTGTCTGCCATTCCATCCTGGATAAAGTGGCGGGATCGAGACCGACTGCTTCCATCCTGTTCCTGAGGTAAGGCAGGTCGAACTCGAGGAAATTCCAGCCCGAGACGATGTCCGGGTCCTTCTCGCGGAGATATACCGCGAACCGCTCCAGCATCTCCTTCTCGGAATCGTGAGTGTGGATGAAGTGCCTTTCCTGGTTGAAGCATCCGTTGGACCTCGGCTCCTGGCCGGAGAAAAGCGTTAGATCGCAGGTATCCTTTCCGGGGCTGAAGATGAAGCTCTCATACCGGTCTTCGAAGGAGTCCCAGCAGGTGACGCAGAGGATCGCATCGCGACCAGGATCGGGAAACCCCCGCTCGTCCTCGCACTCGATATCGAGGATGCAGGTCCGGGCCGGGGCGTTCACCTCGGCAGGGGCGAGTTCCCTGTAGTCCGGGGTGGACCCCTGAGTCGAGACTCCTCCCGTGAGTCCGCAATCGATCATGAACCTGGTGGCAAAGGGGATGTCGGCCTCGAAATGGTGGTACCGGTCCCTTACCTCCCGTACATCGGTAGGTTTTCCGGTGTAAAGGCGCACCAGGGGTTCCCCCCGTATCGAAGTGTAGACGGTTGCAGGCTCCGGAGTGGCCTGGGACGGTGGAGGGACCCGTTCGACCTGCTGCCGGGGAGCATAGAAGTAGGGACGAAAACCTGTCACCTTAAGGTGCCGGGCGGTGCCGTCCGGTTCCCTTCCGAAAATATGGATGAGCGGGCCGTCGGGCGTGTTTGAGTATTCCACCTGGAAGATGGAGATCCTGATTTTTTGGTCAGTGGTCTCTCCCTGGATGGAACACTCTTCTGTTCTTTTCGCCTCCCCTCCCTCGATCACCATGACACGTCAGACCCCGATCTCCCTGCAGAGACCTGCGACGAACGCCCCTGCGTCGGCCATGTGCGACTTCTCCCAGTCATCCATCTTCCAGTCCAGGATCTCGGAAATCCCCTCTCTCCCGATCACGGCGGGAACCCCGAGCGAGCATCCTGAAAGGCCGTACTCGCCGTCGAGGATGCAGGAACAGGTGAGGGTGGCCCGGCGGTCCTCGATCACTGCCCGGATCAGTTCCGCAATATGGTAGGCCGGTCCGAACACGGTTCCGCCTTTGCCCTGGATAATCTCCATGCTGGCCCCGCGCAGGTTTGCAAGGATCTCTTCCCGGACAGGCAGCCCGACCGGCTGGTCAAGGCGGCTGAAGAGAGGGACCTGGTATTCCCCGTGGTCGCCTACCACAAAAAACTCCCCGGCGAGGCCGCGCGCCTTCGCGGCCAGGCGGAAGCGGGCACTGTCCAGCTGGCCTCCGAACCCGATGCAGTGCCGTGGCTCCAGTCCGTTCTTTTTGCAGAGGACGTAGTTGTTCGCATCCATGGGATTGGTGACGGTGATCAGGACTCCGGAAAAGTTCCGGATCGCCTGGCTGCATTCGATCGCCACCGGAAGATTGGCCTGCAGGAGGTCCGCCCTGGTCTTGACATCCGCGTTCCTCGGAAGGCCTGCAGAAAACACACAGATGTCGGCATCCTTCACCTCCCTCCAGTCGGTTGAGATGGGGATTTCGAGACCCATATGGGAGAGATCGGAGACCTGGGATCGGAGGAACGGGGTTGCCGCGTCATACACGATCAACTCGTCCGCAAGACCCAGGACAGAAGAGAGAAACGCAATCTCGCCTCCGATCCTTCCGACCCCCAGTACTGCGATACTTACCATGATCTAATCATTCTCTCCCGGAGAATAAATAATTACAATTAACGCGCGATCTTGTACTGATATGCTCACGCTCGCACCAGGGTCTGTAGAGGTGGCTGGTGTCCGCCTCTCGAACCACCTTCTCCTTGCTGCCGGGATCCTCGGGACCACGGGGGCTTCCCTCCGGAGGGTGCTGGACCACGGTGCCGGCGGAGTGGTGACCAAGTCCATCGGACCCCTTCCCCAGGACGGCCATGCCGGTCCATGCATCATCCGGGTGGAAGGCGGCCTGCTGAACGCGATGGGCCTTCCCAACCCCTCCATGGAATTCCTGGACGAACTGCCCCAGCTTGCCGGAAAGCCGGTGATCGCCAGCATCTATGCCGGGAGCCCCGACGAGTTCGCCATGGTCGCGCAATGGTTTGACGGGAAGGTATCCGCGGTCGAGTTGAACCTTTCCTGCCCCCATGCTGCAGGGTATGGGGCCGCTCTTGGCAGCGATCCCGTGATGGTGGAAAAATGTACCGAGGCCGTGACCCGCACAGGACTCCCCACGTGGGTGAAGCTTACCCCCAATGTCACCGATATCACCGAGATAGGACAGGCAGCGGAGCGGGGGGGAGCGGATGCAATCGTTGCGATCAATACAGTGAAAGCCATGCGGATCTCTACCGGGCTTCGCCGCCCTGTCCTCGGCAACCGGTTCGGGGGATTATCAGGACCGGCCATCTTCCCTATTGCGGTCCGCTGCGTGTACGATCTCTACGACTCCTGCTCCATCCCTATCATCGGGTGCGGCGGTATTTCCAGTGCAGGAGACGTCCTTGAGATGATGATGGCGGGGGCATCGGCCGTGGAGATCGGTACCGCGGTGATCGGGGATCTCTCGATCTTCTCCACGATCGCAGGATCCCTCTATGCCCCAGGCGGGTTATCACCCGGGGAGATCGTGGGCTGTGCACATGGATGAGCAGCTTCCCCTCATTGCGGGGATCACACGGGTGGCGGAGGAGACCCCTACCGTCCGGACATTCGAATTCGACAGGAAGTTCTCCTTTACCGCAGGCCAGTTCGTGATGGTCTGGATCCCCGGCGTGGACGAGATCCCCATGGCCCTCTCCTCCGAATCCGCGATCACCGTGCAGCGGGTGGGAGAGGCCACAAAGGCCCTCTTTTCCCTCCGGGAAGGGGATAAAATCGGCCTCCGGGGACCCTTCGGTACCGGATTTCCAAAAAAGGGGCGGACCCTCGCGGTCGCCGGAGGAGTGGGGGCGGCGCCGCTCCTCCCCCTGGCAAAGGAAGGGTACGTGACAGAGTTCCTCCTCGGGGCCAGGACCGGAAGCGAACTCCTTTTCCGGGGAATCCTCGGGGAATGTACCCGGCTCTCCCTGGCAACCGACGACGGCAGTGCCGGCCACAAGGGGTTTGTCGTGGAGCTCATGAATGGCATGGATCTCCAGGAGTTCGACCAGATCTGCTGCTGCGGCCCGGAACGGATGATGAGTGCGGTTCTGCGTGCCGCAGATGCAAAAGGATGCGCGGACGGGTGTTTTCTTTCTCTGCACCGGTACATGAAATGCGGGATGGGCGTGTGCGGATCGTGCAGCATCGATCCCGGCGGTCTCCGTGTATGCCGGGAAGGTCCGGTGTTCCAGGGTAATCTCCTCCGGAACAGCGAATTCGGCAGGTATGCGCGGGATGCGAGCGGGAGGAAAAAGAAGGTCTGAACCTCCTTCCCACGCAGAATTGTTGATGGATATCTTATAAATACCCTTTATTCTTGCCGCAAATAAAGGAAAAACCTCAATGCAGTTCGAACTTCATTTAGAAAATTATTAATAAGACCAGAAAGGATTTTAATTTTGAACCTATACGAGAAGTAAATTCTTGGGTTGGTATAGGTAGGACATTCGAGAGAGGTGTGTAAAAAAATGGTATTTCATCCTCCAGTTGCAATTGTCGCAAAAGCAGGCGATGCCGGGAAGTATAAGGTATCACTTCCTGCATGGAACATGATTGTCCGCGGATTCATGTCCGGTGCTTACATCGCCATGGGCGGTGCCCTTGCGACAGTTTGTTCGACTGGTATTATGGCGAGCGATGCCGCACTTCGGTACGGCACTGCCAGTGCTGGGTTTTCCCAGTTGATCCTTGGAGCAGTGTTCCCTGTCGGGCTGATTATCACCGTGCTCACCGGTGCAGAACTGTTCACCGGTGACGCAATGCTTGCCCCGATGGCTGCATTCATCCACAAGATCAGCTGGGCGCAAGTCCTGACCCTGTGGGTCCTCGTGTATATCGGCAACCTGATTGGTTCGATCTTCTGGGCATATCTTATGGCAAACGGTCCGTTTGTTGCATTTGACGCTGCAGGAGTCGGTACGGTTACCGCATTTGGTACTCGGGCGATAGCGATTGCCGGGGCAAAGGTTAGTTATGTCGGCACGATGGGAATGTATTCTGCATTCCTCAAGGGAATCGGCTGTAACTACCTTGTCAACCTTGCCATCCTGCTCGGGATCTGTGCTGATGACGCGGTCGGAAAATTCTTCGGCATCTGGTTCCCGATCATGGCCTTCGTTTCCAGCGGGCTCGAACACTCCGTCGCCAACATGTACTTCATCCCCGCAGGTATCTTCACCCAGGGATTCATCACGGATCCCACAAAGATAAATGCGGGTATAAACTGGGTCACAATGTGGACGAACAACGTGATTCCGGTTACAATTGGAAATATCGTCGGAGGCTTGTTCTTCGTCGGTGTTGTCTACTGGGTTGCCTTCCGCAAAGAGATCGCAGCACTGAAGTAGATACAACTCTTATATTTTTCCGATGAAGATCGGAAACGTCGAGGTGAAGGTTTCAATCGTCGCGATTGCGGTGTTTGTTTTCTTCACCGTTTTTTTACTTATTGCATCCTTGTTCAGCCCGGAAGTGAGGTCCCAACTCATCTGGCTGATCCCCTGCCTTTTGATGCTCCTTTTGATCCCCACCGCCCTCAATTATATGAGTCGCAGGGAGTATGCGGATATCACACCCGTCTACGAGGCAGAGGCGAAGACGGTTCGCATCAAGCTGATCAACAAAAGTATGGTGGGGAAACCGGTGCGGATAGAGGGTGTTGTGGAAAAGGTCCATTACCAGTTCCTGAACCGTCCGCAGTTCCTGGTTGCAGATCGGTCCGGTTCGATCCCGGTCAAGATGTTCACCAGCCCCGGTGAAGATGTAAAAGTCAACGATGTTGTCGAGGTGCTTGGGCAGGTAATCCAACGGTATTTTGTCACTGGGGATCCGGTCATCAACTGTGTCTCCATCAGGAAGATAAAAAAACCGAACCAGAGTGAAAAATCTTGAATTTAATATTCTAATGACTGTTACCGTGAAATCAAGAGATAGTTCCTTTCAGGAAATGAGTATTCAGGACAGGTCTACCGATGGAAAATTCAGAGCCCGTCATGCAATCTGACAACACAACTACCGGATGGCTGGAATTTGCAGTCCCCATTCTCTCATTCGGGGGTGCGCTTTTTGCTCTCCTGTTCTGGATATTGAATTTCCAGATAGACTTCCGGATCACCATACTGGGATGCGTCTTTGCTTCCTGGGTGCTTGCCTACCTTGCGTGGATTCGACCGAAAAAAGATATTGTTGCGCTTTCAACACCGGTATATTCAATCATCTTCCTGGCAGTTCCCACAGACAATTTTTCTGCAGTCATTCTCGAATTACTCTATGCAATAAGCCTTACCATTCTGCTTGTCCGGTTGAAGTATCGGTTCGGCAAACCCAGTACTGCCTCATCTGACGGGAAAGAACTTGAAGAGCCGCTCAGAACCTATGTGGAAAAGACCAGGGATTTATGGACCGGTATCAGTCCACAAGCTTCCCATCATGCAACAGTGTCATTTGTCCGGTTTGCCGAAGGAGAATATGGGGAAGCATCTCTCCGATCCAAAACCGCTGCCAGTCAACAGGACGACGCCGGGCAGGCACCCTTCCTGAAACGTGCATTCATGATTGTTTCAGAACATGCAATTCTTTTGGATCAATCCCTTCCCCGGCCGGAAACCTATATGACCTTTCCTCCGGAAGAGGCTGCCTTCCTGGCACTCCCTATACCCCCTGTCCAGGACAAGGACCGGGTGTTTTATGCGACGCTGGACAATGCCCTTCTCCTGTTATACAGTGCAGCATGGAATGCATCAGAACCGGGTGATCGCCCCCATCTGCTTGCGTGCCAGGCCTTCGCCCAAAGACTCATGAATTCAGATTAATTACGCGGAGTCCTTCCCGAAGGGTGCTTTATCCAGACGGAACCGGCGGTCAGGGTATGGCAGATCCCTGCGGAATCTTATAATCCGGTTCGCCATATTAGTATGGTGATCCGGTGACCAAACGGGCAATCGATGCGGTTTTTGAATCCATGTTTATCCTCACAGACCTCCGGGTCCTGCTCAGGGAGACAGCCCCCCTGCACGAACTGGACCCCGGGCAGAAGGGGTCTGCACAGTCACTCCTTGCGGAACTCCAGGGAAAGGTGGATCTTCTGAAGGAGGAACTCCTTTCATGAAGTGCGCCGGTCCGATCGATGTCCGGGACGTGGACGAGTCCTGCATCAACATCGATCCGATCCAGGTGGGCGGGAGGCTCACACCGGAGGCCATGAAGGCCGTGATTGCCTACGGGGACGGCTACTCGGTCTGCGACAACTGCCGGAAGCCATTCCGGCTCGATTATATCAAGGCCCCGCCCGTCGATGCGTTCCACCGCGACCTCGCCGCGTTCCTGCACATGGATGTGGCCAGGGTCGTGCCGGGTGCACGGAGGGGATTTCAGGCGGTTGCGGATACCTACGTGCAGAAGGGGGACCCCGTGCTCATCACCGCTCTATCTCACTACACGGAGGTGCTCGCGGTGGAAGGATGCGGGGGAACCCTCCGGGAAGTACCGAAGAGCAGGGAGGACCTGATCACCCCCGATGCGGCCGCGGAAACCATCGAACGTGTTTCCAAAGAGTTCGGGCGCCCTCCCTCACTCTTCTTCCTGGACCACGTGGACTATCAGTTCGGAAACGTCCATCCAGTGAAAGAGATTATCCGCGTCGCCCACCAGCACGATATCCCTGTCCTGCTGAACGGTGCGTACACCGTCGGGATCATGGAAGTGGATGGAAAGGACCTTGGTGCAGATTTCGTGGTGGGCTCCGGGCACAAGAGCATGGCCGCACCCGCCCCCTCGGGGGTCCTTGCGACCACGACCGAGCGTGCAGGCGATCTCTTCCGGACGACCCAGGCGCGGACGGATCTGACCGGCAGGACGTTTGGGGTAAAGGAGGTCGAGATGATGGGATGCACCCTGATGGGCGTCACCCTCATCGGGATGATGGCCTCCTTCCCCCGCGTCCTGGAGAGGGTGAAGCACTGGGATTCTGAAGTGGAAAAGAGCAGACGCGTGGTCGACTCGATCAGGTCTATCGAAGGAACAAGGATCTTAAGCGAGGAGCCAAGGAACCACACGCTGACCCGGGTGGACACAATCCATTCCTTCGACAAGGTCGCCCAGACCCATAAGAAACGGGGTTTTTTCCTTTCGAGCGCGTTGAGGGCCAGGGGGATCGCGGGTACCATCCCCGGGGCTACGAAGGTCTGGAAGTTCAACACCTACGGGATGACGGAGAAGCAGGCGGACTACGTGGCCCGGGCATTCCGCGAGATCGCGGCAGAGAACGGACTGCGAGTTGGTAACCAATTAAAAACGTCCGATTTGTAGAGGCAAGGCCTTTTCAGGTTATGGGCTCCTCGCAATGTTGGGATGCCGCAGTGGCGGGGGCTTTAGCCCCCAAGGGCGTCTGAGGGATGTGTGCGGTATCACTATCTCATAGATCTGCCTATAGGGAGATTGATCGCCTTTTCATGCCCCCGACACGATAAATCCCTGGGGCTCCGCGCCAGCTCCCTGGGTTTTGTTCCAGGTCACAAGGAATTACGGTTTTTTCCGACAGATCCCCAGGAATCCCTCGACCACATGCTCGTTCCGCACCTCGGGATGGAACATCACCCCGAAGTACGGACGGCCGGGGTGCCGGACGGCCTGCACGTACGCATCCGAGACTGCAAGCGTTATCCATCCCGGCGGGGGGTCGCATGCACGGGAATGGAGTTCGTAAGCCTGGAAGGAGTCGCGATCCGGAAGGATAGGATCGGGCCTGCAGACCCTGATATTCGTCATCCCGATCTCGGACCCCTCCTGAACCACCCCATCGAATACCTGGCAGAGCACCTGCATCCCGGCACAGATCCCTAACACGGGAACCGGGGATTCCAAAAGGCAGGTAAACCGTTCCGGATGCTCCAGGAACCCGTTGTCCTTCAATGCAGTACCACAGAGGATGATTCCGCAGATACCCGGTAATTCTTCTTTATTGAATCCGGAATAGTGCCGGTATCTCCAGGAAATCCCTGCGCCCTCGACGATCCGGGCAACAGGATTCACGAATTCATCGCGTGGGAGAGAGTCCGGACGGTATCCCAGGTCGACCAGGAGGATCATTTCGCCTCCAGGCGGGCGTTCCGGACCCGGAAGATCCCCCGGAAATTGCAGTAACCGGCTCCGGACTCATCGATCACGATCCTCTTTTTAAAGAACGGGGCGTCCAGGACGAGCGTTTCATACTCCCCCCCCTCGCCGGTAAGGGTGATCCCGTACTTCTCCGAGAACTGTTTCAGTTCCGCAAGGGATTTCCTATCGATCCTTCTCCCGAGCCAGGTCGCGTCGAACGGGGCGGAGAAGACCCCTGTAATGATCGCATGGAACCCGGAATCGATCAATCGCCCCATGTAGCGTTCCTGGTCGGCATGCCAGAGGGGATTGAAGCACCACAGGTCCAGATCCCTGCAGATCCGCTGGATCCGCGTCGATTGGTACACCGAGAGGAGGGCGCCGGTTACGATCCCCTCGATCCCGTGCCCGTCCACGGCAAGACGGATCGCCCGGGCGAGGTCCGAGAGCTCGGCCTCCTCCTTCCCCTCCGTCTCTACACTGACGAGAGGAATTCCGGCCGCCTCTGCCTGAAGCGGAACCATGTGAACGTTGGGGGTGTGGAACATGTAGCTCTCCTCGTTCCTTGAACGGACCGAGATGAGGCAGGCCACCTCCTCCTCCTCGATCGCCCGGCCGCAGGCGTACAGCGAGTCCTTCCCTCCCGAACAGAGTACTCCGAGCAACATGGCCTCTGCACAGAACCTGTGCCATGCAAGAACTAAAACCTCTCCTTTGTAAATCAGGAAAATGCTTATCGTCCGGGCAGGCCCTTATCCCCTGATCAGGGAGAGCCGGGGGAGACAAGATCGGACTCCCGGTCTCCCGGGAACCCTTGCCACGAGGAGTATGAAAATGAGCACACTTTCAGTCACCACCGACGCATTTGCCCCGGGGGGGAAGATACCTCCCGAATACACCTGCAGCGGGAAGAACGAATCCCCTGCACTTGCCTGGTCCGGCCTTCCGGAGGGCACCCGGAGCATCGCCGTCATTTGCAATGACCCGGATGCGTCGTCCGGAACGTTCATCCACTGGATCCTGTACAACATCCCGGCCGGAGCCGCCGGCCTGAAAAGGGGCATTGCCCCCAAGCCCGTCCTCGAGAACGGAAGTCACCACGGGATGAACAGCTACGGGAAACTTGAATACAGCGGTCCCTGCCCGCCGCACGGGACCCAGCACAGGTACCTTTTCAAGGTGTACGCTCTGGACATTCCATTGGCATTGCGATCTCCGGCCAGTGCAAAGGTGGTGGAGAATGCGATGAAGGGGCATATCCTGGCAGAAGGAGAGGTAATGGGGATGTTCGGTCGGTGAGGCAGAACTTCCTTCCCGGAACTAAAGATTAAACCCGGGCGCCATTCATATTCGATCCATGGAATCTTCTCCCTCAAGGGCCACGTTTGCGGCCGGATGTTTCTGGGGCGTGGAAGCCGCATTCCGCCAGGTGAAGGGTGTCCTGTCCACCAGGGTCGGGTATACCGGGGGCCACACCAGGAATCCCACGTATGAGGAGGTCTGTTCGGGCAGGACAGGGCATGCAGAAGCGGTGGAAGTCACCTTCGATCCCTCGATCGTTTCCTTCGGGGAACTCCTCAATCTCTTCTGGTCCATCCATGACCCGACACAGAAAAACCGGCAGGGTCCCGACATAGGGACGAACTACAGGTCCGTGATCTTTTACAATGACGAAGAACAGCGAAAGGAGGCCGAGGATTCGAAGAAGAGGCTGGAACTCGGAAAAACGTTGGGAGTCCGCTCTATCGCAACAGAGATCGCGCCTGCAGAAACGTTCTGGCCCGCCGAGGAATACCACCAGCAATACTATGAGCGCCAGGGGCGCAGGAGCTGCCGGATCTCCTGATTCTGCCGGATTTTCCTTTCATCCTGAGCGAAATGAGCAGCTTCAAATCATCCGGACGAGATCTCCTGATCTAGAGATACCTGACGATCCAGGGTATGCCAATGCCTGAACCGACCTCCTGCACCCCCACGATGAAGCGGATCGTACTCTTCATCGCCGTGATCAGCAGTTTCCTCACCCCTTTTGACTCGTCATCGGTGAACATCGCCCTCCCCTCCATGGGCGCCGAGTTCGGGCTTGATGCGATCAGCCTCTCCTGGATCACCACCGCTTATCTGCTTTCCATTGCAGTCTTCCTCGTGCCGTTCGGAAAACTTGCGGATATCTACGGGAGAAAGAAGGTCTTTCTCCTGGGGATCTCCCTGTTTTCCCTCTCCTCGCTCCTCCTCTCCTTCTCCTTTTCCGCGTCCATGCTCATCTCCCTGCGCCTTGTCCAGGGGCTGGGGAGTGCCATGCTCTTCGGGACGAGCCTTGCCATAGTCTCTTCCGTATTCCCCCCGGGCGAGAGAGGAAAAGCACTCGGCATCACCATCGCGGCGGTCTACCTGGGCCTTTCCATGGGTCCCTTCCTCGGCGGATACATGACCGCATACCTGGGCTGGAGAAGCATCTTCCTCGTAAACGTCCCCCTTGGAGCCCTCTGCATCCTCTTCACCGGCTGGAAACTCCCCCTGGAATGGAAGACCGCGGCAGGTGAACGATTCGACCTCAGGGGATCACTCCTCTGGGGATCCGCCCTCATCGTTCTGATCTACGGGCTTTCGCTCATCCCTGAAAGGGCAGGTGTCATTCTCGCAGTCGCCGGTGTGGCAGGCATCATCCTCTTTGCTGCCCTTGAATTGGGAGTGCCAGACCCGGTCCTCGACATCCGCCTCTTTTCCCATAACCGGGTCTTTGCATTCTCCAACCTGGCTGCGCTCATCAACTACAGCGCCACCTATGCCGTAACCTTCCTCCTCTCGCTCTACCTGCAGATCTCCAAAGACTTCTCTCCGGAGACTGCCGGCCTCATCCTGGTAGCCCAGCCGGTCACGATGGCCCTCTTCGCTCCCCTCTCGGGCAGGCTCTCGGACAGGGTGGACCCTTCCAGGGTTGCATCCCTTGGAATGGCGTTCACCGCCGGGGGGTTGTTCCTCCTCACCATGATCGGGCCCGCCAGTTCCCTCCCCTTTCTCATCGGGAGCCTGATCGTCCTCGGCATCGGCTTTGGGATCTTCTCGTCCCCGAATACGAATGCAATTCTCTCGTCGGTGGACCGCAGCATGTACGGCGTGGCGTCCGGAATGGTCGGCACCATGCGTCTGCTCGGCCAGATATTCTCGATGGCGGTGGCGATGACCCTCTTTTCCTTCTTCATCGGGAGGGAGGAGATCACGGATGCGAACCTGCCTTTGTTCCTGCAGAGCATGCACGCAGCGTTCTACCTGTTCTTCTTCCTCTGCGTGGCCGGGGTCTTCTTCTCCCTGGTCAGGGGCAGGACGACCCCCTGGAAAGAGAACTGCCCCTGACCTATTTCCCCTCTTTCTCCGCGTCGGTCTTCCGGATGATCTTCAGTTCGCAGTTCCGGTCGCCGGCACACATACTGCGCACGAACCGGAGGGTGTAAGCCGGGTTCAGCACCTCCACCGTCGCAATGGAGAATGCCAGGCACCGGGTGAGGAGCTGCCCTCCGGTCTCCCGCATCTCCTTCTCCCGGTAGAGGAACGGACACCGTCTGATCATGATGACCGCACGATCAGGATTGGACAACCCCGGCTCGGTCCTTATCTCAGGTCCGAAAAAGACCGTCTGGATGACCCTGAGGGTGTGCATGATCTCCTCTGCATCCGATGCGGGGAGCTGAAAGGACCGCGCAACTGCCCCTGCCTCCCCGGCCATGTGCATCCAGATCTCCATCTCCAGCCGGTCGTAATCCTCTCCCACCGCGTCCCGGAAGGTGATGTCGTACATCACCGGCAGCGCGGAGACAAGTTTCGCCGCGATCTTCCATTTCATCTCATCCGGTATAGGATCCGGATCAGGCATGAGGATGGATTTCGCGAGGGATCGAATAAGGGTTTAGTCCCCGGTAATCGACTCAGGATATATGCCGTCACTCTTCCTGCATCGGTGCTTTCGGGCGTTTCCTGCCACCGAGTCCGGAGAACTGTTCGCATAACAATACGCGCACAGGTGCATGCAGGTATGGTACTGCCCGATATCCTTGGCCGCAATGCACCCGCATGCCCCTCGCTGTCCCGGGTCTTTTTTGTCTTTCCGGATGGCCTCGATCTCCCTGTCCGCCGGGAATCCCTGCGATTCGATCCCAAGAAAGTCCATGAGGGCCGTATCCCCCCGGAATTCCCCGATGATCAACCGGGCGCCGATGCACTCCCCCCTGCCGATTCCGAAGCGGGAGAGATCCGCGGACTCCCCACAGGCGGTGATCATAAGATCCCATTCACGGTTCAGGTCCATCAGACCTGTACAGAATTCTTCCGTCTCCTTTTCCGAAAACTCCCGCACCCCGCGAAGGCCGGCCTTCTTCAGGTTTCGCTGTACTTTGGGGTACTTTGCGATATCCACGAAACTGATCACCATCCTCCGGGTATGACCATGGATCCGGTCCCCGATGCTCGCAACTCTCTGCAGCAGGTCCGGGACCGAAAGACCTTCCATGAGGACCAGGGGATCGAACCTCCAGACTACCCTCCCCTTCCCCAGGCGGGAAGAGAGGCGAAGAAAGGTATCCACGCGGTCGTCGACGGGGGGAAGATTCGGTTCCAGACCGAGACCCTCGTAATCGTTCAGCGTATAGAGAAAGTAATAGGATAAGCCACGGTCATCCAGCGCATCAAGCACCGGGAAGAAGGGGGCGGGATTCTTGGACCAGAAGGCAACCAGGCGGGTTCGGGAGAAGGAGACATACTGGCTCTTTCCGTTCCAGGGGTTGGTCCAGCGGCAGTATCCCTGCTTCAACCGGTGAAGAAACCATTCTCCATAGAATGCCGGGATGTCGGTGGCCCGGCTCGCGGAGAGAATTACCGGTGAAATGGCCTCCACCTGGCGCGCATTCGGAGTCCGGCCATCCTCGTCCGCAGGATCCTCCACCGTGATGCTGACCTTATCCCATCCTTTGAACCTCATGCTCTCTGTCATCCAATATTGGGATGATCCTGGTATCATGGTATCTCCCGGTCTCAGGCCACCTGTGGCGTGGCCTGCCATCGGACTACCTGTTCATGGAGGATCGCACGATGCCCGGATAGGTATATCAAAAATGAGGGACCATATCCATGAACGGAGATCCGCACCCCGGATCAATGCAGGGACGGGTATGGGCGTTCGTTTTTTTCGTGGGCAGAAGGTAAAATTCGAACACGAGTACCGGCAGTTGAAAGAGATCGTCGGTATTCTCCGGCGCGAGTACCCCAGGGAGCCGGTTTACCTGCTTACCGGACTCCTCGTGGCGAACGGGCAGATCGACTGCGTCATTCTCACCAAGAACGGACCCCTCGTCCTCGAGCTGAAAGCGTTCAAGGGAAAGATACGCGGGCTCGAGAACGGGAACTGGGAAGCGGAGACCAAAGACGGGAAGATCCCACTGCCCAACCTCTTCCTTCAGGCAAAGATCCACCGGCAGGACTTCATCGACCGGATCATCCCGTTATGCAGGGGGCAGTTTCCTCACATCGGCGAGCAGAACCTCCGCAGGACCGGTTCCTGGCTCTACTTCTGCGAAGGGAGCAGCTATCCGGAAGGCCAGATCGATTTCCGGAAGGTGAAGTGGTTCAGGATAGCGACCGGGAGCACTCTCATCGAGAAGATGCGCTTCATGGATTCGGGCTACACGCTCCGGATCCAGGACATGGATGCAATCGTTGCGGGATTACACCTCGAGGAATACTCCTTTGAGAACGATCGTCCCGTACCCCCGACCCCTCCAAACATTCAACGCCCCCTCATTTCCCGCAGGACGGCGGCTATCCTCATCCTGATCCTGATCATCTTTACGGGAGCGACCGCTCTGGTGCTCACCGTTCCAGGTACCCGGGTAGCCATCGCCAACCTCATGCAGGGGGGATCCGCACTGATCGGGGGGCTGGTGCAAACGGTGGCGAAAGACTCGTTCAAAGCAAACAGCACCCCCGAAGACAGCCAGCAGGCCGTCATCTACCTGAACCGAATCCGAATGGGGGAGGGGCTTTCCCCGCTCACCTACGACCCCCGGGCGTTCCAGCTCGCCCTTGCAAGATCCCGGGACATGGCCCAGTACGGATATCTCAACTATACCAATCCCACCACAGGGTCCTCGGCAGCAACCCTGAAAGGGAACTATGGGTTCTCTCCCAACGATACGGTCCTCGAAGCGGCGTACGGCCAGTGGAACGGGTACACGCTCGGGATCGAACGGCAGGCAATCGACTCGTGGATTGCCGACCAGGGCAACCGGGAAAGGCTCCTGTTCCGCCAGATTTCGGGCGGAGTGGCCTGCACACGGGGATACTGCTCGTTCATCGGAGTGATCCCGGAGGAAAAAGGGCCCCTGGCCTCCCTCGGAGTCCCTATCGAACCGATTGGCAATACCACGGGAGGCAGCCTGGCATTCCCTGCGCCCAATGCCACGGTGAGCACCCGTGACACTCCCTATCTTACGGATTGAGAACCTTCCCGTCGAGTGCGGTGATTAAGCGGATCCCCGAGAGGGCATCCTTCACCAGCGTGTCCATTGAGACACGCTCCTCTGCTTCCGTAACTGCCGAAAGCCTCGAGGCCGTGGCAGGAATTTTTGGGACTGCCCTGCATGCGAGGTCTCCCGGAGATTTTTCGAAGGTCCCGATCCTCTTTGCCAGGGTCACCGCCTCGTGTTTGTCATAGGTGATGAGCGGCCGGAAGACCGGGACCGTCGCTGCTTCAGAGACCACCGTCATGTTGGTAAGGGTCTGGGAAGCGACCTGGCCGAGGTTTTCGCCTGTGCAGAGGGCAAGGTGCCCCTCCCGCGCTGCGAGCCCTGAACCCACCCGCATCATGAACCGCTTGCAGAGGATGCAGCGGAGCCGGGGTTCGACGGATCCGGTCAGCGAATCATAGAATTCCCCGGCATCCGCCACGTAAAGGGCCATGGGATACCCGGAACACCAGGTGGAGAGGATCTCATGGTGCCGGACCGTGGTCCGAAGAACGTCATTCCCGGCATACGGACCCGCAGAGATGTGGAGGTTCTCCACCACGCAACCCCTCTTCATCAGCAGCCAGGCGGCCACCGGCGAATCGATCCCGGAGGAGAGAAGGGAGAGCACCTTCCCCTGGGTCCCGTAGGGAAGCCCGCCCGGGGCCGGGATGCGCGTGTCGTATACGATCCCGCCGTACTCCCGGAGCTCGACAAACACCTCGTACTCCGGTTCATCCAGGTCCACCCGTGCTGAAGGGACCGCATCCAGGATGGCGGATCCCACCAGCGCCCCAAGTTCCTGGCTTGAGATCCCCTCTACCCCCTGCCTCCTGGCCCGGACGGCAAAACTCATCCCAGGCGCCAGGCGGTTCCCGGACATCGCTGCTGCGGCCCGAGAAACTGCATCGGCGGTCGGTGCCGTCAGGATACAGACCGCCACGTCCACCACCCCGAAAAGACGGGACGCAATCTCTGCAATCCGTTGGGGATTGTCCCCGAAGACCAGGATCCTCCCCCTGTGGACCTTCACCGTATGGGAAATTCCCTCCGCAGAGAGCGCTCTTCCCAGGTGGCGGAGGAGGGCTCCCGTGAACTGCCGTTTTACCGGATCGCTCTTTAAGAAGAGTTCGCCATACCGGATCACGACAGCCTCTTCCCCGCCGCTCTCGTTCGCGTTCTCCATGTTCTTCCTAGCATCTCTGGCGTCAACGGAAAAAAGGGTGCCGACGATACAACAACCCGGAGGGGGTCTGATATTTCTGATTCTGCGGGGATCAACCTGCAGGAAGAAGGTCGATTGATCGCCGGCCTCCCACTCCACCTATATTAATTTTATCAATTATTATCGCCCCGATCCGGAGAATTTCCAAATATCTTTAAGATTTTAGAGATCATTGGTAGAGTGATGGCAAAGAGGAAGGAGAAGGCGGTTAAGGAAGAAGCGCCTCTGAAACTGTTCTACATCTTCTACAACCAGGAGAGGTGGGACAACTGGATCCATACCTTGAAAGAGTCCAGTTTTGAGATCAACCAGGAGAGCGAGGAGATGCCCGAGGGGTTCCGCATGCTCTACAACTTTTCCATGGATATCACCCTCTCCGTGCTGAAGATCGTCCGGTTGTTCCAGAACGGGAGATATACAAAGGAGGAAGCCCTCGAGAAACTCTCGCAGGTCGAGACTATCGTGATGAAGGAGTCCCCGTCCGACGAGCTCGAGGAATACGTGGAATCGCTCCAGCTCTCTCTCCTGGTCCTCTTTGCAGGGTGCAGGAAATTCCTGGACGGCGCCTACGAGACCGATATCAAAACGCTGGTGAAAGAGGGGCGCAAAATGGTCGATGCCGATATGGAGAAAGCCCTCGAGATCGCTGCGGATATCGGGGCGAACGTCATCGCTGGCGCTTCGTGCTGCGGAAAATACGTCAAGGACAATATCGAGCAGCCGAGTCTCTTTGACGAGTGGTTGATCGAAGTCGAGAGCATGGCAGAGTCCATGGCCTCGCTCAAGAACTTCGACGAGGAGCCCGGCGAGTACTCTTGATCGCAACGAAAGCGCGTTTTCGGCATGCACGGAGGCTGGAACGACTGGTAGGCTACCGCCTGCCCGACCAGGCGTTCCACGGCGCAACCCTCGAGGCAGTCTCCTCCCGGCTCGATTACGAACACCTCGATCACACTCTCCACGACCAGATGATCCGCTTCATCCACTCCTTTCTGAAGTGCCGTTGCAAGGACACGCCGATGTGCGGGTGCCCCGAGCGGAAATTTGGCCGCGAGATCCTCGAACTCCGCGAGAACGGCCTGGATCACCGGCAGATCGCAGGGTATCTCCTCGAGGAATACGGGATCGATCTCTATCCGGCCGACCTTCTCTCCTACCTCGAAGATTCGGTGCACGTTCTCGAGGCGATCCGGGATATCTCGTGCCTGAAAAACCGGGCCAATCTCGCCGCAAGCGCGGCCGAACACATCTCCCTCCTCGAACGGTGAGAATCCGTTCCGCGTCCAGGGGAAGTATCAGACTACATCACCGGAAGGTTTCCGGAAAAAAGATGATTAATGAATCGAAACTGGAGTTTCGACATACTCCTTGTTCCTTAAGATGAGAATAGAAATAAGGGACTGTCCAAATCCACAAATTAAGGATTCCACACAAGTGGGCGATCCCCTCTTATCCCATACCACGGCCGTGAATCGACCGATCCGTCCATGTTGAGGTCGATGATCCATTCCCCGGCGCGGAAGACCGCACGGTCCGTAATGCCGTCCGCATTGAAATCGCAGATCAGGGGAACGTCGCCTGCATTGCCATAATGCTCTCTCTCGTCCACCACTCCGTTACCCGAATAGTCGATGATCCAGTTGTTGTCAACCGAGGATCGGAAAACTGCACGATCAGGGGTACCATCGTTGTTGAAATCACCCACCAACGGGATATCCCCCGCCATGCCATATTGTGGCCGGTTATCGGAAGTTCCATCAAAATTATGATCGATGATCCATTCCCCGGCGCGGAAGACCGCACGGTCCGTAATGCCGTCCGCATTGAAGTCATAGATCAGGGGGATATCTCCTGCCATGCCATACTCGTCCCGCAAATCTACGGTGCCGTCGATTCCGTTGTCTACAATCCATTCGCCTGAGCGAAATGCAGCACGGTCAGCGATCTCATCGTTATTGATGTCGCCCATGACAGGGTAATCTGTGTCCATCCCAAAGTGGTCCCGGATGTCAGTCGTGAGGTCCATGGACCGGTCGAGGATCCAGTTCCAGGTAACATTAGTCCGGAAGACACCTCTCCCATAATCGGACCATACCTTCGCCACAAAGGCGTCCTCGGCCCCGTTATAACCGAGGTCCGGGCCGGCCAGCTTGGGGAATGTGGATGTGGAAGATTCGGTAAACCCCGTGATATATGGACTGCCCTCATGGTCCAGCGCGATGCCAAGGCCGACGTCTCTCCCGGATCCCCCGATATACCCACAGTAGTATAGCGCTGTCCCTGTCCGGTTCACTTTTGCGATAAAGGCATCATTACCGTCGTTATATGTGATGTCAGGGCCAGCCCTGACCGGAAACGTCGTCTGATCCGACCCGGTGGATCCGGTTACATACGCGTTCCCGTCTGCATCTCTTACGATAGCATCGCCATAATCATCCCCGGACCCGCCTATGAACCCGCTGTACACGAGCTGGTGAGGTCCGGTTCCCGCCACTCTCATCTTGGCTACGAAGGCATCGCTCCATCCTCCGTTGAAGGAAAGATCCGGGCCATTATTCACCGTGAACGTGGTTTCGTTTGAACATGTATATCCGGTAATATAGACGTTGACTCCATCAGTGGCGATGCTATCTCCATTTTCATTCTGATCACCGCCGAAATACGAACAGTAGCTTAGTCCATAGCCGGTGTTCACTATTGCAACAAAGACATCCATGCCCCCGTTAAACGTGGGATCAAGGGCGGCCGTTGTGATGGGGAGCCCGTCGTCGCATGTAGTGTGGCCGGTGATAAAGGCGTTCCCGACCGTATCCAGCGCGATATCATAGCCTGCAGTGATATCGTTCCCACCGATGTACCCGCAGAAGATGAGCCCGCTGCCGTCAGGCTGCACCTTGGCTACGAAAGCGTCATAGAACCCGTTCAGGGTGAGGTCCAGGCCGTTCCCCTCGGGGAACGTGTCTTCGGTTGAGTTCGTAAATCCCGTGACAAACGCGCATCCTGCCGTATCCACCGCGATGCCAAGGCCGAGATCTCTCCCGTCCCCGCCGATGTACCCGCAATAGTCGAGATCGGACCCGGCCGCGTTCACCTTTGCAACGAAAGCGTCCCATTCTCCCCCGTTATAGGTGGGGTCAGGGCCTCCCTTGTCAGGAAACGTTGCCGTGAGAGAACTGGTGAATCCCGTGATATACGCATTCCCTTCCGCATCCACCGCGATGTCCCTCCCTTCATCTTCACGGGTTCCTCCTATATACCCGCAGTAGACGATGTCGGTCCCTGATGCATCCACCTTCGCGATAAAGGCGTCCTCGTCTCCGTTATAGTTCCAATCCAGACCTCCCTCCTCAGGGAACGTATCATGAGTCGACGTCGTTGTTCCCGTGATGTATGCGTTCCCTTCCGTGTCCACCGCGATAGCACTGGCAGTGTCATTTCCTGCTCCCCCAACATACCCGCAATATGCGAGCGCCGGGTCGATCGTGAGCAGTAGGGAAGGATCATGCTCTCCGATGAGGAACGAGACACTTCCGTCCTCTCGGATATCGAACCGGCAGGGGATCTCCTCCCTCACACTACCTTTGTCCTGGTAGCAGACCGGCGCTGTTTCCCTGATCTCACCGGAACCTGCCTTGATCACCAATCCTCCCTCACCAGTCACCCGGATCTGCCCCGCACCCTCATAGGTCATCCGGATCCGGTACGGATCCGCTCCAGGCCGGACGAGGAATTCGCGTTTCACCGATCCGCTCACGCTGCGATAGATAAGGTCGATCCCGGGGAAGATATCCTTGTAGACAATGGCATGAAACGGTGTGATGTTCGTGTGCCACTCCGACTCGTCCCCGGTGAAATAACTCACGAGTGTCTCCTTCGGGTCCATGCCTACCACTAACGGGTCCGGATTCCCCCCGGAAAATCGCTGAATGACCACGTACCTGCCGGAAATACTGCCGTCGTCATAGGGAAGCGAATACCCGACCCGGTCCTGGGCAAAGGAGATGGTATAACCATCTCCTTTAGAGGTGAAGAGAACTCCAGAATCCGCCTGGCCCTCGTTTGGAACGAAGAAGAGGGTCATGTCCGAGAGTGACATGATACTACCTGCGGCATTGATATCCGAATCTGTTGCTATTCGTTCGCTTTTCCCACCAGATACGCTCAGTTCTCCTACGGCCGGTACCGCCTGCACGAATAGCAGGCAGAGAAGAACAAAACAGATAATTTTCGCAATACCCATAGGTTTCATGAACATCTCTCCCCCTATCAATGAATTTTTCATCGACGAAGGAGACCCTGTGCGAATCGCTGGAGTCTGCGTCCCTGTTATTGCAGTGACGGACTGGGTGGTACTTTCTCTGTCATGTGGAAGAATGCCTTAACTGAGATCCTGATAGAAGGTCCCCCTCTACGATTGACCGTGAATATGTTGAAAGGAATTCATAAGGTTATGCTAATCACAATAAAGGAATGGCCCCGTTATTCATAGGTCGTTTCAGCATACATTCCCTTTTCCTGCGGTAAATGCGACTCATGGGATACATTGGAAATCTATCCCAGGAAAAATTTTCCAGCATTCTGGCAACCGTGAGCATGAGGAAATCTTCCGTCGTGGCCTGATGGAGAAAGGGAAGAGTTAGAGTGTCACCACCATCGGGACATCCCCGGCCATCCCGAATCCCGGCCGGGAATCGACCGATCCGTCCATGCTATAGTCGATAATCCATTCACCGTTCCGGAACACGGCACGGTCAACGATCGCATCCGCGTTGAAGGAACCGACCACCGGAACATCTCCTGCATTTCCGTAATGGTTCCTGGTGTCCGCCGAACCATCCATGGTATAATCGAAGATCCAGTTGTCCCAGGCGGATGCACGGAACACTGCCCGGTCGGGGGTACCGTCGCTGTTGAAGTCGCCCACCAGGGGAACATCCCCGGGTATACCGAAATGATCCCGGGTATCCACGACTCCGTCCATCTGATCATCGAAGATCCAGTTGTCCCAGGCGGATGCACGGAACACTGCCCGGTCGAGAGTACCGTCGCTGTTGAAATCACCCGCCAGGGGAACATCCCCGGGTATACCGAAATGATCCCGGGTATCTACCGAACCATCCCTGTGATAATCGATAATCCATTCATTTCCACGGAACACGGCCCGATCGTCGAAGTTATCATTGTTGAAGTCCCCAACGAGCGGTAGATCGTGTGCGAGACCATAATGATCACGATACAATACCGTCGTGAAGTCGTTGGTGAAAATCCAATTGTGATCAGCGTTGGGTCGAAATACGCACTGGAGGGGACCTGGTATACAATAGTAACGGGACCCAGGGACTGGGAAGGATATACAAAGAGATCCCTGGCCCCTACCCTGATGACTTTATCCGAGATTTTATACACGGCATATAATTTTCCGGCTGCGTAGTTGCCATAGCTCTGGTAGTTTGTCATATCTTCCACCAGGGTGTTCCCCGAATATTGCCCGGAATGAAGGATATTGTCATGCATGTGTCCGCACATGATGAACGTCGGATCATGGATTACGAGTTCTCCTTTGATGCTTCCCCCGAGCGGGGATAGGGGGGTGGGATACGTTATCCCGTCGAAATAGTTATGAGTAGCGAATATCGGGATTTTGAAGGGGCGGGACATAATAAGAGCATTGTACATGGATACATCCGCATCGCTGAGTTCGTTCCTGGTATATCCAATCCCGATAAAGAGGAAATCATGGATTTCCGCTGTCCAGTTCCTTTTTCCATTCCCAATATACGCGTCAAACGCGGTATAGTTATTTTGCACACCATTTATGTCGTGATTACCCGCCACTTCGAAGAGGGGAATGGTTGTTTTCGACCTTGCATTCGCATAATTTTCCCACTGGGTAGTGTTCGTGCAGGAGTTCACCAGGTCACCGGTAACAACGATTCCAGTAATATTATACGCGTTTTTTTGGGACTCCAGGTAGGAAAAGGTGAAATTTAATGTAGACGGATACGTGGAAGACAGGACCTGAGTATCCGAAATGTGGACGAGCGAATAGGACCAGTCCGCGTACGGCTCCGAACCTGAACCCGGGTTATATAAGACCAGAAAAAGAAGCAAAGAACACAGGAATAACCGGTAGTTTACAGGTATCTTGACACCCCGCTGATGCATATTTACGGCTGCAAGGCATAAGGGTCGCGATCCTGACAGTGTGACCCGAGGGGATTGAACACGAAATGGTTCGTTTTAGTGATTTCTCCTGCTCCGGACCGGCTAAAAAATTTTCCCGCCCCGAAAAAGTTACAGATTCCACCAGGACAACGGCCGATCTCCGGCCATCCCGTAGTTCGCACGCCTGTCGACAGAACCGTCCATGGTGTAATCGACGATCCACTCGCCGTTCCTGAACACCGCCCTGTCCATGAAGAGATCGGAATTAAACTTCCCGACGAGAGGTAGATCACCAGCCATGCCGTAGCGTTCACGGACATCCACCGTGCCATCCATGCCATAGTCGATGATCCAGTTATTGAGGGTCGCCGAACGGAAGACTGCCCGGTCCGTTACCCAGTCGTTGTTGAAATCTCCAACGATCGGGATATCCCCAGCCCCACCATAATGGTTCCGGGCATTGACCGAACCATCCATATTGTAATCGAGGATCCAGTTATCGAATGTTGATGAACGGAAGACTGCACGGTCCATGATCCAGTCGTTATTGAAATCTCCGATGAGCGGGACATCCCCCGCCATCCCGTAATCATCCCGGATGTCCACCGATCCATCCATATTGTAATCGATGATCCATTCGCCGTTCCGGAATACCGCCCTGTCGACCTCCCTGTCATTGTTCATGTCGCCGATGAGAGGCGTATCGGTTCCGCTTCCGTAATGGTTCCTGTACTTGACAGAGGACAGATCGTCAGTTACAATCCAGTTATTCAAGTCAGAAGGTCGATACACCGCGAAATACGGATAGATATTGATGTACATCAGGGCGACCCCTACGGGGGACGAGTTCGAATAGCCGGGGGAAGTGTCCGTACTGACAGCGCCCAGCGATGAGAGTGTTTCGCCTGCGACGTTATACCCAAAAAGTTCGTTGCTGTTATGGTCGGCAACAAACAGCCTGGTGCCATTCAACCGGACCGCCATCCTTCGGGCACAGTTGGTGATCGCTGCAGAGGATACTACTGTCTGATCTGAAAGGCGCATCATCGAGACCTCGGAAGCCGCAGTGCCAGTGCAGTACCCGATGAAAAGGTATTGGCTCGAGAGGGGCATCCCCAGGGCCCTTGGATAACCGATGGTAGTCGTGATGGGGGATAGTTTTGTATTGTCACTGGTCCGTATCACCTCGATCTGGCCTGCCAATTTCTGGTTTGTAATATACAACCTTGTGGAGTTGATCGCCATCTCCTGGAGCCTGTCGCTCGGGGTCCAGGTCAGTGTCTTGATCACGGATCTGTCCGATGTCTTGATTACTTTCAGCTCATTGGTCCCGGTATCCAGGATATATGCCTCATCACCGTCCGGTGCGAACACGACCGCATAGGGATGGCCCCCGACATCGATACTGGCCAGTTCAGCATATGTATTTTCGTCCACAACCGAAACGGTTCCCGACTTCGATCCTGTGATATAGACTTCAGTGCTTACAGGCCGGATTGCAACGCCCATGGGCCCGTCCAGGCCTGTGAATCTTAAAGTATGTTTTACATAGAGATCCCGGCCATCGAGTACGACCGTCAGGTTCGAATCCGGGACGGTTACCCAGATATCGTTATGGATAGCGTTCACGGCAACCGAATGGGCATCGTCCCCGAGATTCTTCGAGGTGCCCATCACATTCAGGTCACCATCGGTCATCAAGACCGTTGAAAAGTTGATGTCCGATGGCTGGTGGACATAGGAATTCACTACGTAGACCCTCTCTTCTGCCATGACAGGCATGAGGATTAATGTGATCGACAGAGCTGCGATCAAGATCGGTCCGATTTTCAGGATTGATTTCATACTATGGCCCCCGATATCCGACAGGTTCGACCCGAAAGGACAATCAGTTTCCAAATATAAAAACTTCGTTAAAACTCCCCTCGCAAACTGGAAGAAGTACGAAGGATCTCTCTGGTTCCGGGAGGTGGATGGGCGGTCCCGGACAATATTCATATCACCCGCAACCTACATTTCAATAAAAAACCCGGGCATGACCGGATCCCAGGTAGATCCGTCGGATCCCGGAAACAAGAGCTATCGGTTGCAATGGACGATGAAAAGAATACTGCACATCTCCTGGAATCACTTTCTCCGGTCAAAAGATCCGTGTATCCGGACCACAGATACCGGCAGGACATTCCGGGAACTCGTCCAGATCGTCTGCCCGCTACTGGAAAAAGACGGGATCGAGGTCCTTCTGGAGCAGGTCGTCCTTCCGCCCGGAACTCCTCCTGAAAGGGAGGGATTTTTCTTAAATGGCCGGCCACTCATAGAGCTGCTGTTCCTTGCAGACCAGGCCGAGTTCCTCTGCCGGTCTTCGAAATGCCAGGAGTTCCGGGAATCCGTCCGGGTCACCCCTGGGCCGGACGGTTCCTCCTGCCTCGAGGCGCCCGAAATTCTCTTCCGGAAAGCAGTCCTGCAAGCCCTGGAAGAAACATGATCCGACTGAAATAGCGAAAGATACATCGCCCTGCTCCCCCACTTCTCCTAAACAAGACAGTCCTGTGATCTGATGTTTCCCGATCTGATCGACCCTTTCTTCCTGGTCATCAATATCTTCCTCGCGATCGGCCTGGTCTTCTTCGAGCGAAAGAACCCTACCGCAGCCCTCGGATGGATCCTGATCCTCTTCGCGATCCCCATCATAGGCTTCATCCTCTACCTCCTGTTCGGCCAGAATTTTTACAAACGCAAACTCTTCCGGATGAAAGCACAGGACGACCAGTACCTTCACCAGTTGATCGGGGAACAGAAACGGGAACTCACATCCCGCGAACTCATCCTGCCGGACAGGGCCCTGGAGCCCTACCGGGGGATGATGGAGATGTTCCTTGAGAACTCGATGTCCTACCTCTCCCGCAGCAACCGTGTCGACCTCTACACGGACGGACACGACAAGTTCGATGCACTCTTCGCCGCCATCCGGGGCGCCAGGGACCATGTGCACCTGGAGTACTATATCATCCGAGACGACCGGCTGGGGAACGAACTCCTCTCCCTTCTTAAGGAGAAGGCACGGGAAGGGGTGGAGGTCAGGCTCCTGTACGATGCGGTGGGTACGCGGTTCAACAAGAGGAAGGTCAGGGATCTCCAGCACGCAGGGGTCAGGGTCGCGGTCTTCTTTCCCTCCCTGATAGGACCCCTGAACTTCCGCATCAACTACCGCAACCACCGGAAGATCGCGGTCATTGATGGGAAGACCGGATTCATCGGGGGATTCAACATCGGGGTCGAGTATCTGAGCGAAGGCCCCCTTGGTTACTGGCGGGACACCGCGATCCGGATCCACGGGGATGGAGTATGGTCGCTCCAGGTCCGGTTCTTCCTGGACTGGAGTTATGCCACGAAAGAGTCACCCCATCTTGCACACCGGTATTTCCCCGAGCTGGAGGGGGGGAACGCCACACCCATGCAGGTGGTATCGAGCGGCCCGGATGCCAGGTGGAACCAGATCAAGGAAGGCTATTTGAAGATGATCAATTCCGCGAGGAAGAATGTCTTCATCCAGACACCCTATTTCATCCCGGACGAGAGCGTGAGCGATGCACTTCGCATCGCAGCACTCTCCGGTGTTGACGTCCGGATCATCTTCCCCACAAAGCCCGACCACCCCTTTGTGTACTGGTCGAGTTACTCGTACATCGGGGATCTTTTAGAAGCGGGCGTCCGGGCTTACACGTATGAGAAGGGATTCATACATTCCAAGACGATCGTGGTGGACGGACTCGTCTCTTCGGTGGGAAGCGCCAACTGGGATGTACGGAGCTTCCGCCTGAACTTCGAAGCAAATGCATTTGTCTACGATCCGGAGTTAGCACGCGGAATGGAAACGGCATTCATGGAGGATCTGCCCGGGTGCAAAGAACTCACGCTCGCTGCATACCGTAACCGGTCTCTCCGGGTAAAGTTTAAAGAATCGATCTCCCGTCTTTTTTCCCCACTCCTGTAGACAGAGGGGAGAGATCCTGCCGGATCCCTCCCTCCCGATCACTTCTGCACCGACCGGATGACGAAGCCGGATGCCAGGGAAAGGAGCCCGAAGAGGATGAAATACGCCCCAATCAGGACCCCGAACAGGATCAGTCCACCCAGGAATGGAAAGATCATCACGAGGACTGCAAAGAGGATCCCGAGGATCCCTGAGATCGCAAGGAGGGTCCTGTGCGGGGCGCCCTTGTCTTCCATCGCAAGATAGACCTGCGTAACTCCCAGGAGCAACATGAATATTGCGATCACCACCGCAAGGATGGCTCCCGCAACCAGCGGATAGATGATCGCTGCTATGCCTGCAAGGAACACAAGCACTCCGAGCAGCATCCCGAGAGCGGACCTCGGGGCTCCTGCGGGGGCGAGAAGTGAGGTGATCACCACGATGATTCCTGCAACGACCAGGAGGATTCCAAAAAGTACCATGATCGCGGTCTCGGCAAGACCCGGGAACATAACGATCAGCAGCCCCAGGAGCAGAGCGAGGATCCCTGCAAGGACAAACGCCCCCCACTTCACTTCATACACGGACAATGTATACGATTCTTCCATTTCGATTCACTTCCTGTACCATCCTTTCAGAATCGCGTTTGGGTATAATCGTTCCGGCCTGTATATTCTATGGTAGGGGTGGTTTTCTGGAGATCGAAGACCCAGCGGTTCACCCCCGGTGCGATATTCCCGCAGGAACGCACCAATTCCACCTTTAGTCCCGATCCCCGTACTCCGCTACAAGAGCAGGGATCTGAGACTTCTTAATTCCCGCTACGCGGGCAGAGGGGGAGAAAGGCAGGCCCTTATTCCGGCGGGGGGGAGGGAAATCGCCTTACACTTTGCCCAGGTCGCGGGGCATCTGGTATATTTCCATGAGATTGCCGCCGGAGCGGATGGCCTGCCCGGAAAGGTTCGGATTGTTCATTCTTATCATGAACTGGTACGTAGGAGAGGTGAACTTGACGACAACCTCGCCTTTGCGATCGATTTTTACCGTGATCAATCCCTGGGCCCAGACCTTTTCGGTCCCTCCTTCCCTGGATCTCTGGAAGCGGAGGAAGAACGTCCCGATCACGACCTGGTTTTCACCCAGCGTGTTCTCTTCGATGATGTGAATCTCTACCTCATTGATGACGATGCCATAATTTTCAAGGAACTTCCTGAAGATCTCGGACTCGCTCTCATGGTGCGGCATCAGCACCTGGGCTGCAAGGAAAGATTGGAGCAGGAGCTCCCCTGCCCGGGACCGCCACTGATCATCCATTGGTGATGATCCCCCCCAACCTGGGTGCACTCAAATGGGTGTCCGGGGAGCCCGGAGAAAGATTCTTGCCAGTCTGAAAGGACGATAATGCTACATCTATTGTACGCGGGATGTGGGGCATGCTCTCTCCGATGAACCCTGTCTCCGAAATGACATGTGTGCCGGTATTCAATATTTATCACGGCTTTTCAGATTCATCGCTGCGATGAATATTCATCGGCGCGATGAATGTGAATCTCTTCGTGTACTATACTCTGTATGGAGTACATTACCCCCTGTGAATCAGCCATCGACAGTAACTTTGACCCGGCAGCACTCTTAACCGGTCTTGTGAAGACCGCAAGAAAAACCTGGGAATTTTTCCTGTACAGCTCACTCTTCCTGGCCTTGGCCGCCGTTGGCATGGCCTACACCTCCTGCGCTCTCCAGGGAATTCTCTGGACCGCCCAGATTGCAGCGGTCCTTGCCCTGGTAGTCTTCTCGGTGTATAACCTGAACAGAAGGACCGATGAGGCCGAAGACGCCCTCAATCATGCAGACAGGTTCCGTATCACCTGCAGGTACTCAAAGATCCTGTTCCTTTCCGCAATCCTCGCGTATGCCCTGGCTCTCATCCTCGCCGCGATGCACGGTCTCTCCGCAGCCCTGGTCGCCGCTATCCCGATCGTCTCCGGAACCCTTTACAGCGTCACAGTGTTTCCCCCTGGATGGAAGTACCGGCGATTAAAAGAGATCCCACTGGGGAAGAACATTCTCGTTTCAGGAGCCTGGGGCGCCTCCTTTTCCCTTCTCCCGGTTGCGATGAGCAACGGGTCCATCGGCCTCTGCACCCTTGTCAACTTTCTTTTCATCTTCTCCTGGACGTTCGTGGCGTCCGTGTTACCCGATATCCGGGACAGGACCGGCGACGCAGCCACGGGGGTCGCCACCATTCCGGTGATCCTCGGGATCCGCAGGACAAAAATTGTCCTGACCCTGATCAACCTTGCATGCGGTGCCGTGCTCGTCACCCTTGGCCTCTATGCAATCCGATGGGCCGCAGCCCTGGCGGCTCTCGCGGTCTCCCTCGCCTACTCCCAGGCCTGCATCCTGTCCATCGACCGCCTGAAAAATACGGACCTCCTCTGTGACGTCGTCTCCGACGGGCAGTTCCTGGCTGTGGGCGGATTCTTATTCCTCATAACAACAGGCGTCGGGCCGGTCGGTCATCTCCTCAATCTTACCTAATCCTTCAATTCCCGCTTTTTATCGAATGACATATTGCCGGGATGGTGATAGTACTACATCATATGGACATCCTGGAGATCTACGACCGCCACCACCAGGTGATCCACTCTGTCTACAGTTCGCGCCTGAAGGTCCAGACATTGCTTACTCTTATCGCCGGGAGCGCATCCCTTGCGCGATTGAGAAAGGTTACCGGGAGCACGTCCCAGGCTATCATCCCGAAGATCCGAAGCCTTGAGCGGGCGGGGCTTGTCGAACCCGTGGCATACGATTACCGGTTGACCGCACTGGGCATGGTCGTTGCAGAGCAGGTGGAACAGTACGTCACGCTGATGGGAGGGATCGGGGAACACCAGATGTTCTGGGCCGACCACGATCTCTCCGCCATCCCGCGGGAGTTCCTCGCACGCCTCGGAGAACTTCGCAATGCGGAGGTGAAGTACGACACCTCCACGGACATGTTCTTTGTATACACTCACTATATCGACATCCTCAAGAATGCCCAGTACATCCACGGGCTCTCTTCTGTGGCAAGCCCTGGCCTTGCCAGCTTCCTCGCCCAGAAAGTGCTGGAGGGAGTGCCGGTGGAACTCCTCGTGAACGAGGATGTGATCAATATTTTAAAAAAGGAGCCTTATGCATCCAACATGGCAGGGCTTGCGGATTATTCCAACTTCAAGATCGGGGTGACCCGTGAGCCCCTCAAGGTAGGACTGACTGTCACCGATCGATACCTCTCCCTCGGTCTTTTCAAGAAGGATACCAACCTCTACGACAGTTCCTGCGACCTTTTCTCCAACAACGCGAAAGCGGTTGCCTGGGGCGAGGGGCTCTTCTCCTATTTCCGGAAAAAGTCAAAGCCCCTGGAACTGGCCAGCCTTTTCAACCCGCAGGATTGATGGCTGCCTTTTTTAATATAAAAATGGCTCCGCCATTTTCATTTTGTATGCTCGTGTTCCCGATGAGAACCATGTGATTTAAGTCTACCCCGCGGTGTCACATCCCGGTAACTGCCGAGAGAAGGTAGTAGAGGCCGAACAGGACCAGGAAGATGCCACAGAGGGCGAGGATCCGGGTATAGGTCTTTTGATCAAGGATGCTCCTCCCCTGGTGGATCCCGGTGGAGACCAGGGTGTACCATCCAATGTCCGCCCCCCAGTGACCCACGATGAAGGCAACCGCCATCAGGATCGATTGCCGGGAGGCCGCCAGGAGGAACGCGCTCCCCACCGTAAGCCACCAGATCCAGAAATATGGATTGGATGCGCTCGTAACCACCCCGGCCATCACCGGGTCTCCCCCTCGCCCCTGGTCGTCGCCGCCGAGGGTTGCCGTTGTGCTTCCGCGGATCGTCAGGATGCCGAAGGCAACCAGGGCGATGCCTCCCACAACGGCGATATAAGGGGCATACGCCTGGATCGCGGACGACGATCCCAGCCAGAATACCACGATGACGAACAGGACCGTCTCCACGGCGATATGCCCCAGGGATATCTTCGGCCCGGCCGGCCATCCCCCTTTCACCGCAGACTGGATCGCCGCAACGAGGGTGGGGCCTGGCGCCAGGGCTCCGGTAAGACCGATCACAAATCCGAGGAGGAGCATCTCGAGCATCGTTATCGTTCCGTCTGTCGCAGGAATGCAGGACGAGGGAATTCCACTGCCTTAAATGATTGGGTCATTGCTGATGATATCAGTAGTGTTCTCCCCAATTGACCGCGGATTTTAGTTTCTGCAGATGTATCCCCCAGCGGGATCATCCCAGAACGATTACGAATACATGGAACTAATACCAATGAGGAGTTCCCCCCATGACCCGGTATTCGGACAGGAACACGCCGCCCGCCATGGGTGATCTTGAACGGGAGATCTCCTGTTGCCATCTCTGCGACCTGGCGGCATCCCGGACCCTGGCCGTCCCGGGCGAGGGACCGGTCCCATCCCGTCTCCTCCTCCTCGGCGAGGGGCCGGGAAGGAAGGAGGACGAGACCGGGCGGCCCTTCGTCGGGCGGGCAGGAACGATCCTCACAGGCCTCCTCCTCTCTGCCGGGCTCACGCGGGAAGCGGTGTTTATCACGAGCATCGTGAAATGCCGGCCCCCTGCCAACCGCGCCCCAAAGGAGCGGGAGATCGAAGCCTGCCTGCCGTACCTGAAACGCCAGATCGCCCTCCTCTCTCCCCGGTTCATCGTCCCGATGGGCAACACCGCTGCAAAGGCTCTCTTCCGGGTGTACGGGCTGCACTACCCCTCCCTTGCGGGAGTACGGGGAAAAGTCTTCCAGGTCCGGGACCCGGACCTGGGCCGGGACATCCGGATCGTCCCGGTGTACCATCCTGCCGTGGTAACCCACAATCCCCCTTCGAGAGGTGCGCTGGAGGCGGATTTCGGGAGGCTGGAAAAATTCCTGCGAGAGGAGGAGCGAGGCTGATTGGACTATGCACGATCTCTCCATATTCGCAATACCGGTCGCCCCCGGGGTCGAGGGGCCAGGCCCCCTTACTCTGGACCCTATCGATACACCCTATACCCATGCTCTTCCGCGAGCGTTATCAGTTCCCTGTCCCAGCTCCCGTCATCCACAACCCCGATCTCGTCGAGCCGTTTTCTCCAGATCGAATAGAGTTGTTCGTCCTCGCAGACCAGGTAACGGGCCCCCATGACCCGTCCCGATCTCCTGCCTGCCGGGTCGAGGATCAGGATCCTCCAGCACGAGAATTCCTTGCAGATCTCCGGCCACGACAGGTGGACCGTGCAGCAGATCCTTTCACCGGCAACGTCCCTCCGGAGAAACGGGCAGGCCTCGGGAAAGGAAGTAAAGATGCTGCGATCCTCGAAGAGGGCAATCTTGTCCGGATCGATCTCCACCGGGGTCACCTCCCCTGTGTATTCGTTGACTAGCAGAAACCGGAACTCGCCAATCTCTTCCCTGATCCGGTGAACGACCCCCATGTGGCTGCAGCACTCCCCGCACTGCTGGCAGAAGAACGGCATCTACTCCCTCCCTACCGGGGTGGAGAACGACAGGACCATTGTTACGGGTTTGGTCCGTGAACGAATAAGGGATTCGCCGGGATTTTTCCACCTGTCGGATTCAAAACCTCTATCACGATAGAACACAACATTTTCTGTTCGTGATCGCGATGCGCAGTCCCGTTGTCCTGGTGCATGGATGGAAGAGCCATCCCGGGATCTGGGACCGCCTTTCCGGGGTTTTGGCAGATCGGTCGATACCCTGCTGGATCTTCGATCACTCGGGGATGAAAGGGGCCGGTCTCGAAACAATTGCAGCATCCCTCCAGGCATACCTCCGGGCCCGGCGCGACGAGACAGGCTGCTCCGGCCCCGTGGACATGGTCTGTCATTCCATGGGAACCGGCATCGCGAGGTACATGCTGGAGGTGATGGACGGAGACGCCCGGAGTGTGAAAATCCGCCAGCTCATCGGGCTCGGGCCGCCCAACAACGGCTCCAGCCTTGCAGAGATCTTCTTCGATCCCCGGTACGGGCCCCGCATCATCCGCACACTCGGCGGGGTCTTCGTGCCGCGCAGGTTCAACCCTGAAGAGGACGTCATTGTCCGGCAATTCCGGCCCGGGAGCGAGGCGATGATTGCGCTCCGAACCGCCGGCCTGCGGAAGGACATCTCCTACCGGCTGATCCTGACACGCAACCCCGATGCGGTCCCGGAGTTCTTCCCCTCCTTCCGGGGCAAAACCTGGGTCTGTTCCCCGGAAGGCTGGAGAACGACCTATTCGGGCGACGGGATCGTTCCGCACCTCGACTCCTGGCTCCCCGGGGCGGGGTTTGACATCCTCCCAGCAGATCCCGCTTCCCTCGAACGGGACGCGGACCAGTACTGCCACCTCCACCTCCCAAGAAACCCTGAGGTGATCCGGCGAATTACGGAGTATCTCTGCGACCCGGCCGCCAGACCGGGATCGTTCTGCCCTGGCCACCTGGAGAGCCCGCGTATCGGGAACAACGGGAAATGCTCCGACGAGGGCTGGGCGGCAGGAGGGACCTGATTGTTGAAGGACGGGCGTTTGAGGAAGGATATCTCGAGGGGCATCCGTGTAAAGATCGTCCTGAAGAAGGATCAGGGAAGCGGGTCCCTGACCGAAGGAAGGGTAAAAGAGATCCTCACAGGATCTGCCTCCCATCCCCATGGGATCAAGGTACGGCTTACCGACGGCCGCGTGGGCAGGGTCCATGAAATCTGCGATTAGCGGAATAAGGGGTTGCCTGGATCAACTTGTTCCATGGGCGAGGACCTTCATGACCGGAAGTAAAAAAACAGAGCGGTTCTCCCCAGGATCTGCAGGTTTATGACAGGTTCCTTACCGGATCCCCTGCACCCGGATGCCAGCCGGGATCATGCACGGGAAGTGACCGCGGGGGTCTCGCTCCTTCGGGGAGATCCAAAGAAAGCGATCTGGAAGCTCTCGGGACCAATGATGGTCGCGATGCTCCTGATGTCGGTCTACAACCTGGTCAATGCCATCTGGGTTGCAGGACTCGGCCCGGATGCCCTCGCGGCGGTCGGGTTCATGACCCCTGTCTTCATGATCTTCATCGGGCTCGGCAACGGTCTCGGGGCGGGTGTGTCGTCCGCGGTTGCCCGCCGGATCGGGGGAGCAAACCGGGCTGGGGCGGACAGCGCCGCGATGCATGGGATCGTGGTCGGTTCCATCCTTGCGCTGATCCTGACGGCCCCCCTCGTGATCTTTGCAGAACCGATCGCGTTGCTCTTCGGGGCCGGGACTGTCGCGCCCCTTGCCGCCGACTACGGCAGGATCCTCTTTATCGGGGCGATCTTCATCCTCTTTTCGAATATCGGGTATGCGATCCTCCGCGGGGAAGGGGATACAAAGAGGGCGATGTACGCGATGGCATTCTCCTCGGTCCTGAACGCGGTGCTCGACCCGGTCCTCATCTACTGGGCGGGTCTCGGGATTGCAGGGGCGGCGATCGCCACGGTCATCTCGATCGCATCGGTCTCCCTTATCATGCTGTACTGGTTCCTTGTCCGGAAGGATACCTATCTCCATCTCTCCCTCAAGGGATTCGTCCCGGACAGGGATACAACAGGCGATATTCTCAGGGTCGGGCTGCCGGCAAGCGCCGAATACCTCCTGATGGCATCCCTTTCCGTCGTCATCAATGCAATTCTCGTTATGGTGGCCGGAACGGATGCGGTGGCCGTATACACGTCGGGGTGGCGCCTCCTGATGTTCGCGGTAATCCCGGACCTTGCGATCGCCACCACTCTCATCTCAGTGATCGGAGCCGCCTATGGTGCAAGGAGATATGGGGATCTTCGCGTCGCCACCGGATACGCGATCCGCCTGGGGGTCCTGATCGCGGCCGGGATGGCAGTGTTCATCTTTCTCTTCGCCACCCAGATCGCGATCCTCTTTACCTACTCCGAATCCACCGCCTATCTCGCGCCACGGATCGCGTCGTTCCTCCGGGTGATCTCGTTCCTCCTCGTGTTCATCCCGGCCGGCATGATCTCTCTTTCGGTCTTCCAGGGCACGGGGAGGGGAATGACCTCCCTCGTGATCAATATTCTCCGGAGCCTTGCATTCGTCGCCGTCTTCGTGTACCTGTTCGGGATCCATCTGGGGTTCGGCGAGGCAGGGGTCTGGTCCGGGATCGTGGTGGGCAACATCCTCGGGACCCTGGTGGCCTACCTCTGGGCACGCATCTACATCCGTACGCTGGAGGCCTTTTACTCGGAGGCCTGACCTTTATCGGGAGGCGATATCCCGGCCTGCAGCCATGGCCGTCGAGAACGCGGCCTGCAGGTTATATCCGCCCGTGTCCCCATCGATGTCCAGTACTTCCCCGATGCAATAGAGTTGGGGGATAATTCTCGACTCCATTGTCCTGGGATGGATCTCGGAAAGGGCCACACCCCCGCGGGTCACCATCGCTTCGTCAAATCCGGCAAGCCGGCTCACAGGAAAGGGATACCCGGCAATCGTTGCGACAAGGCAGTCCCGGGAGGATTTCTGGAGATGGGCCCCTGTCTGCCCGGACGGAATCCCGGAAAGTTCGAGGAGCATAGCCGCGAAACGGGACGGGAGGGAATTCTCCGTCAGGAAACTTTTCACGGGCCGGGTGCCGTTCTCCGAAATCCATTCCGTCAGCCTCTTTTTCAGATGTACGGGATCCGTTCCCGGGATGAACGAGATCTTCAGCACGTCACCCGGCTCGAGATACCTCGAGAGGTGAAGGATCCCTGGGCCGGATAGACCGGTGTGGGTGAAGAGCAGGTCTCCGGAAGACTGCCTGAGTTTCTTCCCGTTCCGGAACTGGGAGAATGATGCGGCCGGAAAGGAGATCCCGGCGAGGGATGAGAACTGGTAGTCCTTTCCATATACGGGAGCCAGTGCCGGAGCGGGGGGTGTGATGGTGTGCCCGAGTTTTTTTGCGAACGCATACCCGTCCCCGGTCGACCCGGTTCCGGGGTAGGATGACCCTCCGGTCGCGATGGCAAGCGCTGCCGACCGGAACACCCCATGATCCGTGCGTACCTGGTACCCGGTGTCTACGACCTCCGCATCCCGGACCGGTTCACGGCTGCGGATCTCCACCCCGTGGTTCCGGCATTCGGAGAGGAGGAGCGAGAGGACGTCCCCCGCCTTCCTCGACGCGGGGAAGACCTTTCCCGATTCGTCGGATGCGGCTGGAAGACCCCTTTCTGCGAAGAACCCGATCAGGTCACTGTTCGAGAACTCCATGAGGCAAGGGCGAAGGAACTTCCCGTTTCCTCCGTATTTATCAAGAAAACTGGAGATCTCCCCCTCGTGAGTGAAATTGCACTGGCCTGCCCCCGTAATAAGGAGCTTTTTCCCGCATCCGGGCATCTTCTCCAGCAGGAGGACCGTTTTTCCTGCTGCCGCCACCCGGGCGGCACAGAACAGCCCCGCCGGGCCCCCGCCAATCACGATCAGGGAGTATGAGTTCACGATACCATTGTATCGACCGGGGAGCTCATCGGACTTTCGGCTACGGAGTGCAGCCTGCCCCGCAACGGGGTTTAGACCCGCTTCTCGTTCCGGTGATTGGCTATCTGTCCTTCTCCATTCCCCTGTTATCCTGCCCGTCAGCCCGATAAGATACCTCCTTTTCCGCCACGGTCATTCCATGAGCGGGGGACTGCACCCGCGGCATCCGGAAGATCGCATGGCAGAGATGGTACCGGCACTCCCACAATCCCTCCTGCTTTAGCGGCCCGGTCAGTACCGAACCGCACAGGGGGCATTGGATGAGAGGGGGATCTTCCTCCATGACAGGGATCGTGTTCGCCGACCAGAACATCCTCCGCCGGACAGCGTGAAAGTGAGCTTTCGTGAATTCCGTCCGTCACCCGTATCATTCCCGCTCTTTCTCTTCCTTCCCTTCCCCGAAGATCCGGTCGACCCCGAGAAGGACGTTCACCCATGCAAGATCGTCGCTGCACTGGATCAGAATGAGGACCATCAGGGTGAGCGGGACGGCAAATACCATCCCTGCGATGCCGAGGAGCCAGCCCCAGAAAATGACAGAGAGGATCACGATCAGGGCGGGGATCTCGAAGGTCCTCGAGGCAAAATAGGAGAAGACCGGGTTCTCGACCACGAGGTTCAGGAAGCAGACGACCGCGACGACGGCCACCGCTCCCCACACCCCGAACTGGAGCCAGGCAAAGAAGATCGCCGGCAGCGCCGCGAGGATCAGGCCGATATACGGAATGTAGGCAAGGACGAAGGTCAGGATACCCCAGAGCAGGGCTGCATGCACCCCCATGGCATAGAGCACCCCCCCGAACAGTATCCCGTGGACGAGGTTTGTCTCCGTCCGGACCACTACGAAATCGACCATGAACCCGCTCAGCCGTGCCAGCCGGGAGACTTTCTCCCGGGAAACACCGGGGAGGTTCCGGACCCGATCGGCGATCCTTGGCGCCTCGAGGAGCATAAAGAACGTGGTGACCGCGATAAAGAAGAGGTACAGCAGGAGGTCCGAGAGGCCCATTACCGAGGTGATCACCAGACCGATGACGGAGGACAGGTCAGGGGATACGGGAACTGATCCCGAAGGGAGTCCATATCTCCCGAGGATGCCGGAAAGCTCCGCCATTCTCGCATTGAGTTCCGTCTGGTACAGGGGGAGGTCCCGGAGGAGGATGCCGAACGAGTAGGTCGAAAGGGCGATGATCACCAGGACCACCGCGACCGCAAGCAGGGTCAGGAGTGTCACGGAGAGAAGATCCGGGAGCCCCTTTTTTCTCATCCGGTCCAGTGCGGGCCAGGCAAGGAGGGTGAAAATGAGGGAGACGGCCACGATGGTGAACACATACGCGGTAAATTTCACCCCGATGACCACGATGAAGAGGAATCCCGCCCATACCAGGAGCCGGGATGCCCTGGAGCCTTCCATCGACAGCATTACCGGAGTGTATCTCCTTCCTCCCTCTCAAAGGTTTCCTGCCCTTCCACCGGGCGGGGGACGCCCGCCCCTCAATGGTTTGCCGGGGGGACTCATGAGTCCGTGGACCATAACGCAAAGAGCACCAGGGGCACCATGTAGAGGATCGTGATGGGGATCTCTCCGAACGAGAGAGCCCAGCCGTCGAGGAAGATTCCGGCCAGCGATGTGGCGGGAAGGAGGATCATCCTCTGGGACAGGTTGCGGACCGTTCTGTCCCGGGTTTCAGGAAGGAGGAGCCTCCCCTCTCGGGATGCATGCCTCCAGAGGACGATCATCAGGGAGCCGCAGATGAGAATGTTTGCGTGGAAGAGCACCCCATACAACGGCACGTCCGAGTAGGTCCATAACAGGGAGGTGAGCGGGACGAAGATGAGGGAGAGGAGGTACCCGAACGAGAGGTACACGAATCCCCGGTCCAGGGTCCGCATGGTCCGGAGCATCTCGAAGAACAGGATGTAGAACACGGCCATGATCACGAACGTGAAGACAAAGACGATCCCGTCGCTGGTGACCTGATCGATGTACTGGATCAGGAAGGGGAGGTCGTCTGCTGCGATGTTGTGCGGGAGGGGGAAGTTGTTCTTCACGATGAGGGTCATGGTGAAGGCAAATACCCCGTTGACCAGGATCTCGAACATGTCCTGGGGGACGGGGCCCGGGCAGCAGGGGCAGGTCGCGCCCTCCTTCTCCGTGGTCATCGCCCGGCCTCCCGGTCGAACCTCTCCCGTTTTCGGGAATAGAGGGTGGTGAGAACGAAGGCAAGCATCGTCGCCAGGTAGATGCCCTGCGTGTGACCCAGGTCCAGGTTCGCAAGGAACATCCCCGCGACCGCAGTGGCGGGGAGATACAGGACCTTCATTGTCGTGCACTCCAACTGCACCCGGCCGATGCCAGGTCTCCGGATGGAGGGTTCACTGGAGATGTGCCACCACAGGAAGGCAAGCAGCATGCCCGCGGCGAGCATGTTCGCGTGGAAGAGAACGGGAAATATGGATCTCCCGGGGAACATCACGTTCATGTGCGAGGAGACCGGGATGAAGATCACCATCATCATCATGGCGAGGTGGAGGTAGAGGTACATCCGGTCCACCCGGACCAGCTGGTGGAAGAGGTGGAACGTGATCACCCAGATCATGGCGATGATGAGGAAGGCGTTTAAGAAACTGAAGATGTCCGGGAGCTGCATGTACCCGAACTCGCCGGTGTTCACGCTTCCTGCCAGGTAATCCGAGAAGGAAGGTATCCTGACGTTTTTAAACAGCAGGAGGAGGACAAAGGCAAAGATGGCGTTGGTGAGCCTGCCGATGTTGACCTTGGTGACAGGCCCTTCCGGGGGGGATGCACTCTCCATGATTCGTAATTAAGGAATTCGGCGAAAGGGGATAATAAGCATCCCGGATCTACCCTGCTTTGCGAACCACAATCCGGCCATTACCCGGAACGGGAAGTCGTTGGTTTTACCCTTTGTTCGCCCGGATTTCTATTCCTGGTTACGGTGTTCAGTAAAAATTCAAAAAAAGTAAAACAATTGAATAGCATTAAATACTTTTATAAAATAAAGGAGATGCATTCAGGTTCTCCCGCAGGAGGGATCTGTGTGCATCAAAAGGTGGCGATTTACGGTATTAATGACACGAAAGTCCAATTATTTATCCTTATCGGGTTTGTGCTGTGGGTACTCACCTGCAGCCCTGTCTCAGCGGCGACTTACACCGTCTGCCCTTCGGGCTGCAATTTTTCGGGCATCCAGGCCGCGATCGATGCCTCGTCCGATGGCGATGTGATCGAGATCCGGAGCGGGAACTATCACGAACCGCTGGTTGTAGACCGGCGCCTGGTTCTGCAGGGAATCGACACGGGAACAGGATACCCGGTCATCGACGCAGGCGGAGCGGAATTTGGAATTACCCTTGAGGCCCCGGGAATTCAGCTCTCCTCCCTGAACATAACAGGTGCGAACAGCTCCGCAGTGTTCATCGGGAGTGACAACAACACCCTCCGTGATCTGATCCTACACCATCCCAAGGTCACGACCTATTATCTTACCTGCCCCGCCGTGACAGGTGAGGATCTGACAGGTCTCGAGATCTCGTCATGCCTATTCTATGTTCACGCGGACACTGTTGTTCTCTACGACCCCCATGATTACTCAATCACAGAGAACACGTTTTTTAATCCGGTCGGCTATTCCGTCGCAATCGTGAGCAGCGGCAGTGAGGATCCCACGGAAAACGGCGTGATATCGGGCAACACGATCACCCAGTCCCGCGGCGCAGGAATCGGGATAATCGCCAGGAGCGCGGGGGGGTTCGTCAGTAACCTGACCGTATCGGATAACAGTATCTCCGGATCCGGAGGATCGATCGGCCTATTCATCCCCTCGGAAAATGTGATTATCCGGAACAATACCCTGACCGAGAACCCGGGGGCTCCCGGAAAAGGCATCTACGGCATCATGATGTACGGTACATCCGGGGTTCTGATCGAGGATAATCACGTCGTGGGGACCGACGTGGAGCTCGCCTACCGCTTCGAGGACTGCACCGGACTCACTATCACCGGGAATACCGTGTATTCAAATTCGGATACGGGAATGGGACTCATCTGGGTCACAAATTCCTCGGTCTCCCAGAACACGATGGACAACAACTTCTACAACTTCTGGATGAGTCCTTTCGTCCTTGACCCGGGTGTCCTCCCAGGGAACCAGATCGACCAGACCAACCTGGTTGATGGAACACCGGTCCTGTATTACGAAGGCGTTGACGACCTCACGATCGACAGCTCGGATACCCCCGGCACCGTCATCCTCTATGCATGTGACGATGCCGATATCCGGGATCTCCATTGTTCGGCGAACAGCGCCGGCGTCATGGCAATCCGCTCGGAGAATCTCACGGTCACCAACTGCTCCTTCGATCAGATGTATTACGGGATCATGGCCATCGCTTCTCCCCGCCTGACCATCCAGGAGAACCATGTCGCAGGCTGTACCGACGGCCTTATGATAGGGGATCTCTCCGGAGGGGTCATCTCGGGCAACCTTGTGGAAAACTCCGCCGATTGCGGTATCGTGACCGGGATTTACCTCGAAGACGTAGCGATCAGGGACAATACCATCGATGGAGCTGCAGCAGGCATCTACCTCGACAGGGTATCAGGGTACAACAACGCGGTATTTTCCGGAAATTCCATTAAAAATACTTTTATAGCCGGAATTTCCACCGATCAGGCAGAAGGAGCGGTCCTGTCGGATAATACCATCGAACCGGAAAGTGGTGTGGGATTCGACCTCAGCGGGTCATCGTCACTCAACCTGACCGGCAACACGCTCGCCGGGGCCGCTGGAAATGGAGTACTGTTGTTCAACTCTCCTGAGAATACCATCGCGTCAAATATCCTTGCCGCAACAGAGAACGGCATCGTCCTGCAACGACGGGAGGCAGACGAAGGAAGCTTCGACAACCTGATCGCCGACAACCTCATTACAAGCCCTGTATCGGTCAGGTTCTGCTTAAGGGGCGGTGTAGGCGATCGTGAGAATTCTCCGAAATTCGGCGGCGGACCGGTGACTCCCCGGTCTGAAATCCCCCTCACCACCCTGGTCACTGGCGAGGAATCCGTAGAGCCTGGGAATTTTATCTGCAATCCCGACCCATCTCCCCCTGCAAATACCTGGAACACCACCAGGACATCCGGCACCAATATCGTCGGAGGCCCCTACCTTGGCGGGAACTACTGGGCAGACCCGGACGGCACCGGCTGGTCCCAGGTGACCCCGGACCGGGGCGATGGGTTCTGCAACGCTTCTTTCGTATTTGACAGCGACAACACCGACTACCTCCCGCTGCATATCTTCGAGGGAGAGATCCCGATCACTGCTCCTGCAGTGATCGATCGGCCGGGGCAGTACCGGCTCATGAACGATCTCTCCAATTCCAGTGCAGAGACAGCGATCTGGATTACCTCATCCGATGTGATCCTCAATGGGAATGGGCATACTCTTGAGGGATCGAATTTATGGGAAACACACGGAGTTCTTGCAGGGGAAGGGGGAGAAAGTTACACAAATATCACGATCAGGAACCTGACTGCCACTCACTGGGCATATGGCTTTACCCTCGACGGAGTTGNNAGCGGGCTGGCTGTATGATTGCACGGCTGTTGGAAACATGGAGGGGATCTCCATTTCTGCCGGCCCAGACTGTACGGTTGAACGAAGCACGATCCAGGACAACATCCCATGGGAGAGTGAGGGCATCTGGTTTGGAGGAAATGGACTGGGTGTTACAAATACCTCCGATACATGGATACTCGAATCGGTGATCAGTCACAATGGATGGGGTGAAAAACTGCCCTATGTGGGAGGCAGTGGCATCCTCTCAACAGAGAATACAGGCCTGCTTGTTTCCGGATGCCTCATCGATGAGAATGTGAACACGGGTATATGGAGCGATCACTCGATAGGGAACGTCCTGACCAGGAACCAGTTCAACAAGAATGGAGGCAACGGGGGAATATTCCTGACATCTCCGGTTGACGACCCTGAAATAATCTCCTACATCAGAGAAAACACCATCTCCGGCAGTGGGTTCGGGATATGGCTGACGAGGGATGACCATTGGGTCAGCAACAATACTGTAACCGATTGTGGGTATGGGATTTTTCTCGACAATGCCCACGATGCGACATTAGCAGGGAATCTCATGTCGGATAATGAGGTGAACTTTTATGTGGATGGTACTGATATTGGGAATTTTTACCACCAGGTCGACACCACAAATACCATCAATGGCCGGCCGATCTATTACCTCGTTGAAGAGACCGGGGCCGTTGTCGATGGAGCGAGCCTGGCCGGAACGGTTTTTGGAATCGCCTGTCCGAACCTCACGGTCATTGACCTGACATTTGAGAAGAATGAGTACGGGCTTTTCCTCTTTGGATCCGATGATGCGACCATCCGTAACGTGACCGCAACAGGGAATCATTACGGGTTTTTTGTCAAGGGGAGCGACCGTGTCCGGATTGACAGATGTACCGCCCGTGAGAATAGCTTTAGCGGATTCCAGATCCAGGATTCAGAGGGCATGCGGGTCACCAATTCAAAGGCTTTCACAAGCCGTGATCCCTTCGCGGGTTCAGGATTCGATATTCAGGATTGTCAGGACATACACCTGCATCACCTGGTTGCCAGGAGTAATTCCTTTGCAGGAATTGACCTTGAAGAAACGAGCGATGCCTGGCTGCTCAACATCACCGCTGAATCGAACGGTGCAGCCGGTATTATCCTCGGCGGGGATACACTCTACCTCGAGGGATGCCATATCCGTGATACCGAAGGTCCCGGGATAGGGATGCTCGATGCGTCCAATGTCTATATCTGGAACAATTACCTCTCGAACAACGAAAATGTCGATTTATCAGGCGGGGATGTCACGAATGTGACCTGGAATGCGAAGAAGACCTCCGGGCCGAACATCGTCGGCGGCCCCTACCTNNGCTGGTCCCAGGTGACCCCGGACCGCGGAGACGGATTCTGCAATGCCCCGTTTGTGATCGAGGGCGAGAACAAGGATCTTCTCCCGCTGCACATCCGGACACATCCGCCCTTCTACGCGGATTTCTCCGGGGACCCGCTCTCCGGGACCAGCCCCCTCACTGTGCTGTTCGCCGATGAATCGGACGGCAATATCATCCGGTGGATCTACCAGTTCGGGGACGGGTTCGCATCCATCAGCCGGAACCCGGCCCATACGTACAGGAGGCCGGGGAACTACACCGTCAGCCTCACTATCATGGCAAGGGACGGATTGAGCCTTGAAAGGATGACCATGGTCAGGGAGGATTACATCCAGGTAAAAGGCCCCGTCAACCCGGATGTCACCGCCGATTTCACCGCTGTCCCCATTTCGGGTTCCGCCCCGCTCCGGGTGCAGTTCACCGGCAACTCGACCGGTTCCCCGATTCTCTGGAAGTATGACTTCGGAGACAGGTTATCCTCCACCCAGAAAAACCCGGTCCACGTCTATACAAAACCGGGAACCTACACCGTGAAGCTCACGGTCTGGTCCTTCACTCCGGACAAGAAGCTGGTAACAACCACCTTCCAGCGCGATAATTACATTACTGTGACGTAAAAGAGTATCCCCCTTTTTCAAGGGGATTGATACACTGTTTATCCGGAATAATCACTTTGCATCTCCGCGAATCAGCGGCGGACCGGAAGAAATTACCTGAAGTACGCAACGATGTTCCGGAAGAGCTGCATGTTCATCGATTCCGAGGGAAGCGGCCGCCCCTCCCGCTTCAGTCGTTCTTTCCTGCAGGGCCAGTCGTAAAGGTTCACGAACTCCATCGCCCTCTCGGGGTGAGGCATCAGGCCGAGCACCTTGCCGTCCGAGGAGGTGATCCCGGCGATATCCGCGACCGATCCGTTCGGGTTGTAGGGATACTCCCCCGAAGCAGGGCTCATGTCGTCCCGGCAGTACGTGAACGCGATCATCCGGTTCTCCTCGAGGCGCCGCAGGGTCTCCTGCGAGCAGTAGAAATTCCCTTCGCCGTGGGAGACGGGGCAGTACAGGAACGGGATGCCCCGGGTCCAGAGGTTGTCAGCGCCCGGTTTCAGCGTCACGAACCGGCACTCGAGCACTCCTTTCCTGTTGGGCATCAGTGCGATCTCGCGGGAATAGTGCCGATCAAATGCCGGCACAAGGCCCAGGTTGGCGAGGATCTGGAAGCCGTTGCAGNNTGCAGATCCCGAGGACGAGGTTGTCCCCGGACAGGAACTCCCGCAAATCCTCCCAGAGATTGTTCCGCACCCTGTTGGCATACGCGTTGCCGGCGCCGGTATCGTCGCCGTAGGAGAAACCGCCCGGGAAGACGAGAAGCCTGTAATCGGACAGCACCCGCTCCCCTGAGATCAGGTCGTTGATGTGGACGATCTCGGAGGCCATCCCGGCCCGGAGGAGGACTTCCTGCGTCTCCATCTCGGAGTTGATCCCGTACCCGCTCATGATCAGGGCTTTCGCACGGATCGCACCTTGTTGCATTGCAGCCCCATACCCGGCTTTTTTATTTTGTATCCGCCCGCCCATGATCAGTACCCCCCGAACGGTTCCTTATAGGCAGCCTCCATCCCGGCGACCGGCAGGTCGACGAGGACCGCTCCAGACTTCACCCGGAGGTTCGTTCCCCCCACCCTGCCGAGAAGCTGTGCGTCGGCTCCCATGATCTGTTCGAAAGACCGGCCGTTCTCCGGGGCGACCGTGACCACGAACCTTCCGAGCGATTCGGAGAAGAGGTAGTAATCCGGCCGCATCCGGGATGGTATGGTGATCTCCATCCCTATCTGCCCTGCAATGGAGACCTTTGAAAGGGCTACAAGAAGACCCCCGTGGCTCACCGGGAACGCCGATGCTACGAACTCCCGCCCGATCGCGTCGCCCAACCGACCATACCGCTCCTTTGCCTTCTCCGTGTCCAGGTCAGGAACCGTCTTCCCGGGACCCCCCAGGTGCAGGAAATACTCGGATCCCCCGAGCTCTTCTTCGGTCGCGCCCACGACGTACACAAGATCGCCCTCGAATTTGGCTTCCATCGAAACCGCCTTTGTAACATCGGGGTGGACCCCGATGGAGGAGATCAGGAGTGTGGGGGGTACCGAGATCTTCACAGGCCTGTTCTCTGCGTCGAACCCAGAGAAATCGTTGAACATGCTGTCTTTTCCGGAGATGAACGGCGTACCGAACGTGGTGGCAGCATCGTAGCAGCCGAATGCTGCCCGCTTCAACTGCCAGAGCCTCCCCGGCTCGTCCGACGAGCACCAGCAGAAGTTGTCGAGGAGGGCGATCGCGTCCAGAGGCACTCCGATGGCAATCAGGCCGCGGATCGCGGTATCGATCCCTGCGACTGCCATGCGGTAAGGGTCGAGCTCCGAATAGGACGGAAAAATTCCCTGCGAGAGCCCCACGCCTTTTTCGGAGCCCAAAACGACCTTCGTAAGCGTGGCGGAAGCCTGCACCCTTCCTTTTCCCTGCACGGGCCCGAGAACATGGCCTCCCTGGACCGTGTGGTCGTACTGGGTGGAGATGAATTCCTTCGAGCACAGGTTCTTCCGCCTCAGCATGGAGAGGAGTGTTGCATCCAGGCGGTCCGGACAGGCGTCGTCCGGGTCGGGAGACGCGTCCCGGAGAGGAGTCGTCCTCAAATGCTTCTTTGGAAGCCCGTCGTGGAGGAAGTCGAGCCCGACGTCCATGACCACTGTTCCGCACGACTCCACCACGCACCTGCCCGTCGAAGTGAACTCCCCTATGACCGTGGCTTCCACCTCGCGCCGCTTCATCAGGCCCAGGAAGGCGTCGATCCGTTCCTTCGGGACCGCAAGCGTCATCCGCTCCTGCGACTNNACTCGGAGATCCAGATCTCCCAGGGAGCCATCCCGGGATACTTCAGCGGAACCCGGTCGAGATAGACATGGCAGCCGTTGCATTCCTTTGCCATCTCTGCAACAGAGCAGGAAAGCCCTCCCGCCCCGTTGTCGGTGA
>DAEV01000049.1 GCA_002509495.1 Methanolinea sp. UBA473 | reverse complement strand
CCAGCAGGCGATCGGGAGCGATATCCTTGTTCCCCTGGACATCCCCACGCCACCTGACGCAGACCGGGAACGCGCGGAGAGGGAACTTGCGGTCACACTGGAGCGGCTCCGCGAGGCGCGGGAGCTACTCGGGGAGGACGCCCATCTGGCAGGTCCGGTCCAGGGAGGAATTTTCCCCGATCTCCGGGTCAGGGCAGGGAGAGAGGTAGGAGAACTCGGCCTCTCGTTCATGCCCATCGGAGCGGTAGTTCCCCTGATGGAGTCCTACCGGTTTAAAGAGCTGGTGAAAGTCGTTCTGGCTGCAAAGCAGGGAATCCCCTCATCTGCCTGCGTTCATCTCTTCGGGGCAGGGCACCCGGCCATGTTCGGGCTGGCGGTCGCCATGGGGTGCGATGTGTTCGACTCCGCAGCCTATGCCCTGTATGCCAAAGAAGGCCGGTACCTGACGACGAGCGGGAGCGCGAAAGTCGACGAACTCTCCGATCTACCTTGCCCATGCGAGGTTTGCCGGAAACATACCGCGGAAGAGCTGAAGAAGAGCCCTGACAGGGAGAGGCTTCTCTCATTGCACAACCTGTTCGTGAGCCTCGCAGAGATCTCACGCATCCGCCAGGCCATCCAGGATGGCGTGCTCTGGGAACTTGTGGACGAACGATGCAGGAGCCACCCCCAGCTCCTCCGGGGCCTGAGGGAACTATGCGATCATTCCCGGGAGCTCGAACCGAAAGACCGGGTCAGCAAAAGGAGGTTCTTCTATAAGGGCGATGAGAGCTGCGCCAGGACGGAAGTGATCCGATACCACGACTGCATGGAACGCATCGTGCTGGAAGAGAATGTCCTAATCACCATGGGGGTGGGGGTACCGCCGGGGTTCGACCAGGTGCTCTTCTTCAAGCCGCCCTTCGGCCCGTACCCTCCGGGCCTTGCCGAAACGTTTCCCATCGGGCAGAGCGAGATCCCGGACTGGGACGATGAGATGGTGGTATGGGGGTGCCGGGGGATTCTGAGGCTCGTCGAGACCCACCCCGGATCCAGGATCACGATCTCATGCAAGGAGCGATGGAGGAAGATCGTCGAGGCCGGGGTGCCGGGTGCAGAGGTGATCTGTGGGGAATTTTGAGGTGCGGAAGCGGGACGGGCTGGCAAGGATAAGTCGCCTTTTCCTGGAGGAGGACTATTCTCTTCCTGGGATTTTCGATCCCGCTACCCTGTTCCCGAACCTCCGTGACTGCCGGTTGGCGAACGTGCCCCTGGCAGCAGGAAAAGAGTTTGTTTCACAGTACCTGCACCGCGGCGAAGAGCAACCGGTATGGGTTCACCCTGCGGGTGAGTCCCGCACCCAATCGGGGGATTGCGTCATGGTCCCCTGTATTTCGACCGCGCTTCCCAATCCGCGCAGGTACGTGGACTGGGTGATCCGCCTTAAAGGTACTATCCCCCCGGATACCGCATGGTATGCGCCCGCCTCGGCCCTTCCCTCCAACCTTCACCTCCTGGTATACAGTGGGTTTGATCTCTTCGACTTTACCGCAGCGGACCTCAAATCGGCACAGGGGCTCTTCTGCCTGCCCGAAGGGGAATTCTCCGGGGATTGGATCTCCAATGGGGTGTGCAACTGCGGCGGATGCAAGGAGGGGGACCTCAAGGTGCATAACCGTGCCGCCCTCCTCCGGGAGATGGTGCTGGTCCGGCAATTCCTCTCGGGCTCCCGCTTGAGGGACCTGGTCGAATGCCGGTCCCGAATGAATGCCTCCCAGGTCTCTGTCCTGCGGTTGATGGACAGGAAAGAGGGTGTGGTGGAGGAATCTGTCCCCGTTGCCAGGAGTCTGCCCCTGCTCGCGACTACGGGCGACGTACTGTCGCGGATCGAGGTCCGGAGATTCTCCGGGAGGGTGGTCGGCCGTTACATCCCCCCCCAGGCAGATGTCGCAGTCCTCCTCCCCTGCTCGGCCAGAAAGCCGTATTCCCTCTCCCAGAGCCACCGGAAGTTCATTTCAGCCGTCGGAGGAAGAGCGGTCGAACTGATCGTGACCTCCCCCCTCGGGCTGGTGCCGAGGGAGCTTGAGCTTGTGTACCCCGCTGCGCATTACGATGTCCCTGTAACAGGGTACTGGGATGCCGAGGAGCTCGCCTTCACGTCGGGGATCATTGCAGGGTTCCTTAAGAAGCATCCTTTCCGGAGGGTCATTGCCCACCTGGAGGGGGGGGCCCTCGAGGCGGCCCGGATTGCCGCAGAGCTTGCAGGTATCACGCTCGAGCAGACCTGCAGGGACAGGGCAACCTCACCCGACTCCCTCGCCGAGCTCGACTCCGCGCTTCAGGGAGAGAGAAGGGTCCGGCACGACCTGGTCCGCGGGATCGGATCCTGGCAGTTCGGGGTGGAGATCGATTCCAAAGGGCTCGTGGTCCGGGGCCGATATCCCGAGTTGATGGTCTCCAGGGGAAGGGTACCGGCATTCTCGCTCGATTTCGGAACAGGTCTCCTGCGACCCACGTTCGAAGGATGGTCCCTCATTCCCGGGTCCTACAGGGTTGAGATCGACGAGTTCATTCCCCAGGGGGACGTCCTTGCCCCCGGTGTCGTGGATGCCGACCCGGCGATCCGGGAAGGTGACGAGGTGCTGGTGGTCGGGAGCCAGGCTATGGCTACCGGGAGGGCTGCGATGGCAGCCGGGGAGATGAGGCGTTCCCGGCGGGGAGTCGCGGTGCGTGTGCGTAAGGTAAAGAGATTGTAACACGAATATGTGAGACATAGTCTGGTCCAGAGTTCCAGTGGAGTGAAACCTTTGTTTCGGGTTGTGAAGGCCGAACAACTGGCAGAGAAGATCTTTCAGATCTGGGTGGAGGCGCCCCACGTTGCCCGCAACGCCCGGGCGGGACAGTTCCTAGTACTCCGCATCCACGAGCAGGGCGAGAGAATTCCCCTTACGGTCTCGGCGGTGGAGGAGGACTGCGTGCGTATTATTTTCATGGCGGTGGGAAAAACCACCCTCGAGCTGTCTACACTGAAGGCGGGGGACAGCATCCGGGACGTAGCCGGACCGCTCGGGAAACCCAGCGAAATCGGGAAGTCCGGGACCTGTATCGTGGTGGGGGGCGGCGCAGGGATCGCGAGCTGCCCGATCATTGCCCGGGCGGCCCGAGCTGCCGGAAACAGGGTTATTGGAATTATCGGGGCCAGGAATGCCGATTTCCTCATCCTCGAGAACGAGATGAGGGAGTCCTGCCACGAGCTGCATATCGCCACGGATGACGGAAGCCGGGGATTCCATGGGTTTGCTGCTGATGTGCTGAAGAAGGTCATCGCCGGGAAGAAGATCGCCTGTGTCTGGATCATCGGCCCGGCGATCATGATGAAGGTGACCTCCAAGGTGACCAGGGAGCGGAAGATCAGGACTTATGTCTCCCTGAACCCGATCATGGTGGACGGGACCGGGATGTGCGGTTCCTGTCGCGTGGTCGTCGGCGGTGAAACGAAATTTGCCTGCGTGGACGGACCTGAGTTCGATGCCCACGAGGTCGATTTTGATCTCCTGATGCAGCGACAGCGCGTATATTTCGACGAAGAGAAAGCTGCGGTAGAACGGTATCACGAGCATTCCTGCCAGTGCGGGACCGGTGGGCACCATGGGTGAACGTCCCGCAGCGGAACGGCTCCATGATTTCCAGGAGGTGGATGGGGGTCTCTCTCCGGAAGAGGCGGTCGCCGAGGCCGGGCGATGCCTTCAGTGCAAGAAGCCAACCTGCGTCAGGGGATGCCCGGTGGAGATCGATATACCTGCATTCATCGCCAGGATTGCGGAAGGTGACATCTCCGGCGCTGCCAGGATCATCATGGAGAACAATCTCCTCCCGGCCATCTGCGGGCGGGTCTGCCCTCAGGAGATCCAGTGCGAGGGGCAGTGCATTCTCGGCGTGAAGGAGACGCCACTTCGGATCGGGGATCTGGAACGGTTTGTCGCCGACCATGAACGGATACAGGGACCTGTCATCCCTCTGATTGCAGAGCCGACGGGAAAAAGAGTCGTGGTGGTCGGGTCCGGGCCTGCAGGGCTGACTGCTGCGGCCGAACTGGCGCGGCTCGGGCATGCAGTGACAGTATTCGAATCGCTCCACGAACCGGGCGGTGTCCTGGTGTACGGCATCCCGGCATTCCGTCTCCCGAAAGAGGTGGTCAGGGCAGAGATCGACCAGCTCAGGGCGATGGGGGTGGAGATCCGCACAAACCACCTTGCCGGTACGAGCGTCCCGGTTTCCGATCTCCTCTCGTATGATGCAGTTTTTATCGGGACAGGGGCCGGGCTCCCGTTCTTTATGAAGATCCCGGGGGAGCAGCTGAACGGTGTGTATTCGGCAAACGAGTTCCTTACCAGGGTCAACCTCATGCATGCCGAACTGTTCCCCGAATACGACACCCCGATGAGGCATGCGGGGCGTGTCGTCGTGGTCGGTGGGGGAAATGTGGCCATGGACGCGGCCAGGGTGGCCCGCAGGCTTGGCTCCAGGGTCACCCTGGTCTATCGGAGAAGGGAAGAGGATCTTCCTGCGCGCCGGGCAGAGGTTATCCGGGCGAAAGAGGAAGGGGTTGAGTTTGTCCTATGTGCAAACCCGATCCGGATCCTCGGGGATCCCTTTGTGACAGGGGTCGAGTGCGTCCGGACGGAGATCTGTGATCCCGACGATACAGGCCGACCCGAACCGGCTCCTGTAGAGGGAAGTAATTTCGTGATTGATGCGGACATGTGCATCCAGGCCATCGGCCAGGGGCCAAATCCACTCCTGATCCGCAAACTCGAAGGAATCCGCTACGGCAGGAAGGGCAATATCATGGTGGACGAGGAGGGCAGTACCAATCTCGACCGGGTGTTCGCCGCCGGCGACGTCGCCACGGGGGCCGCGACGGTCATCCTGGCGATGGGCGGAGCAAAGAAAGCTGCAAGGGCTATCGACAGGATGCTGAGGGGATCAAATCGATGACATGTCATTCAATTAGAATTGGATAATCATTAGATCGAATAATTCACTTTCACTCTTTAAACGAACATACTTTAAATAAGGATCAAATCGGCTCAGCCGCATTTGTGATAGATGTTCATTCCATCAGGTTTTTAGGTAACAATTTTCATGCATCTTGGAAGATGACGGTAATTCAAATCCCTTTATAGAGGATGGATCTGATTTATATTCATCAAGCTGATTAATGTTCATCACATCGATGAATATTCACCGCAGAGATGAATAATCATCGAACCAAGCGATTAAATCGTGTAACTTCATACTTGTGCCTCAGAAAGTTTTTCCTTGTTCAAGAGAATAGGGAAGTGTCGCAGAGGGGTTCGCCTCATACCAATGCAGATGAACCCCACTTGCAGCCCGTAGGCATGATGGAATCAGCTTTTAACGGTAAAAGCTTTTTCGTTGTGCCTCTGTTGAAATCGATGGAGGAACAGAACATGAATAACTTAAGGAGATATTTAGCAGGTGTTGCGGGCATCCTCCTCATATGCATGCTAACTATCAATGCAGCAAGTGCGTACGATACAAACATAGCTTGCTCAAGCCTGAAAGACGTTATCGCAAAGAGTGGTGATCTTACAGCTATTGAACTATTCGCTGAATATTCCGACAGCTCAATCACTGCAATGAAAATATGGACCGAAAATGTAATTGGACCCGAAGAATCGCTCTGTACAAGTCTGAACAGATGGATCGAAAAGGGAGATAAGGAAAAAGACATCCCACGAATTATCCTCACTACGATCTCTAGTAAGGATCGCGTCTCCTATGAACTCTCTTCCGACAAGAGTGTATTTATAAAATTACAAGAGCCAGTTGCATTTCCGGTTCTCTCTTCAAAGATTGAGATTAAATTAAGCTCTCTGGTGAATATCGTGAACGGAGTGAAGTATAATTACGAGTTAAATCATGATTATGACTGTACCCCAAACGGATATTCAATCAGCTACTGGTCAGGATCGGATACAAATCCGGCTACCACCTTACCAGTAATGACCGCAGAAACGTGGATAAAAAAGTGGAACGGGCTCAGATGGGTTGATTCCTGTTATACTGGAGATACTGATTTTTATACAGACGAGGTATATGCTTCAGGCGGACCAGTAACCCTTCAGACAGGCACTTATAAGCAGTTTGCTAATTTTGAGGGATATCACATAGACTATACCTGGTATGAGGAGTATCATGATGAGGATGACTCGTTTTCGATTCCCTACCCATAGAGTGTTCGCAACAGAATCCTGGTGTATGCCGGGATCATCATTTATTTTTGGAAATATAATTATTCACGCAAAAATTATTTATATAAGATATATATAGTGTATTCAGAATACTTATTATGCTATTGAGAAGGAATTCAACCCCAAAAAGTGAAAAAAAACAAGAACAATTGACGTGATGATATGAGCCGAATTACGAAAAAAGTATACCCCCTGATATTTCTTCTACTAATCTTCGCTGGTCTGTATGTGGGAATTGCTTCTGCCGGGAAGGCATCCTATCGATGGACCCCGGGTCAGGATTCTGAAACAGGTATCAGTTACGATTGGGATTGGTACAGGGATGAAGATGAAACTGTATTAATCAACTATTATTATTGCCTGCACGTTCTTACGGGCTGGAATATGCCTCTCATCGATTTTGTTGGGAAAGTCAGTCCTGAAGACCTCGCTACCATGCCGCAGGAAATGTACGATCATTTCATGGATACCCGGGAGTCACTTTTCAAAGATGGAAAAAAGACCCTGAACGGGAACCAGGGAACCTGGCTCAACGATTGCGATGAGCATATATGGACCAGCCCTGAGGGATACGTCTATAACGGTGATCGTCCGCCCTTCCAATATCTCGTCTCCATTGGGTGGGAAGAATACGCTGACAGGCTCCCTCCTGCCCCTGCCGGTGCACCGTTCCCTGCGCCATCATATTCGGGAACTCCCAAGAACACCCTCCCCCTTGCAAAGATCAATCTTCAAGAACGGGAACGGGTGTATGATGCGTACTCGAACGAGCTGATGACGATCGAAGAATATTATGAGTTGATTGTCCCCTGTCCTAATGCCATCTACATAAATCCTCGTTATTTCGGCGACTGGGACTGGACAGAGGAAATGAAGGTTCACCTTGCGAACCTCGGCCTCGACACCGACATGGGTAAAACCCGGATCGGGTACGAGAAGTCCGGCACAACCATCGTGATGGTTGGGATGACCCTCTCGGGGACAATGAAGGAATGGACCCTGAAACTATCGAAGGGTGCGTGGGCCTGCGACTCGGCGGATGCCGAGGACCTGGAGGACATGCTCTTCATCCTTGAGAAAATAGATGCGATCTCCAGTAATTCCCTTGCGGCCCCGGTTTCCACCGTAACGGCGAAGGATTCGCTGACCTCGTTGAAGAGTATGAGCCTTAAAAAGCTCAGCATGAATGTTCCCATAGGAGTGAATTCAAGCGCCCTCCAGAAAAACAGTCTATTTTCCGGAAAACCCACGACTGAATTGATTTCGGACAGGGGCGAGTTGCTGTCCCAATCCGGGACTGCGATGCAGCAGAAGTCCCTGGCATCGACAAAAGCGGTCCGGTTTTCTCCGAAAACGCCCCGGGTTGCGAGATCGAGATAAGAGGTATCCTTGAGAATCCAAGGGCACCTTTTTCAGACTTTTTTTATACTACCTACCCTCGCCATCGGCATAGTGAAATGTCCGATCTATACATCGCCCGGACGAGTATGAAAACGGTCATCGCCCAAACCTTCGGATAATTTTACTCATTGTGTAAATGCATTAGCAATGGCTTTGACTATAGTGACGATGCGCGCTTCTAAGGATTGATTTCAGGCAATATCTAAACGACTTGCCGAAAAAATATAGTGGATAGCCTTGGGCACTCAAATCGAATACCTCCCAAGCATTCCCCTGTACACCCTGACCGCATTCTCCAGCGACGCGATCGTGACATGTTCGTCGATTGCATGAAGCGTACGGATCTCGCCAGGACCATATTCAACGACGGAAAAACCTGCTTTCCTCAAATATCTGGCATCGCTTGCCGCCCATTGGACAATGGGTCTTGCCGGACGCAGATGGACCTTTTCGATCTCTTCCAGGAGGCGGGTCACGAGGTGGGAGCCTGGGGGCGTGATGCTGGGTTCCGACATGTTGGTCACCGCCACGTCGGCACGCGGGGCGTGGTTCCGGATTTCATGGAGGAGGTCGGCGAGACTGCACCCCCATGGGACCCGGAGATCCAGTTCGAGGCTGCACTGCTGGGCCACGATATTCGCCTTTTCACCACCGCTGATCTTGCCTGGGTTGAACATCACCCGGGTGAGGACTGCCCGGCTATCGTCGAGGCCAAAGAGTTCCCCAAGGATCTCGGAAGACCAGGCAATGATCCGGGCAAGCGCGGGATCCTCCGGGTCGTATTCCCGTTCGTGCAGCGATCTCATGAATTCCATCAGCGAGAATGCCTCCATTACGGCACTCACCCCCTTCACCGGGTAGAGCGAACCATGTCCCGGCTCCCCATGGAAGGTGCAGCATAGGCGCAACAGCCCCTTTTGCCCGATATTGGGCGAGAGAGCAGGGGTCGGTTCGGCAATCACGGTGTCGCACGGGACCAGGCACTTCCTGTCAAGGAGTCTCCGGATCCCGTATGTCCCGCTGGTCTCCTCGTCGCATACAAATGCCAGGTCGGCAGGGAGCTCCCTGCCGGAATCGATGTATTCCTTGCAGGCCATGAGGAGCGCGGCACATCCGCCCTTCATATCGGTAGCTCCCCTTCCCCAGACGATTCCGCCGTCGATCTCCCCTGCAAACGGATCATGCCTCCATCTGTCGGGGAGGGCCGGAACCACGTCCACGTGCCCGCAGAGCAGGAGTCTTCCATCCGGCTTCGACGTCACAAGGCTGTGGCGCCCGCCCCTGCTTCTCACGATCCGCGTGTTCAAATCCAGTTGTTCGGTGAAGTCCTGGAGGTATCGGATCACCTCTTCCGTATTTCCCGGAGGGTTCTCGCTCCGGATCCTGACCATTTCGGAACAGAGTGTCGCGACGTCCATGGTTGATCTGCCGGTCAGGAATGAGTGCCGGTAAATTCGGAGAAGAGCCTGGCAAGGGAGCCGTCATCCAGGTACAGGCTCTTAAGAAATTCGGGGTGGAAGAACTCCTCGATCATCTGGAAGAAGATATGCGGGGTGATCGGATTTCCCGAGTCGGGGTCGAGAACGATCCGAAAACTGCGATAGGATGCTTTGTCGGAGGAATCATAGATCCGCTGCCAGAGGGAAGGGAGCCGGGCGAATTTATCCGGATCATGTTCCTTCAACCATGCGATGAACCCAGGGAACAGGGTACGATCCCCTTTCTTCTCTTCATCGATCCTCCACCGGAGATACTCGGCGGCCATGATATTTTTCGGGGACTGGTACGTATAGGAGAGGATTCCAAGAGTGTAGTCGATGTGGGCCAGGGAATCGACGAAATAAAAATGAAGTACCGGGTTCCAGAGGGATGTATCGTGGAGGACGAGGGATTTCTCATAGAGGTGCTCCAGCACCAGGATATAATCGCGGTCCGAATTCATGGGGATGTGTTCTCCCCGGAGTTCTAAATAAATTCCGGAATCGGCATTTTCTGGCGAATGCAAAAAAAAGAAAGAATCCGGTTACTTATAGAAAGGCTCTCTTCGCCGGACTGCCTCGCGAAAGAGTTCTTTTAACTCTTCCCCTGATTTTCCCCTGATGTCCACATGGTTGTCGGTCCGGAGGAGACAGGGTTTCAGTTTCCCGTCCGAAGTAACGCGGAGCCGGTTGCAGAAAGCACAGAACTCTGTGTTGTGGAGAGGTCGCACGATCTCCACCTCGGCACCGTCCATGCAGTACTTTTTCCGATGATGCATCCTCCGGGTCAGGATCTCTTTCGAATGTTCTGCGAAGCGCTGTTCGAGGCCCCCCAGCTCGGAATGAAAATGGCATCCCGAGAAGTCCATCAGTTCAATGACCTGCAGGACGAGATCCCGGTTTCCCCGCACGAATGCGAGGAAGTCATCAACCTCTCCTTCGTTGATCCCCTCGAGAACCACCATGTTCAGCTTCACAGGAGTAAGCCCCGCATCGAGAGCCGCGTCAATCCCGGAAAGTACATCACTCAGCCGATCCGATCCTGTGATCTTTTTGTAATTCTCCGGATCCAGGCTGTCCAAACTTACGTTGACCCTCGAAAGTCCGGCAGCCTTGAGATCTGAGGCCAGGTCCGCGAGTAACGTCCCGTTGGTTGTCATGGAACATTCCATGCCGGGAGGCACCGCCTTCACGATCTCAAGGAGATCGGAGCGGAGGGTGGGTTCTCCCCCGGTGAACTTCACGCTCCGGATCCCGAACTCTGAGGCGACCTGCATGATCCCAGCCAGCTCCGCAGGGCTGAGTGTCGTGCTCCGGCTGTTCTCACCCTCCGCGTGGCAATAGATGCAACGCAGATTACAGGCAGGGGTTACGCTGATGCGCAGGTTGCTCACCGGACGGTTATACGGGTCCTTCAGGGTCATTGTGAAGGTCCCACGAAGTTCTTTGCAATGATGTAGATCTCGGCACTGCCTTTTCGTGAGGCCGTGCTCCGGAAGGTGCGCACCGAGAGGAAATACTGTTTCACTTCCGAAAGGAGGTGGGAAAAGTCTTCCCCCTGGAATGACTTCAGGACAAGGTTCCCGCCGGGTTTCAGTACGCTGCATGCAAAGGCCAGCACCTCCTCCCCAAGACCGATCGCCCTTGCCTGGTCATAGCTGCGGTGACCGGAGAGCTTGGGAGCAGCGTCGGAGATGACGACGTTCACCGGGTGAAGCAGGGTTCGGACTTCATCCCGCAGGGCGGGAGCCGTCAGATCCCCGACAAGAGTTGTCACCCCTTCAAGCGGGGGGATGGCGGAGAGGTCCACCCCCACGATGAGTCCCCTGGTCAGGCTGCGGGCAACCTGGAGCCAGCTCCCCGGAGCCGCCCCGAGATCCAGGATATTATCGTCATCCCGGATCACAGCATGGCGCTCCTGGATCTCGAGAAGTTTATACGCGGCCCTGGAACGGTAGCCTTCCCGCATCGCCCGTACATAGGTACGGTCTTTTCCCCATTGCGAACCCATGGCACTCTCCACACATGAACAGCTAGACAGAAGCGATGAAATCAGATATCATTAAAAGATTGGTGGCATAGTTTATAATAAAATATATACGGGGTGAACGATGTTAAAAGCAACGATTGATGCTGATATCCTCAAAGAGTCCATAGATGCCATCTCCGCCCTTGTCACGGAATGCAGGCTTCACACCGACGAAAACGGGTTCTCCACCCGGGTTGTGGACACTGCCAACGTGGCCATGGTCTACCTCACGCTGAAGAAAGAGGCGTTCCAGTCCTATTCCTCCACCAAGAACGAACTGGGCCTGGATATCGCAAAAATGAAGAATATTTTCGGAATGATGGGAAAGACGGATGTGATTACCCTTGAGCTGCCTGAAGAAGGGCATAAACTCAAGGTGAGTTTCGAGGGATACCGGTATTCCATCACCCTCCTGGACCCGAATACCATTCGGAAAGACCCAAATCCCCCCAACATCGACCTTCCCGGCAGGGTCGTCCTATCGGGAAACGACCTCAACAACTCCATCAAGGCGGCGGCGGTTGTATCGGACAAGATCGCGTTGGGGATCGATCCCTCGACCCAGATCTTTTACATGGCTGCGGAAGGCGATACGGACCACATTCGCAGGGAATTCGGAAAATCTGAAGTGAACTTTTTAAACGACGTGGAGGCCCGCTCCCTCTTCTCCCTTGACTACTTGAAGGACATGGGGAAGGTGATGAGCCGGGCTGCGGAAGTGGAGGTCACGCTGGGCATCGACCATCCCGCCAAGTTCTCCTTCTACATTGCAGGCGGCAACGGTTTCGTGGAGTATCTGCTCGCACCCCGGATCGAGGCAGATTGATGAGGGTTTCCCTGGAAACGAAAGATTTTGCAAAATATCCTTTTTTAAAAGAATCGCAGCAGTTCATGCTGCAAAACGCCGAATCGGTTGACCAGTTCATCCATTCGGGCCCGGGCAGGATTGCGCTTAAATATGCGGTGGAGAGGGTCCAGCACGCCATTCCCGGGGAAGGGCGATCGGCGGCCGTGTCTTCCTCCTCGCTCCCATCCGAGAACTTCGAGGTCCGGCTGGAAGTGTCGGCCTATGCGCTTGCGAGGGTTCTTGTGTCCTGCACCAGGGACAGGGCGCTCGTTGACCGGTTGACCCGGTTCGAAGCCCAGAGGGCCGCGGCCTTCCTCCAGGAGGAGGAAGAGGAGAAAAGGGTCTCCATCGCCGAGAGGATCGGATTTCCCATCAGGGATGCCCTGCTCCCCGTCACCCGTTATGTGGAGGTGACGGCCGGGATGAGGGAAGAACGCTGGCGGCTTGTGAACCGGGAGGTATGGGGAGGTCTGGTCGATGTGACGCCCCTGGAAGCAGAGGAACTCCTGCGGGAGCAGATCAGGGTTGCGCTTCTCTCCCAGCTTCCACTGGATGTGCCGGATTCCCTCTGCAGGGAACTCTCCCCCTACACTTCCCACATCCAGGAGATCTTCCAGCAACGGATGCTGGAGGACTTCGGGGAAGTGAACGAGGACTGTTTTCCGCCCTGTATGCATGCCATACTCTCCGCACTCTCATCCGGGACCAACATTACGCATCCCGGAAGATTCGCACTCACCGCGTTCCTTCACAATATCGGAATGGACAGCACCCGCATTATCGAGTTCTATACAAGGGCTCCGGACTTCGACATCTCGAAGACCCAGTACCAGGTCGAACATATCTCGGGGAGGGGCGGTGCAGGAACCGAGTATACTGCACCCTCGTGTGCGGCGATGCGCACGTTCGGGATCTGCGTGAAGTCCGATCCCCTCTGCGAGAAGGTGAATCATCCCCTAAGCTATTACAAACTGAGAAAAAAAGGGAAAACTCCGGTCATGTAATGGCCTTGTTGATGAAATATCCCGTGCCGCTGAGGGTGCAGATGAAGATCACGATTGCCGTCATATACGCGATGGCGGGTTCCAGGACTGCAGGCAGTAGTATGACGAGGACGAGGAAGACGAGGAATGCAATCACCGCTGATACGATATCCAGGAGCCTGGGATCCATACCACATTTTTTGGGTTCCATCCCTATATTGGTTTCTTATACCGTGCCCGGGCACAGAGCCCGAAGAGGATATATCGTCCGGTGACGATGGAGATATCGTGAAGCCTGAAACTCTCGGGGAGATGCGGGAGGAGGTGCTCAGTATCCTTCGGTCTGCGGTGGACCTGCTCGAAAGCTCGATGGATGCGTCCCTCATCCCGGAAGTTGGCACGAATATTGCGTTTGCCCTCCCGAATGCCCGGGGGGTGGAGGACGTGGCTGCCGTACAGGGCCGGATCGTGCGGCTTTTGGGAAAACCGCACCCGGTAGGTCCGGTCGCGTTCGGGGCGAGCGACCATGTCGCCCGCATTGTTCTCACGGCGATGAAGTTCGACCCGGAGATACGGAGCGCGGGGAATATCAGGTGCAGCCCGGAATCAATCAAGGCCCTCTCGGATCTGTTCCTTGAGGTATGCTCCTTTGACAGGGAGAAAGAGCCCCCGGGGATCAGGACGATGGACTGGGGGGTGGCATCCTGCTGCAGGTCGGGAGTCCCCGATGTAATCTATGACAGGGGTGCGATGGGAAAAGAGCCCATGATCCGGATCCTTGGAGAGACGCCGAATGAAGTTGTAAATAACATTCTTAAACTCGCAGGACGTATGAATAAATGATAAACGAGGATAGATACATGGGAATCAAGCCAACCTATATCAAGGCCACCGGGACCGAGATCATCTCCCTGTACGGGAACAGGTTCTCGAACAACTTCGACGAGAACAAGCAGGTCGTGGCGGAAGTAACCAATGTCGAGAGCAAACGGGTAAGGAACCGGATCGCCGGATTCATAACCAGAAAAATAAATACCGGAAGACGCTGATACCTCTCTCATGTTCGAGGGAGTTATTCCGGCTATCATCACCCCTTTTCAGAGAAATTCTTCCATGGACCTCGACCTGGAGGGTCTCCGGTCGAATATACGGTTCCTGCTTGCGAACGGTGTCCATGGGATCGTCCCCTGCGGCTCCACCGGGGAGTCAGCCACGCTCACATTCGAGGAGCATGAGCAGGTGATTGAGGAAGCGATCAGCGCAGCGAACGGCCAGGTTCCCGTAATCGCCGGGACCGGTTCGAACAACACGGCCGAGGCGATCCGGCTGACGAAGGCTGCCAAGGACATGGGCGCGGATGGTGCACTCGTGATCAGCCCCTACTACAACAAGCCCAACCGATCGGGGCTGATCAAGCATTACACCGCTCTTGCGGACATCGATATCCCGGTGATCGTGTATAATGTACCGGGCCGCACAGGGCAGAACCTTCCTCCCGACCTGGTTATCGAGCTCGCGAAGCACCCCAATATCGTCGCGATCAAAGAGGCAAGCGGGGATATAGGGCAGATCTCGAGAATCATCGAGGGGACTCTGGACGACGACTTCCAGGTAATTTCAGGGGATGACAATATCACGCTCCCCATCCTGGCACTGGGTGGTGCCGGAGTAATATCCGTGACCGCCAACGTCGAGCCGGCCCGGATGGTGGCCATGTTCGAGGCATTCTGCGAACAGGACCTGGAGACCGCGCTCGACCTGCATTACGAACTCTCGCCCCTCTTCCGATCGATGTTCATCGATACCAATCCCATCCCTGTGAAGAAGGCAGTCGAGCTCCGCGGAATGGCGGGAGGACCTCCCAGGCTGCCCCTCGACGAGCTGGACAAGGAGAAGACCCAGAAATTGAGGGAGGTCCTGGCCACTTATGAGTAAAGTGGTGGTATGCGGTGCCCAGGGCCGTATGGGGACGACTGTGGGAAGGCTCGTGAACGAGGCCCCCGATCTCGAGCTTGTGGGTGGCGTCGACATTCGCTCCGGCAGTTTCTTCGGGGTCGAGATAGTAGAGACCGCCCGGATCGACAGCCTTCTTACAGAAAAGAAACCTGACGTTCTGATCGATTTCACGGTGGCCTCCGCCGCTGTGGAGAATGTGAAGGCCGCCTCGCGCCACGGAGCCGCCCTGGTCGTGGGGACCACGGGATTCTCCGCGGACCAGCGAGCCGAGATGGCCCGCGCAGTGGAAGGACGCGTCCCCGCGGTCATATCCAGCAATTTCTCGATTGGAGTGAACATCTTCTGGCAACTCCTCCGCCAGGCTGCGAGGATGCTTCCGGAGTACGACATCGAAGTTCTGGAAGCCCACCACAGGTACAAGAAAGATGCGCCCAGCGGTACAGCCAAGACAATTCTCCAGATTCTTGACGAGGAAGTCGGAGCAAGGGAGAAGAAGTACGGCCGGGAGGGGATGATGGAGAGAGGCCGCGAGATAGGTGTCCATGTGATCCGGGGGGGGGACATCGTAGGGGATCACTCGGTCCTGTTTTCGGGTAATTTCGAGACGATCGAGCTCTCCCACCGGGCATACGACCGTTCCGTGTTCGCCCAGGGCGCGGTCAAGGCGGTCCGGTGGGTGGCCGGGAAAAAACCGGGCATTTATGGAATGAACGACGTCCTGGGGCTTGGAAAATAGGCCCGGAAAATGACCAGATAGAAACCTATTTCTTTTTTTGAAACCGAAATTTATGCCTGAAGTGCAACTATGACTGCAGTTGTTGACAAGGAAAAATGCACGGCATGTGAAACGTGCGTGGATGAGTGCCCTGCTACCGCGATCAGCATTGAGAACGAGAAAGCCAAGGTGGACAAGGATCTCTGTGTGGATTGTGAATCCTGCGTGGAAGTCTGCCCATCCGAAGCAATCCACATGGAATAGGGCAGGCGGGAACCTGTTTTGGAATGAGTTTCAATTTTATCCTTCCCATTTCCCGAAGAGACGAATCCTTTCGACCCGGGATCGCTATCCACAGGATCATGGGGTATTGAGCCTCCTGGCTCAACGGTAATTTCCTGGCGGTAGAAGCTGGTGCGAAGGGATTCGAACCCCGGCGACCTGTATCAGCAAAGAGGATGCACCGGAATCGGGAACAGGCAGAGGTGAATTCCGGCAGTGCCAGGCGGAATGCGGGGGAATGGAGTGCTTCTGGCGATGCGTTCATCTTCTGATCTGTTCTCGATGGAGCGTTCGGATCTGGACAGGGAAATCCCTGGAAGGGGAACCCTGTTCCTTCGACCCAGCAATCACCTCTATGCCATAATTATATATAATGTTTTTGACTATTTATTATACATGTCATTCATCAATAGGGAACTTATCCATCATGTTCCCTATTGGTTCCAGGACCGGAATCGCTCATGATGCTGGATTACAGACAGGAACTCGATTCAATAAAGGGACTTCTCAAACAGAACCCCAGCGGGATGAGCGTTACCGATATCTCGAAGGCCCTTGGAAAGAATAAGAACACCGTGGGAAGGTACCTGGATATCCTCCTCATCTCCGGGCATGTGGAGATGCGAACCTATGGTATGGCGAAGGTGTACACTCTTTCGCAGCGTGTCCCCCTCTCTGCGATGCTCAGCTACTCCAAAGAACTGATCATGGTCCTGGACGCAGAATTCCGCATCATCGAGATCAATGAAAATTTATTGGGTTTGCTCAAATTATCGCGCGATGATACCATTGGACAGAACATTGCATTCATCAAATCCCCCGAGGCGGATGTCCACGAACTGCTCGAGAACCTGTCTGCCATCAACGAGCAACAGGAACAGACTGTCACGTTCCGTCTCAGGGATGCGGGAGAGCGTATCTTCTCTGTACAATATGTGCCTACCGTCTTCGAGGACGGGGGAAAAGGACTCACTGTCATCCTTGAGGACATCACCGAGCACATCCTTGCCGAACGCGGGTTGCGGGAGAGCGAGGAACGCTTCCGGATGATGGCAGAGAACATCCGGGACGGTCTCATCATCCTGGAGAACGATGCCTGCGTCTTTGCGAACCGGCGGGTAACCGAGATGAGCGGGTATTCGTTCGAAGAATTATGGAAGATGGACCCGCTCGAAATCGTGGCTCCCGAGGACCGTGCCGAGGTGCAGAAGCAGATCCGATCCGTTGAAGGCCAGAAACGAGGGCCCGAAGAGATCCAGGTGTGGATCATCCGGAAAGATGGTTCACGCCGATTTGTCTATTGCCGCATCTCTCAGGTCCAACATCATGATAAACTCCTCACTTACATTATCCAGACCGATCTCACCGAATTAAAACGGAAGGAGGACGCGCTCAAGGAGAGCGAGCAGCGATTCAGGACGATGGCGGAACATATCCATGACGGGCTTGTCATCATTGAGAACAAGAAGATCGTGTACGCAAACCGGCGGATGTCGGAGATTACAGGATTCGATCCCGGGGAGATGAGGAAGGTCAATTTTCTGGATCTCTTTTTTTCTGATAAGGCCGTCCGGGGGAAAATGGCAGGTACTGGTGACCAGGAAAAAATTGCAGAGATGCTCAGAACGATCAAACCTGATTCAGGTATACCGGGTGAAGGTACCTTCTGGATTACCCACAAGGACGGCACACCCCGCTGCATCCATGTGAATGTCACCGCGACCGAGCGGAACGAGGTGATGAGCACATACATCACGGCAACCGACATCACGTCATTTATGGAAAAGGAGAACGCCCTGCGCGACCATATCGTTTCGCTCCAGGAATTTATCTCCTGAAATCTGTTGCTGCTACTGATTCTAACCCTTATCAGGGCTGAAAAGGTCGGGATCCAGGTGCCCTGATCAACACCATTTATAAGTAATATGTATAATCAATAGCAATTAGTTTTAAATATATCATAAACGAACCTTGATCCCAAGTTATTTCCAAGAGGAATGGTATGAGATCACGAAAAGGGCGGGAAGATGCCCGCAATCCGCACGAATTTCCTGTATCCCCCAGGTCTTTTTCCTTGTATAAACGCCTCGGCTATGGAAGTCTGATGGTGTTTGCACTGGTCCTGGTCCTTGCCGGACCGGTCTATGCCGGTGAAAAATATATGGCCGGCTCGCCCGAACTATCAGCCGCAGTTTCGGGGACGAACGAGTTCAGCCCGGGCGAGGATGCGGTCATTTCTGTCAGGCTTCAGAACGCAGGGTTGAATGAATATAAATTTGTGCAGTCCGGCATCATCAGCCGCGATGACCTGCCCAATACCGCGAAACTGGTTACCCTGACGCTTGGTTCTGGAGATTCTCCCCTGATCATCAAGACGGATCCCCAGATGATAGGGGATGTCGGAGGGGGCAGCAGTACGCTGGTGAGCTTCGATGTGAAGATTCCCAGGAATGCCACGGATGGCATTTACAACCTGCCTCTGACAATCCAGTACACCTATCTGTGGGAAGCGGACCAGTATGGACAGGACACGATCCAGTACTTTTACCGGGAAAAGAGTGAGACGCTGCTCCTCCCCGTGAAGATCAAGCCGGAACTCCAGTTCTCGATTCTCTCGTCGGATGCCGAGTATATCAACGCCGGTACAGAGGGATATCTGACGCTGGTTGTCCAGAACTTCGGACAGGAGGACGGGAGATCCGCGATCCTGAAGATTGCCCGGAACGATAATAGTCCGATCATCCCGACGGACAGCAGCACCTATATCGGAGAATTCCCGAAGGGTGCGAATGTGACCGGTAAATTCAAGATCTCGGTGAACGCGGACGCAGAGAGCCAGACATATCCCCTGGATGTCTATGTGAATTACGAGAATAAGGAGGGTGATGTGGTCGACACGGAAAGGACGACCATCGGAATCCCGGTCGGGAAGAAGGTGGACTTCTCCATCGACTCGGATCCCATTCAGGTGTCGCCCGGACAGAAAAAAGTGATCACCGTTCTCTACAAAAATACCGGGGGCGCCACGGTCTACACCGCCCAGGCCCGGATCAGTGCGGTCGACCCGTTCACCAGCAGTGACGATACGGCGTTCCTGGGGACATTCGCACCCGGAGAGACAAAAGAGGCGTCTTTCGAGGTTTCTGTCGACAGTGAGGCGACCGTGAAGGAGTACGGGCTGGATTCCGAGGTGAGATTCCGGGATGCCCTTGACAACAGCATCATCTCTGATACGATAAAAGTCCGGGTCGACGTGGTCAAGGACACGGGAATTGCCGCATTGCTAGGCAATCCGATCGTACTGGTTGTGATCGGTGCACTGATCGCTGGTGCGGGTTACATGCTCTACCGGAAGCACCAGGAGCGAGGATCGCGTTAAGCGGGGTCCTGGGATCCGTGTCGGCTACATTCTAAGAATTCACGGTCCCCATGACTTTTTACCTCTCAATAGCACCGGAACAGACGGTTGATACTTGGGGTATTTCATGCTGAACAAATTTTTTGAAGGGATTGCAGGCCAGATCAACCGCAGGCCATGGGTCGTCGCCGGACTGATCCTCGCGTTATTCTGCATCGCCATGGTCGGGATGACCCATCTCACCATGGAGACGGGTTGGGAGACCTACCTGAACAAAGATTCCGAAAAGGGGGTCGTCTATGCCAAATACGCAGACCAATTCGGGTCCGATTCAATCATTCTCATCATCGAGTCGTCCGATCCGCTGAATTCGGATGTCCTGAAGTATCTCGATACTCTTGAAGAGGACATCCGGCAGCAACAGAATATCAAGAGTACCTACAGCATTGTCGAAGTCCTAAAAAGCGCCAATGGGGGAACGCTTCCGGATTCCCGGAGTGAGACCGACCGTATCATCGATTCACTATCTCCGTCCGTCCGCGAACTTGTCGTCCCCTCCAATATTCTTACCCTCGTGCAGATCAAACTGGAGGAAGGCCTGTCGGACGAAGTTCAGGAGTCCGCATTGAACAATGTTGTCTCGATTATAGAATACACCGATAAGCCTCCAGGAGTGACTGTGGAATTATCCGGCAATCCTGCCTTCATGCAGCAGATGTCGGAAGGACTCGGGAACAATATGGGGATTCTCATTGGGGGTGCCATGATCCTATTGATCATCGTGATGGGGATCCTTTTTGCCTACGTGCGATACCGGTTCATGCCTGTCCTGCTCGTAGGGATCGGCCTTGCCACGTCTCTCGGCCTGATGGGCCTCGCCAGTGTCGGGCTGAATATGGCGGTGATCGGTGCATTCCCAGTCCTTATAGGGCTCGGAATCGACTATGCCATCCAGTTTCATGCCCGTTTTGATGAGGAGTCCAGGAAGGGATCCCTCCAGGACGCCGTATTCATGACAGTCACCCGGACAGGGCCTGCAGTCATGTTTGCGATGCTCGCGACCTGCATGGGATTCCTCGCGATGTTTGTCTCGGAGGTCCCGATGATCCGGTCGTTCGGGCTGGTCGCCATCATCGGTATTTTTACATCCTACTGGATTTCGTGCATCGGCGTGCCAACATTATGCCTTCTTCTGAAGTACAAACCCAAACAACCCAGGACCGACACGTGCTACGCTGTAGGGGAGGGAGCCTGCGATTCCCTCATAGATCCACCCGGAATACCCTCGGATACGAAAAATGGAAAGAAGCGTTCTTTTTCCTACGGGCAGTTCCTCACCGGCATATCCGTAAAAATTGCAAAGAACCCTCTCCCTATCCTCCTTGTTGTCGGCTGCATCGCCCTCATCGGCTTCCAGGTCGACCCCCTGGTTCCCATTCAGACGAATGAAAATTCTTTCGTCCCTTCGGACATGCCGGCCAAGATTAACATCGATAAGGTCACCCGTATCCTGGGAGCGACCAGCACCGCCGATTTTTATCTTCAGGGCGATGTGACGGATCTCAATGCGGTGCGGTGGATAGAAGAGTTCCAGGAGTATGAACTGGATCACCACCCTGAACTTACCGGGGCGACGAGCATCGTAACCTATGTCCTTGCCTACAATGGTGGTGCGATGCCCGAGACTCAGGCAGACCTCGATTCGGTGATGACTACAATCCCCGTGGAAGTGAGGGACCTGTATCTGAGCGGTTCACTGAATGCGCTGATCAAGTTCAGCACCGAAGATCTTGAAATGACCCGGATGAACTCCCTGAAACAGCGGATGATCAGTGATATCGCATTCCTCGAACCTCCGGTCGGGATCTCCGTGAACCCTACTGGAAGTTTCGACCTGTTCACATCGATGCTCTCATCGCTGGCTACATCCAAGGAGATGATGACCTATCTTGGGTTTATCCTTGTGTTCCTGTTCCTGATTCTTGTATACCGGCACCTCCATGCAATCTCCCCCATGGTCCCGATCATCTTCATTGTGGGCTGGAATGCCGTGGTCATGTATCTCCTTAACATTCCCTATACTCCGCTCACCGCCACGCTCGGATCAATGACAATCGGGGTTGCGGCCGAGTATACCATCCTTGTCATGGAACGGTACGCCGAAGAGCAGGAACGTCTTTCCGACAACCTTGCAGCGATCCAGGAGAGTGTCCACAAGATCGGAACAGCGATCACGGTGTCCGGGCTCGCGACTTTCTTTGGATTTTCTGCCCTGTGCCTTTCCACGTTCCCAATCATCAGCAATTTCGGGATTACTACTCTGATCGCAGTTGGATTCTCGCTCCTCGGGGCCATCTTTGTGATGCCCGCGGTGCTCTCTGTCATGGGAAGGTTCGAGAAGACCGGACATACGGCAGGAGCGGATGCGATCCCGGTTGCAGCAGATCGGGAGAATCTGCCCGAATAATGAATAAGAGGAAGGCATTCCGGGAGGCGGGGAGAACGGATCTCCTCCTGGGAATCCTTCGTCTCCTCCTCCTGTTACCGTTCTGAAAATTAAAAAGAAACCTTTTTTCCCACTGCGTGAGATGATCCAGTGCAATGAGTTGGCCTATGCGGATCTCTCATTTCGGTGCACAGAAGGAGTTTACAGGAAGTTACCAATGATCAATGTCGGAGTGCTTGGTGCTACAGGGGCGGTGGGTCAGCGTTTTGTCCAGCTCCTGGCGGAGCATCCCTGGTTTCAGCTGACAGCGCTGACGGCGTCAGATCGAAGTGCGGGGAAGCGGTATGGAGAGGTCGTGAACTGGCGCCTGGATGTCCCGTTCCCTGAGAACGTCGCGGATATCCGGGTCAGGTCCACCGATACAAAGAGTCTGAAGGATGTGGATCTCGTCTTCTCCGCACTCCCGGCAGAAGTGGCAGGGGACATGGAGTCGGAGTGCGCCAGGGCGGGTCTTGCGGTCTGCAGCAACGCCAGTTCACACCGCATGGATCCCCTGGTGCCCCTGGTAATCCCCGAAGTGAACCCTGATCACCTCGGGCTGATCGATGCACAGAGGGATGCGGGAAGCGACGGTTTTATCGTGACCAACCCGAATTGTTCCACGATCGTGATGTGTCTGTCGCTCGCACCCATTCAGAAATTCGCATTCTCGGATCTCCGGGTTGCAACCATGCAGGCGATATCCGGGGCGGGATTCCAGGGAGTACCGGCCATGGGCATCTACGATAACGTCATACCGTACATCGGCTCTGAAGAGGAGAAGATGGAGACCGAGAGCCTGAAGATCCTGGGTACCCTGGATGGCGGGAATGTCCGGTCAGCCCCATTCAGTGTCAGCGCCAGCTGTCACAGGGTTGCAGTGATGGACGGGCATACGATGGCGATATGGGTTGATATTGTTGAACCGCTGGCCAGGATAAAGAAGGCGTTTCAAACCTACAAACCCCCGATCAAGGATCTGCCCACCCAACCTCCGAAATCGGTCCAGTATCTGGAGGACCCGGATCGTCCACAGCCCCGACTGGATCGGAACCGCGGAAACGGGATGACGGTCTCGGTGGGGAGGCTCCGGGAAGGAGTCCGTTACATTGCCATGGGACATAACACCATCCGTGGTGCAGCGGGTGCATCGGTGCTTAACGCAGAACTGATCCATACAAGAAAGTATCTCTAAAAAGGGTGCCGCAGTATGCTGAAGGACAACATAGTATTCGTGGGGAACAAGCCGGTCATGAATTATGTACTGGCTGTGGTGACCCAGTTCAACAACGGTGCACAGGAAGTGTCGATCAAGGCCAGAGGAAAAGCGATCTCCAGGGCGGTTGACACCGCCGAGATTGCGCTCAACCGTTTCCTGGACGGGGTCGGCAAGAAGGAGATCGTCACCGCTACGGAGATCATCGACACCGATAGCGGAAAGACCAATGTCTCGAGCATTGAGATAATTCTCTCATCCCTCAAGTGACCAGGATCCCCTGCCCGGGTAGGGATGGAGGATCTATATTAAATTTATGATTCCCTTTTTCGCTATATTCTTGTAATAAAGGTGTATTTTCCCAAATATCTCGAAATTTTACTGGAATTCTTCCTTAGGGGTCTACCAGAAAAGATATAAGAATCCCACCCCCATTCGTATATGGATATGAGAGGCTGGGCTATCGTAGTTCTGGTAATCCTATTGTCAGCTTCCGCAGTGCCGGTCCTTGCCGGGAACGAGGATAAGTATGGGTATATCACCATCGAGAATGTGGATATCACCCTCGATAAGGGCAAGGCAAATATCGATGTCCGGTATTCGCTCGATGAGCCCACCCAGGTAATCGTTTTCCTTCTTGGCAAGCAGGATCTAAAGTCCCGGATCGTTCGTGTCCTCAATTATGAGGATGCCCAGGTAACCCGGATCGACATGAACAGGGCACAACTGGTGGTGGAAGATGTCTCGTATAATTATGGCAGGGGGATCTACTGGTTCCCTTCCCACCAGTTCAACGTGATTATCCCCAGCCTCCGGGTCACGACCCCTCAGGCCTCACGCGAGTATGTTTCTACAAGGGAACTGCCGAACGGGCTGGGCTATTTTGATTCGCCCATGTAATGAAGTCCTTTTTTAAAAGACACGGGGCTTTTCCATCAGTGAAACCTGGCAGCACTGAACGTGGATCGCCTCAACGGAGAAGTAAATAGCCCGGGGAGACCTCCGATGTTTGAAAAGGGACCGACTTAGTGAGAGACCCCACCCTTTTAGCGGTGGCTCAAAAAAGGCCGGAGTGGAAGCTCATACCAGCTCAATTATTTCTGCGGTGCTCTGGGACTCAAGGTACCGGTTGACCATGTACCGGATGCCGATGCCGGAAAGTGCGCATATCAGACCTCCAAGCGTCCCGTAGAGGATATAACTGAGTGCAGAAGACGTTGTATACGGGAAATCGGGGATATTATTCATTGCAATTGCGTACACGCTCGCACCATAGGTGATCAGTCCGATCGCCCCGATGAAAAAGGGGAAGACGATCACCTTCCCAAGGCTCTCCCTGTCGAAGAAATAGTTATCGATGATGATCCCGATGGAAGAGACGATCCCGGCCAGGGCGAGCCATAGCACTGCTCCATATACGAAGATCAGGAAGTAAAGCAGGAGCCCGATCTCGATATAGTATACGAGCAGATTCATCAGTCCCATGATCACCCCAACGATTACGAGGAGAATTCCCGCAATGTAAGTGAAGAATGAGAATTTCCCCCGTGTCAGGGACGTCCGGAGGGCGTTGGCGAATCCACTGAACACCTCGTCGATCCCCGATCCCCGGTAAAGCAGGTAGATCCCTATGGCAGCCACGACGGTGAAATTCGCAATCTGGGGTCGGTCCAGGAGGTAAGCAATCCCCCAGAGGAGCATCGCGAGGCCGATGGGGACGAGAACGAACCTGGCCACCTTGGGATCGTTTAAGAGCTTCTTGACAATGTAGTAGGTTCCCTCGAGGTTGGGGATCTGATTGACGATCACCCTGTTGATACTGGACACGGGAATTCTTGATTGGACGATGGGTATGACGAACTCGTCCTCCGCTCCGTCGGTCACCACGATGCAACTCGTAGACCCTGTCTCGTGCACGACCTTCTCAAGGGAGGCGGCGATCTTCCGGTCCCCTTCGATCATGTGCATGTGGTTTCCCGATACCAATGCGATCTCCACGTCCTCTCCCCTGGACAGGAGTTCATCATAGATCTTGACAGCCTGGAAGATGGCATTCGTGTCGGAATCTTCAGGATCCGCGAGACCCAGGGCGTTTGCGGCTGCAAGACACGCGGCACGCCCGACCACAGGACTTGCCACCTTTGCCTTATAACCTATATCGTCATCACGATCCACTGAAAGGACCAGTGTACGCCCCTGCTGCATTACTTAGGAATCGCAATGAATCTATTAAATCATTCCTTCGCCCGGAAAAAAAGGTCAGATGAGTTTGGAACGCTGCAGGAGAAGGATATCGTCCGTGGTGAGTTTCTCCCCGGCCCTGAACATCTTGAAGAGGTGTTCGGCTTCCTTGCGGACTGCTTTTTGTTCCTTGGAGACCTTGGCTTTCTTGGTCTTCTTCCGAAGGCCGCTGATCACCTTGTCGTAATCGCGGAGCTCTTTCTGGCAGGCAATGAAGTACTTGTGTTCCGCATCCGCCGATTCCTGGGCTTCCACAAAGTTCTTGTGGCCCGCATCCGCCTCTTCGCGCGATTTATCCGCCTTGCGGTAGAATTCCACCATCATGTCATGGTGTTTCTGCGCAAGCTCGGCCATCTCGGTCACTTTCGCATGAAGGTCTGATGCTTCCTTGCGAAAGTCCCGGGCCTGGGAGATCTTTGTCTTGATCTCCTTGTTCTGCTCGAGTTCGGCTTCCTGCTCCCTCANNGCTCGATCTGCTTCTGCAGTTCCTTCAGGCCACGATTGCGTATTCCGCCGTGTTCCTTTTTAAAGACTTCGATCTCGTCGAAGAGTCCGTTCGCCTGCTCGTTGATCTGGTTTCGCTTGTCTTTCAGGTTCTGGACTTCAGTATTGAACTGGTCCCGGAGTTCCTTATTCTTCTGGGCCTCTTCCACGAATTCCCGGGTCTGGTTATTGAGGGTGTTCCGTTCCCGCGCCCATTTGCTGGCCAGGGCGTTGAGCTCGTTTCTGCGGTTCTTATGCTGTTCAGACTCGGCAAGAATCTTTTTTCTCTTTTCAATCAGTTCGTTCAACATGCTCTTCCATCCTCGACGCCTTGGTCGGGTGCGGAACCTTCCCGGAAGGAATGCAGGATATCCCCGTGAACAGCGCAAGAGAAATTTACCCAAGGGAGACCTTGCCGTTCGGAGGGCACATGGACCCGCCTGTATGCAATACCGGTCATACCGTTTGAAAAAAGCCCCGCGGCCGCATTACGGCCTTTGTTCGTATGGCTGTTCATCATGTTCAACTCCCGATACCTGAAAGGTGAAGAAAACGCCGTTGGGCGAAACCCACACCCTGCAATCCTTCGCGAGGGATGATCCCGAGGACTTTCTATTATTCAGAGGATATACAACAACATAAGGGTTTCGCAGAGGGGGATGCGGGGGAAACAATTCGTCTATGAGTGATAAAAAAAGAGGAATGCCGGTAATATTGATCGTGACAGATTACCGAATTCCAGATTTGCAGTTGTGCTTCAAGGTGGTGTGCAATTCTCTTTCTCTCTTACCCTACCCATTCCAGTAATGTACCTCCGCTGGTCTGTTCGCGAGCCTTTCTGTTCCTCGGAAGCTGTGGTGCAACCGGGTGCTCTTTCTTCTGCTCGAGGTCTTCCAGCATCGACTTGTAGGAAACCCTGGTGCCCATGATCTTGCCTTTCTGGACTCCCGTCATGATTGCAAGGACCCTGACCTTTCCTTCCATGTCGTTCCGAACACGGGCGCCCCAGATGACATCTGCATGGGGGTCGAGTTCGTAGGTGAGCGAGGAGGCGATCTCCTCGGCATCCTGGAGGGTCAGGTCACTGCCTCCGGTGATGTGGATCAGGCTGCCAGTGGCGCCGCGGTAGTCGATGTCCAGCATGGGGTTGGAGAGGCACTCGCGGACAACGCTTTCGGCCTTGTTCTGCTGTTTGCTCTCCCCGACCAGCATCACCGCAACACCTCCCTTGCTCATAATCGCCCTGACATCGGCATAATCGATGTTGATCAGCGAGGGCTGTGTGATGGTTTCGCTGATCCCTTTGACGGTCTCACCGATGAGCTGGTCCATCACTGAGAACGCCTGTCCGAGCGGGAGGTTGGGCACAAAATTTTTTAGCCTGTTGTTATCCAGGACGATGACGGAATCTGCATTCGCAGCAAGCGACTCGAGTCCTTCCTCGGCACGGATGAGCCTCGCCTTCTCAACCTGGAAGGGATAACTCACCATGCCCACCACGATGGCCCCCTGCTCCTTGGCAATCTGGGCAACCACGGGTGCGGAACCGGTTCCGGTCCCGCCTCCCATACCTGCGGTGATGAAGACGAGGTCTGCGTTCTCCAGCATGGCCTCAAGGGTCGGACGGGCCATCTCGGCAGCCCTCTTTCCTACATCGGGATAGCCACCTGCACCCAGGCCCTTTGTAAGCGATTTGCCGATGAGTACCCTCTTATCGGCCTGAATCATGTCCAGGTGCTGTTTGTCCGTGTTGATCCCGATCGTTTCCGCGCCGTTAACACCCATATGATGCAGCCTGTTGATGGTGTTATTCCCGGCACCTCCGCAGCCGATGATGACGATTCGGGGCTGTCCCACGAAGTCGTCGTCAAGAACACCGGCGGGTGATTGCAGTTCTCTTTCAATTTCAGAGTTTTTCAGCGCTTCATTGATGATACTCTGCATTGTGTACCCTCCTAAACCTTGAATGAAACCTGGTCACTCTCTTTAAGGACGCGTCCGGCCCGCTTTTCGATCAGCTGGCGCACCGCATCCCGCACCGCTTCGGAGATGGTGGGGAACTCCCCTGCCGCCACCATCTGCTCGAGCAGTTCGATCTGCTGGTCTGGCAGTCTGAGGGTGATGCGTTTCATTATTTTCTCCTAATATGACAGTAGTCTGACATTTGTCAGACATGTGTCAGTCCTAGAGCTTTCTAATGTCTGACTATGCAGATGAATCCTACTTATACCAAATAGTATATAAATATTTCTACTTGTTTGTTTGGGAGCAGGTTCACTTCCATCAGTTTATCAGTATTGTCTCCACACATTTCTTTTATCATTTCGGGGTTTTTAAGTGAACGGCGACACTCCGCAAAAGGTGATCCACGGCGGAACGGCCCGCATGATCGAGGCGGCGCTGGGGGCGCGGGTGCTGGATTTCAGCGCCAGCCTGAACCCTGCCCCGCCCGCAATCCCACACGATCTCCCGTGGGACTACCTCACCAGCTACCCTGATGACAACTACACCGTTCTCCGCGAGACAATCTCAGGAATCTTTGGAAGACCCGTTGGGGAGATCGCCCTGGGTAACGGCTCGATCGAGATACTCCGGATCTTTTGTGCAGCCGTCTTCTCGCCCGGCGACAGGTATGTTACGTTCGAGCCAACATTCGGCGAGTACGAGCTCTCCGCCGCGCTGGCCGGAGCAGGCAGGGGGGGGAACGGTCCGGTCCGGGTAACGTTCCTCTGCAATCCCAACAATCCGACGGGCACCCTCCTGCCCAGGGAAGAGGTACTTTCCGTCCTCGACCGTTGCAGGGAGGAAGGAGGAATACTTTTCCTGGACGAAGCCTTCATCGATCTTTCGGATGATCCATCCCAGAGTCTGGCGGACCTGGATGATCCGCACCTTTTCGTCCTGCGGTCCCTGACCAAGAGTTTCGCAGTGCCCGGGATCAGGTTCGGATTCGGATTCGGTGACCCATCCCTGGTACAGCGTCTCGAGATCCTCAGGCCGCCCTGGAGCGTGAATGCATTCGCAGAGAGGATTGCGCTCGAAGCCTTCCGTCATACGACTGAACTGGATCGCTCCAGGAGGGTAATCCGGAAGGAGCGGGAATGGATCATCGTAAATCTCCGTCCTTTTTCGATCCACATAACACCATCGCAGGCGAATTTCCTCCTCCTTACGTTTCCTTACGACGTGGCAGGGCTCTGCAAAAAACTCCTGGGGCAGGGAATCCTCGTCAGGGACTGCCATTCCTTTGGCCTCCCTAATTCCATACGGATCGCCGTCCGGACAAGGGATGAGAATGAACGGCTGATCGAGGCTTTTTCCGCATGCTTGCACTGATCCTTGCCGGAGGGGAGGGAAGCCGCCTTGGACTGGGAGAGAAACCTCTCGTGACGATTCGTGGTATCCCCATGGTCCAGTATGTTGTCGGTGCCTTCGAGGGCGCAGGATGTGAGGTCGTGATCGTTCTCTCGAAAAAAACACCTTATACGCAGAACTGGTGCCGGGCCAGGGGAATCGAACATTATGCCGCATGCGGGGCAGGGTTCATGGAGGATATCATCGAAGCCGTCCAAGCCCTGGGAGAGGATGAACCGCTGTTCACGAGCGTGTCAGACCTCCCATTCCTTGGGAAGGAGACCGTCTCCTGCATCCTGGACCGGTACCGAGAAGAAGGCAGGGAAGCTCTCTCGACCTGGGTGCCCCTGAACCTGACCGCCCGGCATGGTTGCCGGCCGGCATATCTCGAGTGGATTGATGGGGTTGAGGCCTGCCCGGCAGGGGTCAATATTCTGACCGGGGCGGAGATTACCCGTCCTCAGGATGAATTGCAGCTTCTGGTCCCGGATCCACGACTGGCCTTCAATATCAATACAAGGGAAGACCTGGCGCTGGCGCAGAAATGGCTGGATGAAGAATTTGTTTAGTGTTCTCCCAATTCTCTGTTTTAGCGGTCTTTGAGAGGCAAAGGGAACATTTACAGGCAAATCGTCAGAAATAATTTAAACTATCGTGACCGAAACCTAGGCATGCAGGTCTCACGGGAAGTGGAGCTCGGAGGGCACATCATCGATTCGGGCATCATGACAAGGGTGTTCGATAAGATCATGGATATGGGCGGCAATTTCGAGATCATCGTCTTTGACGTGGGTAAAAAGAAGGCCGATCCAAGTTATGCGAAGCTCCGCATCTCCGCCGAGACCGAAGAATCTGTCCTTGCCATCCTTTCAGAGATCCACCGGTTCGGGGCAAGGCCCCCGGAAGTGAAAGATGCGGCTCTCATTCCTGCAGAGGGAGACCGAATTGTGCCGAAGGGATTCTACTCCACCACTCATCACCCCACGGATGTGAAAGTGAGGGGAACCTGGATCCCTGTCGGGCATATCGAGATGGACTGCCTGATCGTGGTCGACCTCGACAGGAGCAGGGCGCTCTGCACCCCACTCTCCAAGTTGAAAGCAGGGGACAGGGTTGTGGTGGGGGTGGAGGGGGTCAAGGTGAATCCCCCGGAGAGACCAAGGCAGGTCTCCACGTTCGAGTTCATGCATGGAACCGTCTCCCCGGAACGGCCCAGCGAGACCATCATTGCGCAAGTAGCCAGAGAGATCCTTGCGATCAAGCGAAAGAAGGGAAAGATCGGGCTTGTGGGCGGCCCTGCAATCATTCACACGGGAGCTGCACGTTCACTGGCATCCATCATCCGGAAAGGATATATCGACGTGCTTTTTGCAGGGAATGCCCTGGCCACCCATGATATCGAGTATAACCTCTTCGGTACATCCCTCGGGATGGACCTTGCCACAGGAAAGCCTGTCACGGGAGGACACAAGAATCATCTCTATGCCATTTCGGAGGTGATACGGGCCGGGTCCATACAGAAAGCCGTGGAGAACGGTGTCATTACCGGGGGAATCATGTTTGAATGCGTAAGAACGCACGTCCCCTTCATCCTTGCAGGTTCCATTCGGGACGATGGGCCACTCCCCGATGTGGTAACCGATGCGGTTGTTGCCCAGGATGCGATCCGGGATCATGTCCAGGACTGCAGTATGGTCCTGATGATCGCAACACTCCTTCATTCCATTGCGGTGGGGAACTGCCTGCCTTCCACCGTGAAGACGATCTGTGTCGACATCAATCCTTCCTCGGTGACCAAACTGATGGATCGGGGGACGATGCAGGCGATAGGAGTGGTAAGCGACGCAGGGACATTCCTACCCCTGCTCGAGAAACAGCTCGAACTGCAGAGCGGCGGCAGTTAACGGGTGAGCGGCATACAATAGGGTTTCTCTTCCGAAAGGACAAACTCCCACTCCTCCCGGCACCGGCACCAGGTATCGAAAAGTTCGTCGAGGAGGAGCCGGTCACCCGAAAGGGAATAGTCCCTTATACCTTTCACCAGGGGTTGATCACATCTTCCGCAGTTATGGGGGCCCCTGGACTGCCCTCCACCCAGGGGATCGCAGCTAAGGTGCACCGGAGAATCACGGAGGATGGAGAGGATGCTCCATAAATACGGAGGCCGGTAAGCCCCCTGTTTCCAGTACCATTCCTGTTCTGTGCCACGCTGGACGGTGCACGGGTTCATGGAGATCATTTCCGCATGTCCTTTCAGTTCCCGGATCGATGTCTGCATATCGTCCATCGCTTCTTTCTCGGTGAGGAACAATGGCTTTGCGAGAAGGTAGGCCTTTACCCCGGCTCCTGCAATCCGGGCGGTATCCGCCCCTCTCAGGAAGTCCTGGAAGGTAAATCCTTTTCCGATGCATTTTTCGCGGATATGATCATTTGTGGTCTCGACGCCTATCGCCAGATACAGCGGTGTTTCCCAACTCCCGGTATCGATCCGCTCTCTGAACCGGGTGAGAACCTCTTCGTTGACAAATTCAGGCCTGGTCTCTGCAATAACCAGTTTTCCCGAAAATAGTTCGGCTGCCACGTCCAAAATCCGTTCGGGAACTTCTACAGGGTCTAAGAAACTCCCCGAAGTATAGATCTTGACAATCTCCACTTCACTGATCCGGAATTCCTTTCGGATCCATTCGAGCTGGCCGAGAAGGCGGCATTCCAGTTCCCGGGGTTCCATTGGGCCGTACCGCTCATGGCGATAGCTGCACATCCTGCACCGGTTCCACCGGCACCCTCCTGTCTTCAGAATGACGGTAAGAGAGGGCAGGATCGCATCCCGGTATCTGTCCCTGCCTATCCAGGCGGCAAGGGGTTTATCCTGGTATTCATCGGGCATTTCTTGCTTTCATTATTTACACTCCAGCTATTTACATGATCACCGGGTTGAGACCGACAGGAGTGCAAGGATCTCGATAACCAGGATTTTACCGTCATGATCGAAATCCTTTAGGTTCTTTATGGGTTATAATCACGGGAACATTTTTTCTTGTGCTGCGGGGGAGTCCAAATGGCAACTTTCAGAGTATCTTACGTGGGAAAAGGGGGAGCGGTGCTCCTGGCGCTTATTGTCCTGTGTTGTGTAGTCGCAGCGGATTCAGACTACGACAACAAATGGGCAGTCCTCATCGGTGTCACTAACTACCAGTATATCGAAGATCTGGATTTTCCGGGAAATGATGTCGATGATATGCGTTCCGTTCTTGTAAACAACTGCGGGTTTCCCTCTTCCCATGTGTTTGCGTACAAGGATTCCCAGGCCAAAAAGAGCGCGATAAGGGGTGCGATCTCTCAACTTTCCTCGAGGACAGGCAGCAACGATCTCGTTGTCTTCTATTTCAGCGGGCATGGCACATACCGGCAACTCCTGGATGCGGCTCCGATCGACGAGTCCGACGGATACGAGGAGACACTATGCCCGTACGACGCGCTCGATAACTCCTTTGCCAACGATATCACGGATGACGAACTGCAGACCTGGCTCACTTCCGTGAGCTCCAGGAATACAGTCTGCATCATCGACACATGCGGCAGCGGCGGCATGACCAAGACGACCCTTAGGGGAAACCCGGCCCAGCCCCCTGGTACAGTGAGTTCCACGGATATCATCCTGGATGATGGGATTGCGAGAGATTTAACCCGGGATATCAATGGAAGGAAGTATCTGGTCCTGACGGCAGCGGATGACGATGAAGATTCATGGGATATCTCCGCACTTCAAAACGGCCTTTTCACCTATTTCCTGGTGGAAGGTCTCACAAAAGCATCTGCGAACACGGATAACGACCAGTGGATCTCCGTGGAAGAGGCGTTTTATTCCGCCAGGGCTGCGACGATCAATTATAAATCCAGTCAGCACCCGCAGATCACGGATGGGGACACGGGCTCGGAAGTGGAGATCTACCCGCTCAGTGCGACCCCGACCCCCACCTCAACCCAGGTGATCAACGGCGGGGACATCACCGGGAAAACAGTCACGGGGTCACTCGGTTCCGGAGGAACGGCAACCTATTCCTTCAGTCTGCCAGGTGGAGTGTCCGGCTGCACAGTGACGCTCGACGGACCCGCCGATGCGGATTTCGACCTGTATATTCGGAAGGGATCGGTGCCGACAACAAGTTCCTACGATTATGCGGCATTTACGAGTTCGGCGGACGAGAGCATCACCCTGTCAAATCCCTTCTTCGGTACATACTATGTGCTGGTGAAGGCATATTCCGGTTCGGGATCGTTCACCATACGGGAGACCCACTCCACTGCGACTTCAACCATAACCCCCACCCAGACCCCCACCCCGACCAATACCCCCACGGTAACCGCCACCCGGACACCAATCCC
>DAEV01000124.1 GCA_002509495.1 Methanolinea sp. UBA473 | reverse complement strand
ATATCCTCCGCCGGGACCCCGGTCATCTCCTCCATCGCCTTGTTCCACGCGATGACGTTTCCCTCCAGGTCGATTACGAGCGTTGCGTCCGGCAGGAAGTCGATGATCTCCGCCATCTCGCGGGTCGTCCGGGCCATCTCCTGCTCGGTCCTCTTCCGCTCTGTGATGTCCCGGATCGTCTCGATCGCCCCGATGACATTGCCCCCGTCATCGTACAGCGGGCTTGCCTTCGCCCAGAGGTACACACCGCCGGGCCTGAAGTCCGGGATGAAGATGTCGACCACCAGGGTGTCCCCGATCCGGACCACCGTATCGTACTTCTCCTCCAGTTCGGCCCCGGGAAGGAAGACGAGGTTCGCCAGGATCGGCCTCCTCTGCCTGTAGAACGGGATGGCATACTCGTAGTCGCCCTTCCCGAGCATATCCTCCGCCGGGACCCCGGTCAGTTCCTCCATCGCCTTGTTCCACGCGATGACCTTTCCGTCCCGATCGATGACCAGCGTGGCGTCCGGTAAAAAGTCGATGACTGCATCATGAAATAACCGGTCCCGGGGTTCCATTTCCTGCACCTGATACAAGGAATGTGCCGTGATCGTGCATGAAGATTGGGAATCGCCGGGCCCGGCCCTGCCCTGTCTTCCCCTTCGCGGAATGTTCATTCCCCCGGGATCGTTCTTTCTCACGACAATCCCGGGAGACGGTATCGCTTGTTTCCGGAGGATGGGCCCGGAAAGACTGGCAGCCGGAACGATTACCGGGCATTCTTCGGGGAGGGTGCAACGTTCAGTCAGGAACTTTTGACAATCTGTACGGGGTCTGTTTACGATTGCGAATGAGTGCCCGCATCCTGCAGGGGAGACCAGGTAACTTCAGTCACTATTTTTATTATTCTCGGCCCATATACCGGAAATACCATGCGCTACCTGACCTGTTCCTGCTGTGGGATCGTCCTCCTTGTTGCATGCATCCTTGTTGCGGGATGCACCCACCCTGCAACGCCTGAAACGGTAACTCCCACTCCAACACCCACTACCCTCCCGGTTCCCCCGAAAGGAGCCTCCGTCACCACAGAGGATGTGATCGCTTATGTCGACGCAGCAGCGGCGTATGCCCGCGAAGTGGGCAAGGAGAAGGCCATCGAAGAGTTCAACGACCCGGACAGCAGGTTCAACCAGGGAGAACTTTACATTTTCTCCGAAGATGTGCATGGAAATGCCCTTGCCGAACCATTCCAGCACGAGATCGTCGGGACGAACATCCTGTACATGGTCGACGCATACGGGATTCCACTGGTGAAAAACCTCGTGGATACCGGGATGCGGGGGAAGGGGCTCGTAAGCTACAATTACCCAAATCCATCCCGGAACTATACCATTGAACCCAAGGTCTCGTATGTCGTGAACATTGATCCGACCTACTACATCGGCGCCGGGCATTACGAGAACCAGGGAACAACGTTCCCCGTCACCGGGATGAAGGATGAGCATCCGGCCATCACAACTGAAGAGCTCGTTGCATTCGTGAAAAACGCTGCAGGGTATGCACGACAGAATGGAATGGAGCAGTCGGCGGATGCATTCCGCGACCCGGACGGGCCCTTCATCCGGGGCGAACTGTATATCATTGCCTACGACTTCCACGAGAAGAACCTGGCGCATCCCTATGCTCCGTGGATAGAGGGGCTTATCCTGACCCACTACAGACCAGGATACCGTCGCCACAATCGCCCAGCTGACGGATATTGCAGAGCGTGGCGGGGGTTTTGCCCACACCACCCAGAAGATCCCGGTGAACGGGACGTGGGTCTTTGCCCCGAAACTGTCCTATGTCATTCCGGTCGATGAGACGTGGTGGGTCTCTGCCTCAATCCTGAACCCGGACTATACCCAACTCCGATCGGGGAGCCTGACGGGCGTGCAGGTCCGGAGTCAGAACCCGGAGGATCTTGTGGCCGCTGTCACCCGGGCAGTCAACTATACCCGGGAATATGGAAAGGAACAGGCACTTGCCGAGATCGGGAACCCGGACGGAACATTCGCGGGAGGAGGGATTAATATCTGTGCGGAGAGCGCGGACGGGACCCTTCTTGCCGATCCCACCAGGAAAGAGGAAGTCGGCAAGAACCTCCTGGACGCAACCGATGAGTATGGTGAGAAGACGACCCTTACCGGGATAAGCATGCTCAGGAACGGCACCGGATTTGTGCACGCGATGATCCCTGGCCGCACAGGCGGATCAGAAAGGCCGGTCCCCGCGCTTGTATACCGTAAGAAAGTCGATGATACCTGGTGGATCTGCGGCAGCCTGCCCGGGATCGAGATACGGTAAGCGATGAACTGCCACGTGGTTCCTTCGGGCGCGGGTAGCGTAAAAAGATCCACCAGATGTTTTATTTGGGAGTTCCTGATACCGAAAAAAAGGAGGGTTACCCGGCGATCGGGATCTGGACCTCGGTCAGCAGCTCTTCGGCAGGCGTCTCATCAGGGTTGTTGAGGTACACCTGCCGGTCGGGTCCGGTCGTCTCGAATCCCTTCTCCGCTGCAAACCGGAATGCGTTCTCGAATGCGACCGCAAATCCTTCGTGCTCGTATGGCCCCTTGTACACGACCGATACGACCTTCACGGCAGGAAGAGTCCGGACTGTGTAGGAAGGGTCCGGGATCGCCACCTGGCCGTGGATGGGGATCGCCATCTCGAGATCGGCATCGGTCTCGCGGTATTCTCCGTCGTAGCAGAGGGACAGGCAGGGGCCGGTAATCACAACTCCGTTCTTCCGGTTCTCGGGCGAGAGGAGGATGCCCATCAGTGCGGTCGACACACCCGAACAAACCTCCTCGTAGGTACCCGTTCTCCGGCCGGAGAGCACCCTCATGGCCGGGATCTCCTTGATTGCAGGTTCTGATACGTTCATGGCAAACAACTCCGAAAAATCCCTGTTCTCGATCATCAGGGACGTGATCTTCTCCAGCCGTTCGATCTCGGAGAGCGTCTCCCGGTGTCGCCTTGCGATCAGGTTCCGGACCGCCTCCTTGTCCCCGGATGAGAGTGCAGACAGGATCTCCCCGATCTCGGCAAGACCGAACCCGAGGTTGCAGAGCGTTTTGATCTTCAGCGCACTCTCGATCTGCGGGACGGTGTAATAGCGGTATCCGGTGAACCTGTCCTTGATCCCGGGGACCAGGATACCCTTCCTGTCATAGTGCCGAAGCGCTTTCTGCGAGAGGAAGGTGAGGCTCGAGAATCGCCCTATCGTGATCCGGTCGGACGGCATGGTGCATCATAGGATTATTCTCCCTGCGATATAGTGGGTCTTTCTCTGCCCCGGGGCAGGGTTTGAGGTGGAGGGGAGAAGATATCTCCACACCCCGGGGAAGAAGCTTCGGTGGAGGATTGCAGAACTGTTTTGGCCAGTACAGGCTTTTATGAAGACTATTAATGAGGAACACCGTTCTCCCCGACCAGATCACGTTCTTATAATCGAGAATTAGATGGTAATAATCCACTTGCAGTTCTTGAGACTCAAGACCAGATTTTCATAAAACCTGGACTGGGATCTACCTTCCCCTGTCCGCTCACCGCTTCTTAAGAAACGTCCCTTTCCGGTATTCCTCGAACGCCTGCCGGAGCTCCTCCTGGGTGTTCATGACGATGGGGCCTCTCCAGGCTACCGGATCGCCGAGCGGCTTTCCGGAGAGGTAGAGGAACCTCGCCCCCTCGCTCCCTGCAAGAACATGGACCGCTCTTCCCTCCTTTGAAAAGAGGATCATGGTGCGGTTGGCGAGTTTCACCCCCTGCAGGTCGAAATTCCCCGACCCCCCGATCACGTAGACTGCAGCGGTATGCTCGGGCTTCACCTCGTGCGAGAAGGGGACGTCCGGCTCGAGCGACACGTCCAGGAACTCCGGGAATCCCACGATCTCCTGCACCGGGCCGGCAACCTCCCCCATCGTCCCGCAGATGACCCTGATACTCACGCCCTCCTGCGGGGTGACAAGGGGGATGCCCGATGCCTGGACTTCCTGGTACCGCGGATCGATCATCTTGTGGCTTCGGGGAAGGTTCACCCAGAGTTGGAAGCCGCCCATCCGGCCGCCAACAGGCTTTGGCATCTCCTGGTGGATGATCCCGGAACCGGCCGTCATCCACTGGACACCCCCGGCCTCGACGCTCCCCGAATGGCCAAGGCTGTCGCCGTGCTCGACCTTTCCCTCCAGCATGTAGGTCACCGTCTCGATCCCCCGGTGCGGGTGCCAGGGAAAGCCGGCCAGGTACTCCTCGGGCCGGTTGGATCGGAAATCATCGAGCATCAGGAAAGGATCGAAGAGGGGGAGCTCGGCGGACCCGAACGCCCGGTGGAGATGGACGCCCGCACCCTCAAGCGTATGCCGGGCGGGAAACGTCCTCGCGATCGTTTTTACCGGTGGCATGCGGTGGCATATGTGCCGGTACGGGATAAAGGTCTCTCGCGGGAAGGAGGCCTCTGCAAATCAGTTTCTTCAGGGTCTGCTCAGAATCCCACCTGCTCAACTGTAATACACACCCTCCTCTGTGCGGAGAATACCCCTCCCGTCCACCCATCCCGGAGATTCTTCCCTCTCCAGCGTTACCGAGTCCTCGTAACTGTTGTAGACCCAACCTCCCTTCCAGATCGAATTGGTACCGCGGATGCTGATGCGGATGTATACTGCAGCAGGACGCTCTGATGTATATTCGACGAAGATCGGCACAATGTGGGTGTATTCCTTTCCTTCATACGGGGTGGTGCTTACCTTCCCCTCGATGAACACCCCGCCCGGGGCAAAGACGGGTTCGTGGGCAACCGGATCGCGGGTGTCGATGGTCCGGTTCATCTGCAGCATCAGGCCCAGGTGGATCGGCTGCAGGATCGGCGTCTCTTCCGAGTACCCGGTCCCCGGGACCAGGGTTGTCGGAAGCGGGCTCTGCCCCGGTTCGATCGGGATCGGGCGGCCGTGGTACTCGGGGATCATCTCCTCCGCCCGTATCGCGAGCATGGGGCTGCCGTTCACCAACTCCATCGAGAGATTCCAGCTGGACGGAACTCCGTAGAGGATCCCGTCCTCGTGGAGTCCGGGAAGAAGCGGTGTCCCGTTCCGTTCGGGAACCGGGAGGAGGAGGGTTACGTGTTCAATCGTGGTATTGTACGAGAGGTTGATGGAGTAATGAAAATCGTGCCGCTCGCTCTGCTTTGCGTGCTGGTCAAAGAGGTACGCAAAATAGCCGAACAGCACGATCACGGCGATGATCACCGCGATTGCCAGAATGATCAGCACTTTATTCCACGAAACCTGCACCATGGGGAATGATCCTTGACCATGGTCTGGTCTTTCCTTTGGGAAGAAAAAATGATGGGATCCTTTTGGGATGAACGATGGCCGGCAGAAGGAGGATTCCGTCCCGGGTCCATCCCCGAGAAAATCCCCACCATCCCCCTGGGAATGGGCTGACCTGACCGAACCCTTATCCTCCGGGCCGGATAGTTCTCTCTATCATGCCTCCGGGAATCGCGGATCGAATCCTCGTAATCGAGGGGGACATCACCACGCAGCGGGTCGATGCCATTGTCAATGCCGCAAATCCATCACTACTGGGAGGCGGCGGAGTGGACGGGGCGATCCATCGTGCCGCCGGACCGGAACTTCTCGAAGAGTGCCGGAATCTTGGGGGCTGCAGGACAGGCGAGGCAAAGATCACCCGTGGTTACCGGCTTCCGGCACGGTTCGTGATCCACACGGTCGGGCCGGTATGGCAGGGAGGTGAGGCCGGAGAGGACGAGCTCCTCGCTTCCTGTTACAGGAACTCGCTGGCCCTTGCAGAGTTAAGCGATCTTCACAGCATCGCATTTCCTGCGATCAGCACCGGTGCCTACGGATTTCCCCGTGCCCGGGCCGCCGGGATCGCGATCCGGACGATCCTGGAATTCGTTGCCTACCACCCCGCGATCGAGAGGGTGATCCTCGTCTGCCACGGAATAGAAACGTTGGATCTTTACCGGGATCTCCTGGACGGGGAGATCTCCGGCAACAGGGAGTTCGGAACGGCACAGGCACTGTTCTCGCACCTCGCAATGATCGAGGTCACCCACGGGATCCGCATCAGGAACAGGGAGGCGATCGTAAAGATCCTTGCACCCGCCGCAAGGAATGACCTGCAGGCACTCTCTGCCGGAGCCTCGATTAATACGTGGGTTGCAGTGGCCGGTGTGCGGGGAGAAGTAACGGTGCCTGATGAGATCATCCGGAAGATCTGCGACTCCCTGAAGGCCTCGTAAAGGGGAGAGAAAGGTATCCCATTCGGGACTGGATATTCCGGGTGGACCGGGGATTACCGCAGATTCAGTGATACCAGTGCTTACTATCGTGGTGTCGATCAGAAAAAAAGAATTTCAGGTCAGTACGAGAGGGCAAAAGAAGGAAGAGGTGTCAGCGGGACTTTGCCGCGAGGTTTACATCTTCTTCCTTGATCGTCTTCCGTCCTGCATGCATTGCAAGCCTGTTCGATTCCTTGACAAGGTTTGCAAGGTATTCTTCCGACTTTGCTACAAGAGCAGCTGCGGCATCGCTGCCGACACGCTCTGCTCCACTCTGCTTTGCAATTCTTACAATTGCTGCAATTGGTAAATCTGCCACCTTAATTGCCTCAAAACAATAGTGAATTAAATAGTATTTATAGGATTCTCTTAAAATTGCTTCACTCATGCTTAAAATTAAAAATCGTTGAAAGTATGAAATCGGATGAGTGATAGAGCCAAAAATTTGGCCTCTATTATTCTCGAATAAACCAATGGGGCAGCCCACGCGGCGAGGGGCGAAGCCCTGGTGAGCGTACCTGATTGAAAATGATGATGTGATGCGCGGTTTATAAGCTAAAATGAAAATTTCCTTGCTTGCGATCTCTGGTAAAATACAATATCTGAGCTCGAAGATACTTTAGAATTTTTTATATTTTTCGAAATGATCGCGATTGAG
>DAEV01000116.1:3156-3283 GCA_002509495.1 Methanolinea sp. UBA473 | reverse complement strand
GCCGGCCACCCGCGTTCCCTCCCGAGGTAGGCGGCGATCCCGGCCGCCCTTATCAGGGCGGCCTGGTGCTCCTCATCGGTCGAGGACACCCCGGAAGGCCGCACCGGGTCGATGTCGACCGGGAACC
>DAEV01000116.1:0-3142 GCA_002509495.1 Methanolinea sp. UBA473 | reverse complement strand
CTCGTTCAGGGTGACGTAGATCCCGGCAGTCCCGCTCGCATCCAGCGGGGCGACCGCTGCGACCAGGGCCTCGGGGTCGTCGAAGTACCCCGATGCCATTCCCTCCTCGGTAATCGCCCGTATCTCGATAACCTGTCCGGGTGCGAAGAGGAGGGAGAGTGCCCGGCCTATCTCATCGGCCGCCATGTGGCATCACCAGGGGAAATCATACCACGTCCTCCGCGATACCGCCGGGAAGCACCAGGTAGCGGTGCCAGCCTTTCCGATCGGTGGAGACCCATATGTGGATCTCGCAGTAGGCCGGAATTGGGAGGGTCCGCAGCCTGTCGATGTCGTCCCGCCAGAGGGCCGTGACATCGGCAGCGCCCTCGATTGCTCTTCTGGTCGCAACGACCCGAATGAGGAGGATGCCTCCCGTCAGCTGCCAGGCGATCAGGTGGACCGGTGCATCTGTCTCGCACGACCGCAGCACCGAGAAGCCGCGCCGGCGCAGGTCCTCGCGGGCTTCGTGCTCCGCGCTCCTGGCCCTGGTGCGGTCTCCCCGCGGATCGGGCATCGCGGCGTCACTCATCATCATCCCGATCCGGCTCCTGGTACTCGGGGTGTGCCTGGCAATGCGGGTCCGGGCACGGCATTCCGACCGGGAGGGTGCAGACCATCGTGGTCCACCTGCCCTTCTTCCGGGCAGAGAAGTGCGGGCACTTCTTCCTTTTCGCCATCACTGCACCTCCTTAATGCCGCGTTTCCCGTGGAAGACCTCGCGGTGAGCGTAGAAAATCGAATTCCGGCAACGCACGAGGCTCACCCCATTGCCCGGAACGTAACTTTTTTTACTTCGGCCGGGAAGGTTAGACTAAGCTCCCTCTGGATGTCATAGCTGTAGGAGGCGTTGCCATTGTGGGGGGGGGCCCGCTATTCTGCACATGATATTTCCTCGTCGACTGTGATCATTCTCTCTCTTCCAAAAGACCGGCCAATGACATGATGACCCGTCTGGTATGGGCGGGCTTCGAGAGTCCCGCGTCTAGTGTGTAGTACATCAGATTTCATTCTGTCACCCATATACAACCTGTCAGAAAGGGGGAAGGAATTGATGACTTGGTTGCATACAAAATAAGGATGTGGCTGATACGGTTTTAAGTCTTTCCGAGGGGTGCTGAATGTGGTGAGGTTCAGGGTAGGGGATCTATCGTTCACGTTCTATCAAAAGCTACGAAATGTAGCGATACTACACAATACACCACGAAAGCGTGGAGGAGAGGAATTGAGGATAGAGGGCAAAAAAAGAAGGTTAAGATTAATACTGCCTGTCGAACAGAACCTGTTCTGATCCATCAGCGAATTTTCCAGTCACCATAACGCGCTGTTTATTTGGATCAAACAGAGCAGAACTAATATTTCCTACAGCGGGTGTTCCACTGAATGCCGTCTCATTAGCCCCCACCCTTATTTTGTAAGATACCAGCTGGGGAAGATCTGCACCACCGGCAAATGTTGCGTCGAATTGGGTACCCGTTGCGTTCTGTTTCATCGAACCAGTAATTCCAACGTTTTTAGAAGTGCTGGTAGTTCCCGCCATTCCAAATACGAACGCCGCAATAACAGCCGCCAGGATGACGGTGATTGCGACCATCAGGATCACACCAATGACCGGTGACACAGCGTCTTCTGTTGACACGGTCTTGACGGGTGATACTGCCTCATCATTCTTGATCATTTTCATAGCACAACACCTTGATTTTGCGTTCGCGCATTACCCGCTCAGCACGGGCAAGACACTGTAATGGTTTATAAATCCAGAAGGTATTTAAAGGTTGGTGTAAGGGTGGGCGGAGAATCTCCAATTCACCGGTAGATTCCCGTATAGACGAATTGGTGGAATTGATTTTATCCAGGTTCGGGGACGAAGACGGAACAGAATGGATAAAGGTCTTTAAAATGGCACCCTCTAAGGAATGTTCCCTCTCAAGGATCGCAGGTTCCCACTGCTTCTCACCCTTCTCCTGTTCGTAATCCCCCTGAACATCTTCGTGATCGGCGAATGGCTCGCTTCCGGGGTTCAATGGGCGTTCTTCAAGTACCAGACTTTTTCCATGGGCGACTCCCTCATCACCTTCTCCCGCGATCTCGAATTCATCTCCATGGGACTTTACACCGGCAAAACCGCCTTTTCCGTTTACCTCTGGACTGCTGGAGTGGCCGTTCTGATCCTCGCCCTCCTCCTGCTCATGGCCGCGTTTGCAGAGGAGGAGAAAGACCACGATCCACGCTTTCCAGGCCTTCTCCTTGCATCAGGAGGATTCTTCTTCCTCGCTTCCTGCATGTCCCAGTACGGATTTTTCCTGAACGGTCCGGCGGGTTTTACAATCCCTATCGGTGTGCCGCTGGTGTGGGTCGTCGGGTGGTGGGTGTACCGGGGCGGGTGCGGGGAGATAGGGCATGAGGTTTATAAAGTTGATATCCAGGAAGAAAAAATGGAATAATCGATTTATTCTTCCTGAATCCCTCTGGAAATACCGCACAGAGCATTGGATGACGCTCTTGGGGCCTGATGGCCCCGCCGCTGAGGGCATCCCCACGTTGCGATGAGCCCGTGTGCTGGGGCAAGATCACGTACATCAGGTTGATCCCGCCGCGGGGGCGTCCCTTCGGGGGCGGCGAGGGTTCATCACGTCGGGATCTAGGGGTGATTCGGGAATCTTTTTCCTTGGATTCTGTGACTTGCCCGGGTGTGGGGATAGAGCCCCCGCATGCATGAATATTCGCGTTCAGAACCGTCATAATGTTTCATCCCAAGAAACTTTTTGTTTCCTGGCAGGAAACTTTTTGTTTCTGCCGGTGAAACATCAGGATTGTGACCTCTTCATCCCCTGATGAGATCCTCTCCGATCTCTTTAAATCTCACAAGAGAGTCCTGATGCTTCGGGACGTCCTTGGTAACCCGAAAGTAACGGTCAGCGGGGTGTCGTCCCGGACAGGGATCCCGAAGGGGACCGTTTCCCGGTACCTCTCGGTTCTCGTCGGGGCAGGATACCTGGAACGGCAGGGGAAGAAATTCCGCCTTCGTGATTCCCCATTGGTCCCTGCTACCCGGCTGCTCGTGAACATCATTTGTTTAAGTTCCTATTCCGGACCCCTCTTC